>JBKOWY010000070.1:0-19314 GCA_046724655.1 Actinomycetota bacterium
GTTGAAGCCGAGGTCGTCGACGGCGCGACCGTGCACGATCACGAGCGGCGCGACCGGATGGGTCGTGGCCTGCACGCCCTCGAGGTTCACGTCCGGCCTGGCGAGCGCTCGTGCCGCCGCCATCAGGACGGGCATGACCTCGGGTGGGCATCCGGCGAGAACGGCGTTGACGGCGATCGCCCGACCGGTGGCGGCGCCGTTGCGGGGCGGGAGCACCGCGACGGTCTCGTCGGGGTCGGTGTCGAGCGTCTGCAGCATCCGGTCCACACGCTCGGCGGTGGGCGCGACCACCGGCAGCCCGTCGCCCCACCCGCGCCCTTCGAACAGCTCGAGGAGCGCTTCGGGCGAGTCGTCGACCTCGATCCACCCCTCGACGTCGTCGCTCACGAGCCCTCCCGGGTTGTCGTTCTCGTGCGAAGAACATAAAGGAGATAGAACTGACTCCGTCAGACGCCGTCCGTGAAGGCCACCGGAGAGCTGGATGGGACGCTTCGGGTACTACGTCGTCGACGCCGACGGGCACGGCGGGGAGCCAGGGGGCTGGCGCAAGCGGGTGCCCGACCGGTTCCGGGCCCGGATGGTGGAGTACGTGCGCGCGACCAAGGAGCACTACGGGCGGGCGGCGGCGGCGGTGCCCGGCGGTGGCATGCAGATCAGCGATCGCAACCCACGTCAGCCCGTCTGGGCCGAGGATGAGTTCGAGATCACGCCCATCGCGGGCATGCGACCCGGGATGTACGACCCCGCGGCGCGGCTGGACGACATGGACCTCGAAGGCATCGACGTCGCCGTGCTCTTCCCGCCGGGGTCGGGGGAGGAGTTCGCGCTCCACGACCGCGAATTCTCCATTGCCCTCTGCCGTGCTCTCAACGACGCCCGCGCAGAGTTCGCCGCCCACGCGCCCGACCGGCTGAAGCTCGTGGCGAAGCTTCCCATGATCGACCCCGAGGCGGCTGCGGAGGAGCTCGAGCGTTGCGTGCGGGCGAACGGCTTCGTCGGGCTCGTGTGCGCCCAGCACATCCTCGACAAGAACCTCGACCATCCGTCCTTCGACGTCGTGTGGCAGACGGCCGAGCGGCTCGGCGTCGCGGTGTGCGTGCACGGTGGCGGCCAGGCGCCGGGTCAGGTCCCGTTCGTGATCGAGCGTCTCGACTCGATCCTCACCGTGCATGCCTTCACGCACCCCGTCGGCGCCATGCTCGCACTCACGTGCTTCACGGTCGGCGGGGTGCTCCACCGCTTTCCGGAGCTCCGCGTGGGGTTCCTGGAGGCGGGGGCCGGTTGGCTCCCGTTCTGGCTCGAGCGGCTCGACGAGCACTGGGAGCACGTGCCGGACCAGGCACCCCTCATCGACCGGCGGCCCTCCGAGTACGTCGACGGGAGGTGCTTCGTCAGCTGCGAGCCCGACGAGCGCACCGTCCCGTACGTGCTCACCGTGATGGGAGACGTCGTCTGCTACGCCTCGGACTACTGCCACTGGGACTGCGCCTTTCCTGACACAGTTCGGATCATCCACGACCGCGACGACCTCGACGACGAGCAGAAGGCCGGCGTGCTCGCACGGAATGCGGCGCGGCTCTACGGCATACCGATGCCCGCCGCCGTGTGATCGTCGATACGCACGTCCACGTCGTCGCCGCCGACCAGGACCGCTACCCGCTTCGTCCCACCGGCATCGGCCTCGACTGGTTCCGTGAGGCACCGGTCACGGTGGAGGACTTCCTGGACCTCATGGCGGCCGCCGGCGTCGACCGTGCCGTGCTCGTCCAGCCCATGAGCGCGTACGGCTTCGACAACCGCTACGTGATCGACTCGGCCCAGACGCATTCGCAGCGGCTCGCCAGCGTGGTGATCCTCGACACCGTCGACGACACGGCTCGTCGACTGCGCGCCATGTGGAGCGAAGGCGTCAGCGGCGTGCGGCTGTTCGCCATCGGGAACCCGACCCTCTCTCGAATCGACGACCCGAAAGCTGTCGGGATATGGGAAGTGGCAGCCGAGTTGGAACTCCCTGTGGTCGTGACGATCCTCTCGAACCAGCTTCCCGAGCTGCGCGCCATGCTCGAGCGCTTTCCCGAGGTCACGGTCGCGCTCGATCACTGCGGATTTCCCGACTTGAGCGGCGGCCCGCCGTATTCGAAGGCCACCGACTTCTTCGAGCTGGCACCGCTGCCGAACCTCAACCTCAAGGTGTCCTGCCACCTGCTGGAACAGGCCGAGTCCACGGGCGACGCACGCGACCTCGTCGAGCACCTCGCTGCAGCATTCGGCGCCGATCGTCTGCTCTGGGGCTCCGACTACCCACAGACCCATGACCGTCCGTACGCCGCTCTCGTGGAGCTGGGCCGTGCCGCGTGCTCACAGCTGTCACCCCCCGACCAACTCGGCTTCCTCGGCGAGAACGCGCTGCGCCTGTGGCCGCGGCTCGGTAGCGGCGGGTGATCGCAGACGTCGGCTTCGACGTCTTCGACGTGCACCACCACGTCGGGCGCGCTTTCGACGCGCTCGGCGGTGAGCTCGACGACGCTGCCGGCGACGCGGCTGAGGTCGCGCGGGTCGAGCTTGCCGAGCGGCTCCGGATCATGGACGAAGGGGGGATCAGACAAGCGCTCGTCATCCCCGGCCATGGCTACCTTCGCCCGAACGGCATCGCCGACACGCGGCGGATCAATGACGAGATCGCTGCGTACCGCGACGACACTGCGGACCGGTTCCCGGTTGCATGCGGCATCGTCGAGCCGCGCGACGGCCGCCACGCGCTCGACGAGATCGAACGAGTCGCATCGGACCTCCGGCTCGCCGCCATCAGTTTCCACACCCGCTTCCAGGGCGTCTCGATGGACAGTCAGTGGATCCTGCGATACCTAGATCGGATCGGGGAGCTGGGGCTCGTACCGATCATCCACGCGATGGACGACACGCCCGAGGAGTCGCTCTGGAAGCTCGCATCGATCGCTCGGTCCTTCCCGGACCTGACGATCTTGGCACTCGATGCCTTCTCGTCGTACGAGGCGACGCGGCAGTGCTTCTTCGTGGCGGACGTCGCGGCCAACATCGTGTTCGACACCAGCCTGAGCTACAACTTCGACTTCATCGAAGAGTTCGCGGTGCGTTTCGACCCCGAGCGCGTCATGTTCGGAACGGACCTGTACTCATGGCCCGCGGGCCGGCGCGTGAGCCATCTCCTCCCACAGATCGTCGAGTGCGGACTTCCTCACGACGCCAAGGCCGCGATCCTCGGCGGCAACGCCCGGCGCCTCTTCGGGGTGGTGGCCGACGCGTCGGCACGCCGGTGACGAACAGCCATCTGCTACTCCAGCGCAGCCGATTGCAGCGGGTCCAGCGGTCTCCAGCGGTGAACGTGCGTCCCTGACTTGGACTCCAGCGACTCCAGCGGACTCCAGCGGAAACGCGCATCACCTTGCCAAGGTGAGGGTCGCGGGTTCGGGTCCCGTCGTCCGCTCCAGGGTCACACCTCCATGACCCACTCCATCGTGTCAACGGCGATCTCGTCAGGAGCGGCGGGCTATCGGGCTAGGTCTGGCCGATGGCGAGCTCGTGGAAGTACTGCCTCAGTGACCGCGGCTCACGGCCCAAAATGGCGCGCAGCACGAGCGGGTTCCCACCGGGGAGGCCGTGTTGGTCGTAGTGGACCAGCATGCGGGTGAGGCCCTCACGCATCGGCCCGGCGGGCAGCTGTGACGCGAACTGCTGCCGGGGAATCTGGTGTGCTTCGATCGGACGGCCCAGTTCGTCGCTGATCATGGCGGCTAGCTGTATTCCGTCGGTCATGCCTGGCGCGCACAGTTCGAAGGTCCCATAGCCGAGTTCGTCACCGGTCATGGCGAGGGCCGCGACCTCGGCGACGTCCCGGTAGTCGACCCAGCAGAACTTGGCCGTCACTGAATAGGGCATGGGCAGCCGACCCTGTTCGACCACGTCGCGCCACGGGCCGGCCCAGTTCTGCATGAATCTCGCGGGCTGCAGCACGGTGAAGTCCATGCCGGAGCTGCACAAGGCTTCCTCGACAGGTTGCTTGGCCGTGTGGTTGACCATGGCCGAGATCGACGGGTGGATCACCCCCGAGAAGACGAATTTTCGCACTCCAGCGGTCCGGGCGGCCTCGACCATGGCCACGCCCATGTCGGCCTCGCCGGGTGCGAAGGCAGGATTGATGTGGAAGACGCCCTCGGCGCCGGCGACGGCGGCGCGCAGGCTGGCCGGATCGCTGAGGTCTGCGACCACCGTTTCGGCTGCCCCGCGCCGACGCGCAACATCAGCCCGCTGCTGGTCCCGCACGAGCGCGCGGACGGCGACGCCCCGCTCGACCAGTTCAGGTAGAACAGCCCCCGCATTACGGCCGGTTGCTCCGACCATCACGACATTCATCGATTACTCCTTCCAGCGAACCGCGCCGTCGGTTCACGCTCGGCATGCCGAGAGTTACAAGGCTGAACCGCCTATCGGACTGACGAGCGGCGCGTTGGGCCGCACGCAGGTCCTGGCGACTCAGTCGCGGCGGGGCTGCTCGCACGGACTCGGCTGGTGACAGCGATGGTCTCTCAGGAAGCGCCACAACAATCTCCTTTCGTGGGAACGTTGTTGAGCTCGTGCTCACGGTCGGGCGGCCGTGCGGACGAGCTCGAGGCAGGTTCACTGGCGGATGAGCTCGACCTCGATCTCGAGATTGATCTGCTTGGACACGAGCAGCCCGCCGTTGTCGAGGACCATGTTCCAGGTGAGACCCCAGTCGTCCCGGTTCACGATGGCGGTGGCGCCGAACACGGCGCGGTCGTTGTCTCACGGGTCGCGGGCATAGCCGAGATACTCGACGTCGAGCACGACCGGTCGTTTAACGCCCTTGATGGTGAGCTCACCGGCGACGGTTCCTCGGGTGCCTTCAACAGTGACGGCGGTCGAGCGGAAGTGTGCGGTGGGGTAGTTGTCGACGTCGAAGAAGTCGGACGAGCGCAGGTGGTTGTCGCGGTCCGTCGATCCCGACTCGACCGACGCCATGTCGATGGCGACCTCGACCGTCGAGTCGGTCGGCTCGCCAGCGACTTGCACTGTTCCTTCGACGGCAGTGAACCGGCCCCGGATCTTGGTCAGCCCGAAGTGGCGGCCGACGAAGCCGATCTCGGCGTGCCCGGGATCGATCGCCCAGGTGCCCGCGGCGGGCAACTCGACGCCGCCGATGGTTTGCGTGGCGCTCATTGGAGACCTCCTCGTCCTCGGTGTCGCGGTGCAGCTCTCTCTTGCCATATCCGCAGGGTTCATCGGTCACTGATGTGACGTGGCGCGACAAGCAGATGTGACCGTTCGGCCAAGCCGTGATCGACGAGCACCATCGGAGCAGCAGCCCGACTGGAGCTACACCAAGCGGTCATCCCTCGCCGCGCCGGACGACGACAAGAACCGGTACCGCACCGATCGAACGAACCAGGGGCGCGCTCGTCCGGGTTGCCAGCGGCCGGCTCGGTCGATGGCATGCCGTTCTCTGGGCTCGCGTAGCCCAAACGGACTAGCCTCCTGAGGGCGGAAAGGGCCAGTTCGGGCCATGTTTCTCGGCCCGTGCGTGGTCACACAATGGGTTGTCACTCACCCTTTCCGGGGTGTGCGCGCGTCGGACCGGTCCGGCGCGCCGGACGACAGTCGGATGGGAATCGATTGACCACGACGACACCGAGGCGAACGGTGCGGTAGTGATCCGGCCCCGGTCCGTCTTCGTCGCGCTCGGTGCAGGCCTTCTCACCGCCGGTGTGCTGATTCCCACCGCACACGCGCAGATCCCGCCGCCGTCGAGCCCTCCGGACCTGGGGCTTCCGCCGGCGACGATCCGACCCGCGGGGGCCGAGGCACCGGGCACGGCCGGAGGTGGCGGTGGCTCGTCGCGGCAGAGTGGCGAAGCCGACGACGCCTCGTTCGGCGCGACCCTCACCGAGCCGAGGACGCTGGTGGCGGCGCTAGCCGTCGCGCTCGGGGTCGGTGTCGCCGTCGGCGCGGTGCTGTACCTCCGCCGCTACCGCCGCCGTCAGAGCGAGCTGCTCAAGGAGTGGACGAATGCGTCGGCATACGCAGTGGCGGCCAAGCTCGCCGAAGCTGACCAGAAGCTCGCGCAGGCGGACCACAAGCTCGCAGAAGCGGACCAGCAGAAGAGCGAGCTCCTCGCGCTCGTGTCGCACGAGCTGGGCAAGCCGCTGACCGCCGCGAAGAGGTTCGTCGATACTGTGCGACTTCATTGGGGGGAGCTCCCCGAAGCACGGCGTCGCGACCTGCTCGACCGCGCCTCCTTGAATGCGGACGAGCTCAGCCGTCTCGTCCGTCAGCTGCTCGACTTCTCCGGCCTGGATGGCCAGCGCGTCACGATGACGCCGCAGCCGATCATGGTGTCCGACGCCGTCGAACGAACACTCGACGACCTCGGACCCGTGTTGGCGGATCACCGTGTCTACGTCGACATCCCGGATGATCTGACGATCCTTGCGGACGTCGGCGCATTCGGTGACGTGCTGACGAACCTCCTTACGAACGCGGCCAAGTTCTCGCCGCCAGGACGCCGGATCATCGTCAGCGCCACCGTGGCCGACGGCGCCGTCGACATGTCGGTCTCCGATGAAGGCCGAGGCATCCCGCTCGAGGAGCAGGAGCTGATCTTCGACCCCTTCTACCAATCTCCCTCCAACAAGGGGTCGCAGCGCGGCACGGGCATCGGCCTGACGATCGCCAAGCGATTCACCGAGATGCAGGGTGGAGAGATCGCGGTCGTGAGCGAGCCTGGCCTGGGCTCGACGTTTTGGGTGACGATGCCGGCTGCGGCTGGTCCGGCGCGCAAGCTCGGTGACGCGCACCACGGGGTCGCGTCGTGATCGGGGCCCGATGCTCGTCGGCGAGCGCGCTGCAATGCGTGCCCGTGACGGTCGGGTAACCGCCGTCGCGGTCGCCGCCGCGCTGGTCGCGACAGCCCTCGGTCCGGCCGGGACGGCGGCGCCCGCCCAACAGTCGTCGTCGACCGTGTGGCTGTGCCGGCCCGGCCTGGCGAACAACCCGTGCGAGAACGACCTGACGACCACCGTCGTCCAGCCCGACGGGACGCAAAAAATCGTGCGCGCCAAGCAGGCCAAACGACCACCGGTCGACTGTTTCTATGTCTATCCGTCGGTGAGTGCGCAGCCCACGGTCAACGCCAACCTCAATGTGGACCCGGAGCTGACGGCGGTGGCGGAGTACCAGGCCTCGCGCTTCTCGCAAATGTGCCGGGTCTTCGCGCCCGTCTATCCGCAGCTCACAGTAGTGGCGACCAGCTCCGCCGGCGGGCAAGCCGCGGAGGCACGAGCCACGGCGTACCAGGGGGTGCTGTCCGCCTGGCGTGACTACCTCGCCCACGACAACAAGGGCCGCGGCGTCGTGTTCATCGGCCACTCACAAGGCGCCGGGATGCTCACGCAGCTGCTGAGCTCCGAGATCGACCCGAACCCGAAGCTGCGGCGCCGGCTGGTGTCCGCGCTGCTGCTCGGAGGCAACGTCACGGTCGCGGCCGGTCGCGACTCAGGCGGCGACTTCCAGAACATCCGCGCCTGTCACCGGCGCGAGCAGACCGGCTGCGTCGTCGCGTATTCCACCTTCGACCAACCGCCGCCCCCGAACAGCTTGTTCGGACGCGTGGGCGGGGGCGCGAGCGCGCGCACGGGCGAGGGCACCGGCCTCGACGTGTTGTGCGTCAATCCCGCCGCGCCCGGTGGAGGCAACCGCGAGCTCGATACCTACCGCCGCACGACGCCGATCCCGGGTCCCATCGGCGCCGTCATCGGCCAGCTGCCATCGGCTCCGACACCCTGGGTCCGATACCCGCACCTGTACACCGCAAAATGCGAATCGGCGAACGGCGCGACGTGGCTGCAGGTCACCGACATCGGCGGGTCGACCGACCAGCGGTTGCGTTTCCAGTACCCTCTCGGGCCCGTGTGGGGGCTCCACCTCGCCGACGTCAACATCGCGCTCGGGAACCTGGTCGATCTCGTCCGGAAGCAGGCCGCCGTCTACGCCGACTGACTTCCGTCTCGACAGCGCGGGCTGCCCTTAGGTCGCGGGCTCCGGCTCCCGTCGGACGGCATCGCGGCGCGTACGGAGCACGTGCACACCCGCGAAGCCGATCGCGAGATCCGCCCCGATCTCGAACAGAGCCGCCGTCCACGAGAACGCCGTGACGTCGGCATGAGCGTGAGCACCCGGGAAGGCGTCACTGAAGACGCCCCAGTCGGGGAGCAAGTGAACGACCGTGAACCCGAAGGCGCTGGAGAAACCGATGATGACCGCGGCCACCGGTGCCCACCGATTCCTCGTGAACACGAGCACCAGCGTCACGACCGCGCCGATGAGCTGGACGGTCCCGGCCCAGAACACCGCGGTGGCGAGGACATCGATGCCCCGGCGCAGGTGATCGGCACCGTGCACGATCAACGCGACCGCAAAGACCACCGCGGCGTATCGCAGGATCCGATCCGCGTCCCGGGCAGTCGACGCTGTCGAATGCATCGTCAGACCGTTCCCCACCATGTGAGCCCGGCCACGGTTACGAGCACGAGTGGACCTGCATGTCGAAGCAACGCGGCGGGGCCGTGGCGAAGACCGGCCCCGATGGCCAGCACAGCGAACGCGGTGGCTGTGCCGGCCGCGAGCAGCTCGACTCCTCGGCTGGCACCACCGGAGACGACCGCAGCGTAGATCTCGAGTGTTCCCAGTTCGACGAACGCGATGGTGGTGAGGTGCCAGGTGACACCGATCATCGTCTTGGTCATGGAGGGTCCGCCGAACGGACTCGAAGGCATGGCGCGAGAGGAGAGCCTTCGCACTACGAGCAATTCCCCACCGAGCCCGTGCACAGCCGCGGCGACAAGGAGAAGGGCGCCCGCTACGAGCAGGGCCGCGTTCACTGCATCAGCTCCTCGCGCTGGGGCGCGTGGGCGGCGAGTGCCGCGATCCCTCCAAGTATGTCTCGACGGATCCATCCGCTGAACACGTTGATGAGCATCCAGTAGACGGCGAAGCGGCGTTGGGCACCGCGGTCGATACATTGCACGCGCGTTTCCGTCACGAGGTCGGTCGCCGCGTCATCCCGCGGTTCGGCGCGGATGGCCACGGCGGCCTTCGCCCAGCCGGGGCGGTCGAACGCCAGAAAGGCGTTGAGGTCGTCCGGCGCTTCCATGTTGGCGCGCTCCCGGATGGCCCAGAACCGGCCCGTGGTAGCGGCCACGATCTCCTCACCGGGCCGTTCGGCGACGAGGGTGAACCGCGACCCGTCGAGCGCGTCGCGGAGATTGCCCCGAGGGACAGCCAGGCCGCGCAGCCGGAACAACGAGCGCATCAGAAGCGAACCATCCCGGTCCAGGCGGTAGCGCTCGACCGCCCACCAGAGCGCTTCCGGTGCGGCCGCCACAGTCCGGCCATGCCGGCTGCGGAAGTCGTAGTCGGGGAGGACCTCGTCGAGCGCAATATGGAGTCCGGTCATCGTCTGCGCCCCGACCGGATGGGGATCGCCTGCATTGAAGGCGGCGCCATCGGCTCACCACGTGAGAACGCTTCGATGCCCGCGTCAACGGCCGCCGCGAACGATCGCAGTGCCTCCAGACGCTGCTCGATGAAGTCCCGTTCCGACCCCGCGGCGCGGGGCCGCGGCCTTTCGGTCCCGGCAGTGCGCCGCGTCTCGTCGCATGCGGCGATCACCTGGCGGATGTTCCAGCGGAACCGCCGTTCCATGATCTCCTGCATCACGCGCCAGAGGTCGGCGACGGCCTCGTAGTGGTCCTTCCGGGAGTTCGCGACGGCGACGCGCCGAACCAGGTGCCACTCGACCAGCCCCCGGATGTTGGTGGAGACGTTGCTCTTGGACTGCTGCAGACCCTCGGCGATCTCATCGAGCGAGAGCGGGTGATCCTGAAGGTAAAGGTGAGCGAAGATCCGACCCTGGAGCTGGGACAAGACCCCTGAAGTCGCCGAGGCGGCTCCCATCCCGTCCACAAAGACGGCTCTGGCCTGGTCGAGGGGTCCGGACGGAGTCATCTTGCTGTATGTTTAGAATATTCTGAACGTTCATGTCAAGCCGCCCTCGTCGCCAACACCTACGCTTCCGCAGTCACCTTCGGAAGGGAGAGCCGGTGTGAGCGACGAGAGCTCCGACCGGTGAGCTCCCAGGGGCCATGAGGGACCTGGTCGTCACCCAGAACATCACGCTCGACGGGGTGATCGACGCGGCCGAGGGCTGGTTCAGCCCGTCGGGAGAAGACGAGGCCGTCGACGAATCCGACATCATCGCCGCGGTTCGCGAGCAGAGCGCGAGCAGCGATGCACTCCTCGTCGGGCGGGTGACGTTCGAGCAGTTTCGCGGCTACTGGCCGCAGCAGACCGACGACGCCACGGGCGTCCGTGAACATCTGAACCAGGTTGCGAAGTACGTCGTGTCCAAGACGCTGCATGACCCGGCATGGGAGCACTCGACAGTTCTGCGGGGACCGGTGCTGGACGAGGTGCGAGCGCTGAAGGTTCAGCCCGGCAAGGACATCGTCGCCACGGGGAGTCTGACGCTGATGCCCGATCTCGTCGGCGGAGGTGTGGTCGACGAGTACCGCCTGTTCGTCTTCCCGGTCGTACTCGGCCACGGCCAGCGCCTGTTTGATGATGCGACCGGCGTGCCGCGCCTTCGCCTCGTCGAGACCCGACCCTTTCGCTCGGGGGTCGTGCTCCTCCGCTACCGCACCGCCTGACGAACCTCCCTCGCGGTGGGATGCCGCCGTCCCGCCGGCGAGCCGGATGCCGCCCGACATGCGTACGCTCGACGAAATGCGGATAGAGGTAGGGCGATGACGCGTCGGACGAGCATGCCGCGGCCGGTTGAAGCATCGGTGTACGCGGCTCCCTCGCCACGCCATGGTCGCGGCGTCTTCGCCGGGCGGGGGTTCCGCACGGGAGAAGTGGTGGAACGCTGCCCGGTCCTCAGGATTCCGGCGAGCGATCGGCGCCTCGTCCAGAAGACCGTCCTCAAGACCTACCTCTACGAGCGGGACCGAGGAGCGGCCGCCATCGCGCTCGGGCTTGGGAGCTTGTACAACCACTCCTTGGATCCGAATGCCGAGTTCGAGTTGCTCCTCGACGCGGACGTGGTCGAGTTCCGCGCGCTACGCGACATCGCTCCTGGTGAGGAGGTGACGATCTCGTATTGCGACGACTCGGATCTGTGGTTCGCCCCCCGAGGGGACGATGTTCGATCGCCGACGCACAGCGCCTCGAATGGACAGACGTCGAAGCGTCGGCGTGGCGCAGCGACCAAAGCGAGGCGCAACGGTTCGGCCGCAGAGCGACAGAGACGGGGCGCCAAGAGGACGCAGGGATAGATCCAGCCGCGCCGCTCGGCGATTTGGTGGAAGATCTGAGGCAGCGGATTGGGTCGGGGGGCCAACATGTCGAGCGTCGACCGGGCTGCGCGATGTCGTGGATCGAGGTTCGGCGCGGCCGCGCTCATCGCCGCTGCGATCGTGGTGCCGGCCTCTGGGTCAGGCGCGTCAGTGCCGCAAGGTGCCGCGACGAGAGATTCCAAGGGCGGGCCGCGTGTGGTCATCGACACGGACCTGTCTCGGTGGTGGGACGACGCCAGCACGATCGGACTGGCAAACGTGCTGCAGAAGCAGCGCAAGGTGCGGATCCTCGGGATCGTCTCCAATGTTCCGAACACGGTCGCGGTGGCGGCAATCGACGCCATCAATACTGCATATCGCCACCATGACATTCCTTTGGGCGCCGTCGCAGGGAGCGATACCGACAGCTTTGAACACGGCTACACGGACGAGGTGGTGCGACGGCTTCGAAACTCGGTCCGCGGCTCCGCGGACGTTCCGAGTGCCGTTGCCCTCTACCGTCGTTTGCTGACGAGACAACCCGACCGCAGTGTCACGATCGTCTCTGTCGGCGGATACACCAACCTGGCCGGCTTGCTGGCTTCGAAGCGCGGTCAGGGCAGCTCGCTCGACGGACGTGCCTTGGTAGCGAAGAAGGTGAAGCGGCTGGTGCAGATGGATGGGATCTTCCCGGGTGGCGGTCCACCGTTCACGAACCAGAAGCTCGACCTCGAGTCCGCGAGCGCGGTGGTGAGCGGCGAGGGGTGGCCGACCCCGATTGCGTGGGTCGACGGGCTGGGTGGGGTGCAGACCAAGGTGGGCGGGACCCTGTGTACCGAAACGCAGCCTCAGCATCCCATGCGAATTGTGTACGAGGTGCTGTTCGCCTGCGGGCCACCCGGGGACGGTAACTGGGACGCGCCAACCTTGTTGTACGCGGTTGGTGATCGTCCAGCCGTCTTCTCCGAGCTCGGGCAGGGCGGGGCCGCGGTCATCAACGCGCAGGGTGGGTTGTCGTGGGAGACGCCTTCGAGCCGCCCAAACGATGTGTATGTGCACGTCGTCGACCAACCGACGCTCAATCAGCGAATCGACGAGCTCCTGACCGCCGCCTGACCCAAGAGGCACAGCTCAGCATGGCCAAGTTGATCTACGGGGCGATCATGTCGCTCGACGGCTACATCGAGGACCGAGACGGCAACTTCGACTGGGCTATGCCGGACCAGGAAGTGCACGCCTTCGTCAACGACCTCGAGCGCACTCGCGGCACCTATCTCTACGGTCGCCGTATGTACGAGACGATGGCCGGCTGGGAGACCGATCCCACGCTCGCCGAGCAGTCACCTGTTATGAGGAACTTCGCCGAGATATGGCAGGCGGCCGACAAGATCGTGTACTCCACGACATTGGAGACCGCGTCCACCGCAAGGACGCGGATCGAGCAAGGCTTTGACCCCGAAGCTGTCCGGCAGTTCAAGGCGTCGGCCGAACGCGACGTCAGCGTGGCCGGCCCCGCGCTCGCCGCCCACGCGTTCGCGGCCGGGTTGGTCGACGAGTGTCACGTGTTCACCACCCCGATTGTGGTAGGAGGCGGCAAGCGGGCTCTCCCCGACGGCGTCCGTCTGGAGCTCGAGCTCCTGGACGAACGCCGCTTCGGCAACGGCATGGTCTACCTCCGCTACCGAACCAGGACGTGACGCCACGGCGCCTCGGTGCAGAATGGAGCCGTGGCCGCGCGCTATCTGGCGCCTGGTTGGTTCACCCGGAACGTGTTCAACCGGGCCGTGGCGTTCTTGACCCGTCACGGTGTGAGCGTGGCCGGTTCGCGCGTGCTCGCGGTTCGAGGACGGTCGAGCGGTGAATGGCGCACCACTCCCGTGAACCTGCTCGAACTGGGCGGCAAGCGCTATCTACTCGCGCCGCGGGGCGTGACGCAGTGGGTGCGGAACATCCGGGTCGCGGGCGGGGGGCAGCTGCGCGTCGGCCAACGCGTCGAAGACTTTCGAGCGCGCGAACTGGACCAGGACGAGCAGCTCCCGGTGCTTCGGGCGTATCTCCGGCGCTGGAAGTGGGAAGTCGGCGTGTTCTTCGAGGGCGTGGGACCCGACGCCACCGACGACGAGCTGCGGTCGATCGCTCCTCGCCACCCGGCGTTCGAAGTGCTGCTACTGACCTGAGGGCGGTACCCGGTCATGGTCGCATGGCGCCCTGCGGTCAACCGGTTGGACGCTCGGCGAGGGTCACCGTGGTCGTGTGGCGCACGTTGTCGCGGAAGTACACGACTTCGATCTCGTCGCCCGGCTGATGCTGACGCACGAGCGCAACGAGATCCTCGGCCGTTCGGAGGCTCTTGCCGTCGACGGAGGTGACGATGTCACCGGGTTCGAGACCCGCGCTGTCCGCCGGGCTGTCCGCCGTGACGTCGATGACGACGACGCCCGTCTTCTGCTTGGCGCCCAACTGCTCCCGCACTTGTGGCGTCAGAGTGTCCGGTTGAATGCCCAGATAGGCGTGGGTGGCTGTGCCCGTGTCGAGCAGTTGCTTGACGACGTTGACCACGGTGCCGGAGGGGATCGCGAAGCCAATCGACATGGCGCCTTCACTCGGAGGGATGTACGCCTCGGCAATCCCGATGACGGCTCCGTCGCCGTTGACCAGCGCCCCGCCGGAATTACCGGGGGAGATGGCCGCATCGGTCTGGAGCAATCCGACCAAGGACTGCGACCGTGACGTGAGCGTCGTCAATCGTCGAGAACCGCCAGGTCCAGCTGGCTCAGGCGTTCGGGGTCGGCGAGCGCGTCGATCTCGACGATCTTCCCGTCCCTGACCGTGAAGGCCATGACCGAGAACGGCCGCCCACGCGGAGCCACGACGACTCCCGCCACTCCGTTCACGATCGCGGGTCGTACGAAGGGTGAGAGCTGCGCGAACCTGAGCGCCTGCGCGGCCACGGCCTCGGCGCCGCGAACCACCTGCGATGCGTCCGGCCGCAGAACGCCGCCGTCCGATCGCACCACGACGTCTGGATCGAGCACCGCGACGAGCGCATCGAAGTCGCCGTCGCGTGCTGCGGCGAAGAAGGCGTCGACCACTTCGCGCTGGCGGGTCAGATCCGTGTCGGGTACCGCAGCCGCGCCGTGCACCCGGCGACGCGCCCGGCTCGCGAGCTGCCGTGCGGCCGTCGGCGAACGCCCCACCATCGGGGCGATCTCGTCGAATGGCACCCCGAACATGTCGTGCAGCACGAAGGCGAGCCGTTCGGCGGGAGTGAGCGTCTCCAGCACGACGAGCAGCGCGAGTCCCACCGAGTCGGCCATGAGCGTTTCGTTCTCGGGGTCGACGTCGTCCTCGCGGCTGATGATGGGGTCGGGCATGTGTGTATCCAGCGAGTCCTCGCGGCGCAACCGGCGCGAGCGCAGCATGTCGAGGCACACCCGGCCGACGACCGTCGTCAGCCATCCGGTGAGGTTCTCGACACCGCTCGTGTCGGACCGGCTGAGCCGCAGCCAGGTCTCCTGGACGGCGTCGTCGGCCTCGGTGAGTGAGCCGAGCATCCGATAAGCGACCGCCCGCAGGTGGGGGCGGTCCTCTTCGAAGCGCTCCGCCAGCCAGTCGGGTCCGTCCACGGTCACATTCTCTCGTCGGGTTCCGTCATAGGCGGTGACGAACGAAACCCAGGAGATGTGACAACGAACAGGAGGGTCCCCGATGAAAGCGGTCCGCATCTACAAGCCCGAGGGTCCCGAGGGCATCGACGGTCTCGTGTACGAGGACGCACCCGATCCGGTCCCCGCCGTCGGCGACGCGCTCGTCCAGGTGCACGCCGCCGGCTTCACGCCCACCGAGCTGACCTGGCCGATCTGGACCGACCAACTGGGCCACGACCGGGCTCCGCTCATCCCGGCTCACGAGCTCTCCGGCGTCGTCGTCGGCCTCGGCTGGGGCACCGCCGGCGTCGAAGTCGGCGACGAGGTGTACGGGCTCATCAACGGCTACCGCGACGGCGCCGCGGCGGAATACATCGCCATCGAGGCCCGCGATCTGGCGCCGAAGCCCAAGACGGTCGATCACGTGCACGCGGCCGCCGTCCCACAGGCCGGGCTCACGTCCTGGCAGGCGCTGTTCGACCACGGCCACCTCGAGGCGGGGCAGAGCGTGGTCATCCACGGAGCCGGCGGCAGTCTCGGCACGACGGCCATGCAGCTCGCCCACTGGGCGGGTGCGCACGTCATCGGCACCGGGCGGGGCAAGGCCCGCTCGCTCGCGCTGGAACTGGGCGCTGACACCTTCGTCGATCTCGACCAGGGCTGCTGGGAGGACGCGGTCGGTCAGGTCGACCTCGTCTTCGCCACGATCGGCGGGGACGTCCTCACTCGCTCGGCTGCGATCGTCAAGCCTGGCGGCGCGCTCGTTTCCGTGGCGGGGCCTCCGCCCACCGACCGCGAGGACATCCGCACGATCCATTTCGTGCGCGAAGGCAACCGAGGCCAGCTCTTCGAGCTCGCTCGCCTCGTCGACAGCGGCCAGCTTCGCCCCCAGGTCGGCGCGGTGTACCCCCTCGCCGACGCACGGGAGGCGTTCATGGCCAAGTCCACCCAGAGCATCCCGGGCAAGGTCGTGCTCCAGCCCTGACTGACATCAAGACGTGCCCAGGGGAGGGCATCATCAGACCAGCGGTCGTTGATCCCCAAGGAGGCGGATGCGACCCTGGCAGAGGTGACCGGGGGAGTCGAAGGGCGTCCACGCCTGCCGTTGCGCCGCGCGCTCGTGGGCGCAGCAGCGGTCATTCTCGCCGCGTGCGCTTCGGATACCGGCAGCTCGAAGTCCACACGGCCCACGGCGCCGTCGACCACCGCGGCGCCGACTACCACGACGGCTCCCCCCACCATGCCCTACACGGTCAGACGCGGCGACACGCTGACCACGATCGCGAAGTTCTTCGGCATCTCGACGGCGGCGCTCCTCGCCGCCAATCAACTGACCAACGCGGATCGGATCACCGAAGGCCAGGTGCTGCAGATTCCTCCGACACCGCCGGCGCAGCTGGTGGTCACACCAACGGACGCGCCCGCCGGCGAGACGTTCAAGTTCAACGTGAACGGGGCGAAGGCAGGCGAGAGCGTCACCTTCGAGATCGACGTTCCCGGCGGCCGCAAGTTCACCGGACAGCCCCATACCGCGTCGCAGGATGGCACCGTCAGCGCCAGCTATATGACCGACTCCGGGAACAACGCCGGGACCTACAGCGTCGTGGCGACCGGCGACCGAGGCACGTCACTCCGAGCGAGCTTTCGAGTTCTCGGCTGAGCGGCGCGACGGTTTGGCCTACCAGGGCGTTACCGAGAGCTTCGGCCACAGCGCAGCCCATCGCTCGGCTCTGGCCTCGTAGACCTGCTGCGTGATGATCGCTTCGTTGGGGCGGACGATCGTCGACGGCGGTCTGCGCAGTCTGCTGTTCGGCGCGTTCACTGATGTCGCCGGGGTCGAAGTAGACCAGGTCGTACTCCTTGATGCCACGGGAGGGGTCGAAGCCGTGCAGCTGGGTTCCAGACCGTCTGTGCGATGCCACTCGCTCCGAGATACCACCCGGGCAGCCCGAGGCCACCGGCGCGTTCGAGGATGGCCCGAGCCACCGGATTCTGGTGGACTGCACGCTCGAGCGCCCTCACCTGGCGGTCCAGGGGCGAGTCAGCCACGACGTCGAGTTCGTCCGCGGTCATGTCGGGAGCGCGCTGGTCACAGATGGAAGCGGGGGTCGGGGCGACCGCGATGGCCGGTGCCCTCGACGGCCATGAGGGCACCGGCGTGAGGAGACGTGATCGCAACATCCCCGATGCTGATGGCGATAGACGTGAAGAACATGCGGTCGAGGGTCCGGCCACCGAAGGCCACGTCGCTCGGAAGCTCGACCGTGCTGTCGATCTGGTGCTCCAACCCGGCGGCCGAGTAGCGGGCGAGCCTCCCGGCACCGAGCACGCAACTCCACACACCCCCGTCCACGTCCGCGCACGCGCCGTCCGGCATCCCGTTCAGTGCGCTGGTATCGGCGAAGACTCGTCGGGGACCGACAGTTCCGCTCTGCCCGTCGTACGGATACGCGTACAGAACCGAGGCGTGTGTATCGGCGAACACGAGCGTCGGTTCGCCGCCGACATCGAGGACGACCGGTCCGTTGGCGTTGCCGATGCCGTCATCGAGTTGTCGCCACCCTGCAGTAGCGGAATACCACCAGTAGGAACCGGGCCCTGGCGCGATGTTGAGCGTGCCCGTGACGAGATTGCCGTCCAGGTCGGCGGCGGTGTCGTTGGCACGGCCACCCAGTTCCGATGGATACGGCGACAGCAATTCCACTGCACCACGGTCAGGGTCGATCGCGTGCAAACCGTCGTCGAGCGCCCCAACGATGCGGCCGTCGTCGGCGAGGACGATGCCGGTAGGCATGCTCGGCATCTTCAGCGACTGGAGAGGTGGGTTCCCTTCGTCCAACCAGTGGAGGGTCTGGGCCGCGCAGTCGACGAAGTACAGCCGCTCTCGGCGGTCGTCCCACGTGACGCTCTCGCCCCACAGCAGCGAGAAGTCGCCGACCCGCGAGATGTCGACCACGACCGACCTCCTTGCCCGACACCTACGCCGCGCGATGTGGTGCACATCGTGGCATGCGATCGGTGACCCAACGCGTGCCGCCGCCACGACTGGGCGGAGCCAGGTGGTGACTCAGCGCTCGTAGACGCCGGTCAGAGTTGCCCGTGCACGGACGTGGCCCTCGATGGCCGAACGAAGATCCGCGATCGTCGCGCCCGATTCGAGGTTCACCGGCTGGTCCAAGGCGTAGAGCGTGAACTCGTAATGGTGCGGACCGTGCCCGGGCGGAGGACATGGTCCTCCATACCCGACGGCGCCGAATCCGTTCCGTCCCTGCCTGATCTCCGAGTCGCCACCACGCGGGAGGCGGCCACTCGCCGGATCGATGCCCCACGCCACCCAGTGGACGAACGTCCCGCCAGGCGCGTCGGGATCCTCGCACGTCAGCGCGAGCTCTACGACACCGCTCGGCACCCCGCTCCAGCGCAGCTCGGGCGAAGTGTCTTCGCCGTCACAGGTGAGCTCAGGGGGAATCTGCGCACCCTCTTCGAAGTCCGGGCTCGTGAGATCCATCCATCACTGCCTTTCACTTCGGCACGTCCTGCCGGATGTGTGTTACCCGGCCGAACATATGCCCACACAGCTGCCGAGGCAGCGTCCATTACCGTGGCGCTGGTGACGGCAGCGATCGATATCCGCCGCGCACACACTCGCGCACACACCGAGATCGGGTGGCTCGACAGCTGGCACAGCTTCAGCTTCGGCCGGCACTACGACCCGGCCAACACCCACCACGGCCTGCTTCTCGTGTCCAACGACGACCGGGTCGCGCCGGGTACGGGGTTCACTACCCACTCGCACCGCGACATGGAGATCGTCACCTGGGTGCTCTCCGGTCGTCTCCTCCACGCCGATTCTGAAGGCAACCGGGGCGAGCTCTACCCGGGATTGGCACAACGAATGAGCGCCGGGACCGGTATTTCGCACTCCGAGATGAACGCGTCACCCAGCGAAGAGGTGCATTTCATCCAGATGTGGGTGCCGCCGGACACCAACGGGATCGAACCCGGTTATGAGCAACGTGACATCGACCAAGAGCTCGCCAGGGGTGGTCTGCACCCCATCGCGTCAGGGCAGGGTCATGCGGGCGCGATCTCGATCCACCAGCGGGACGCCGTGCTGTGGGGCGCGCGGCTCGGGCCGGGCGAAACCGTGTCGGTGCCGGACGCGCCGCACGTGCATGTCTTCATCGCTCGCGGCCGAGGCGTTCTCGAAGGACCGGGTGAGCTGGACGAGGGTGACGCCACTCGGCTGACCGACGCCGGACCCCTTGCGCTGACGGGCGGGC
>JBKOWY010000084.1:0-17165 GCA_046724655.1 Actinomycetota bacterium
TCCCCGAAGGCGTGGTTCGGTGACTCGGCCGACCCGGCGCGACCTCGAGTCCGTTCTCTCGCCGAGGAGGCAGCACGTGTCGTGCGCAGCCGGGTGTTGAACCCGAAGTGGATCGCGGCGATGCAGCGGCATGGCTACAAGGGCGGCTTCGAGATGGCCGCTACCGTCGATTACCTCTTCGGCTACGACGCCACGACCGGGGTCGTCGAGGATTGGATGTACGAGCGCGTCACAAACGCGTACATCGCGGATCCCGAGGTCCGGAAGTTCTTCGAGCGCTCGAACCCGTGGGCTCTCCGCGCGATTGCCGAGCGACTCCTCGAAGCGCACGAGCGCAGCCTGTGGCACGCGAGCTCCGATGCGCTCGACACGCTGCGGTCGGCGCTGCTGGAAGGCGAAGGATGGGAGGAAGCCAGATGACCGAGAACCGCGACGCGCGCTTTCCGTTCAGCGCCGTGGTTGGCCACGACGACGCCAAGCTCGCGCTGCTCCTCGCCGCCATCGACCCCGCCATTGGCGGCGTGCTGCTGCGCGGCCAGAAGGGATCGGCAAAGACGACCCTCGCGCGCGGCCTGGCGGCGCTGCTGCCGGGTGATGCACCCTTCGCCGAGCTGCCGCTCGGCGCGACGGAGGACCGGCTCATCGGCACGCTCGATCTCACCGCGATGCTCACCGGAGGCGACCGCCGCTTCGAGCCCGGCTTGCTCGTGGCTGCGCACGGCGGCGTCCTGTATGTCGACGAGGTGAACCTGCTGCCCGACCATCTCGTTGACGCGCTGTTGGACGTCGCAGCATCCGGCGTGAACCGGGTCGAGCGCGAGGGAATCTCTCACCAGCACCCGGCTCGCTTCGTTCTCGTCGGCTCGATGAACCCCGAAGAAGGAGAGTTGCGCCCGCAGCTGCTCGACCGGTTCGGCCTCGCGGTCGACGTCGTCGCCAGCAGCGATCCGCGCCAGCGCGCCGAAGCGGTGCGGCGTCGCCTCGAGTTCGACGCTGACGGCGACGGCCTGACACGCCTCTACAGGGACACAGAGCAGGAGCTGCGCGCTCGGCTCGCGCGGATCGTACCCGCCTCCCTGCCCGGCGCACTCTTGCTCCGCGTCGGCACCTTGTGCGCCGCGGCCGGGGTCGACGGCCTGCGCGCCGACCTCGTGATCAGCCGTGCCGCCGCCGCGCTGGCGGGCTGGGAGGGTCGTGGCGAAGCGATCGACGAGGACGTTCGCCGGGTCGCGCCGATGGCGCTCGCGCATCGATGCAGCCAGGTCCCGTTCGGGGACCGGCCCGAAGCCGGGCTCGACGACGGGCTGGCGGCCTTCGACCATGCCGATGGAGCCGACGACGGTGGTGAGCCGGGCAAGCGCGTTGACGAGCCCGGCTCGCCGCCGGCGATCGTCGCCCTGCGCGGAGCGCGCGCAGTCACGGACACGCCTGGTCGACGCTCATGGGCGGAGAGTGGCCGCGGCCGTCTGATCGGCGACCGCGCGCCGAACGGGCCGATCTGCTCTGTGGCCGTCGCCGCCAGTGCTCGCGCCGTCGCCGCCCGCCGATCGGTCGATCCCGATGGACCGCCGGTGCGCCCCGACGACCTGCGCGAAGCGCGACGCGAAACGCGCGTGGGCAATCTCCTCGTCCTGGCGGTCGACGCGTCCGGCTCCATGGGCGCGCGCCGGCGCATGGAGGCGGTGAAGGGCGCGGTGCTCGGCATCCTCGTCGACGCGTACCAGCGGCGCGATCGCGTGGCGCTCGTCGCATTTCGCGGCGACTGCGCCGAGGTCGTGCTGCGACCGACCGGCAGCGTCGAGGTCGCTCGCGCCCGCCTCGCGGAGGTGCCTACCGGCGGCCAGACCCCGCTCGCCGCCGGCATCGACGCTGCGCTCGAGCTGGCAACGAACCCGGCGCATCAGAAAGCGGGACACCTTCCGCTCCTGGTGCTCGTCACCGACGGCCGGGCGACAGCCCCGGCAGGTGATCCCGTCACGCTCGCGCGTCACGCCGCCGCGACGGTCCGGCGGCGAGGGGTCGACGCTGTCGTCATCGACGCCGAGGACGGCGTGGGCCGCCTCGGGCTCGCCGGCGAGCTCGCCGACCAGATGGGTGCGCGCTACCTCAGACTCACGGAGCTGTCGGCGGGCGCGCTCGAGGTCGCCCTTAGGGGGGTGATCGCGTGACCGCGACCGACGACGAGCTCGCAGGCCTCTCCGCCGCGGGCGCGTTCGTCGGGGCTGCGGAGGCCGTCGGTGACCTCGACGACGAGGCTGCGCGCGCTGCGGCGGGGCACCACGACCGTCTCACAAAGCCGCGGGGCGCACTAGGCCGGCTCGAGACGCTCGGTGTACGTCTCGCTGCCATCGCGGGCTCGTCACCGCCGCCCGTGCCGTCGCCCGCCGCCGTCGCCGTCTTCGCCGGCGACCACGGTGTCGTGGCCGAAGACGTCACCCCCTGGCCCCAGGACGTCACGGCGCAAATGGTGGGAAACTTCCTCGCCGGCGGGGCAGCCATCAACGTGCTCGCGCGCCAGACCGGCGCGCGCGTGGTGGTGGTGGACGTCGGCGTCGCCACCGAGCTCGAGGCCACGCCGGGATTGGCGCGTCACAAGGTGAGGGCGGGCACGCGGAACCTCGCCCGGGAGCCGGCTATGAGCGCAGCCGAGGCGCACTTGGCCCTCGACGTCGGCGCCGCCGTCGCGGCCCGGCTCGTCGCCGACGGCGCCCACTGCCTCGTGACCGGCGACATGGGCATCGGCAACACGACGCCGTCGGCCGCGCTCGTCGCCGCCTTCACCGGTCGCGCGCCGGCCGAGGTCACTGGTCGGGGCACCGGCATCGACGACGCCACCCTGGCCCGCAAGATCGCGACCGTCGAACGGGCCCTCGCCCGAACGCCGCGCCGTGACGATGCCCTGGTTGTGCTCGCCTCGCTCGGCGGCTTCGAGATCGCGGCGCTGGCCGGCTTCGTGGTCGGCGGCGCGGCCGCACGCGTGCCCGTCGTCGTCGACGGCGTCATCGCGTGCGCCGCTTTGCTCACCGCGGCCCGCCTCGTCGCCGCCGCCGTGCCGTTTTGCTTCGCCGGGCACCGCTCCTCCGAGCCCGGCGCGAGCGCCGTGCTCGACGCCCTCGACCTCGAGCCGATGCTCGACCTCGAACTCCGCCTTGGCGAGGGCAGCGGCGCCTGCCTCGCGCTCCCGGTGCTCGAGGCCGCGGCGCGGATCCTCGGGGAGATGGCCACCTTCGACGCCGCGGGTGTCGCGGACAAGCCACGCTGACACGCGTGCTGATCGACAGGTTCCTGCCGAAGTATGACGTCATCGAGCACCACGAGACGACCGTCGGTGCACCGGTCGAGGTCACGTACCGCGCCATGAAGGAACTCGATTTCGCCGGGTCGCCCGTCATACTTTTGCTGCTGGCCGTGCGGGGGCTCCCCGCTCTGTTCACGGGCGCGGTGAAGCCGGCACGCCGGCTCGGATTGAACGAGATCGTCCAGTCCGGCTTCGTCGTGCTCGAGGAGGAGCCGGACCGCGAGATCGTCCTCGGCGTGGTCGGGAAGTTCTGGCGGTTGACGAGCGGTATCCACCGCATTGATGCAGGTGAGTTCGTCGGCTTCGACACACCCGGCTTCGCCAAGGGGGCGTGGAACTTCGTGGTATCCGAGCGCCAGGGCGGCGGATCCACCGTCGTCACCGAGACCCGGGTCCTGTGCACCGACGCCGACGCGCGCCGGAAGTTCACGCGCTACTGGCGCCTCGTCGGCCCCTTCAGCGCCCTGATCCGGCGTTTGCTACTGCACACGATCAAACGCGACGCCCAGTCCTAGGGTTTTGGCGTCGCTGCACCGCCTATATCCCGGAGCAGCGACGCCAAATCAGGAGGCGCGCCCCATCGCGGCGCGCGAGTCCCACGCGGCGTAGAGGCTCGCGTAGCGGCCTTCGTGGGCGATGAGATCGTCGTGCGTGCCGAGCTCGGCGACGCGCCCGTCGTCGATGACGGCGATCCGGTCGGCGCGAGCCGCGGTCGACAGCCGGTGGGCGACCACGACGACCGTGCGGCCTTGGGTCAGCCGGGTCAGCGCCCGCTCGACGGCGCGCTCGGTGCCGGGGTCGAGGCTCGACGTCGCCTCGTCGAGCACGAGCAGCGCCGGGTCGGCGAGCGCCGCCCGCACCAGCGACACCAGCTGACGCTCCCCCGCCGACAGCCGCGACCCGCGCTCGCGCACCTCCATGTCGAGCCCGTCCGGGAAGGCATCGAACCGGTCGGTGAGCCCGAGGGCCGCGATCGCATCCCGGATCTCGTCGTCGGTGGCGTCCGCCTTGCCGACGAGCACGTTGTCGCGCACCGTCCCCGCGAACAGGAACCCCTCTTGCGGCACGACGACGATCCGTTCCCGCAGCGACCGGAGGGTCGCGTCGCGCAAGTCGACGCCGCCGTACTCGACGTGTCCCTCGCGCGGGTCGTAGAAGCGGGCGATGAGCTTGGCAAGCGTCGACTTCCCGGCGCCCGTTGGCCCGACCAGCGCGAGCCGCTCGCCCAGCGGCACACGTAGTGACACGTCGTGCACCACGTCGGAGCCGTTGTACGCGAACGATACGTGCTCGAGGTCGAGCCCGCCCTGCTCGGGGAGGTCTACCGCCCCGGGGCGCTCGGCGATCGACGGCGGCGTATCGAGGAGCTCGAACAGCTTCTGGAGCGCGGCGCCCGCCTGCTGCAGCACGTTGTACAGCTGGCTGAGCTGCTGGATCGGCTCGAACAGGTTGTTGAGGTACAGCACGAACGCGGCAACGGTGCCGATCGTGACGATGTCGTAGGACACGAACGCGCCGCCGATGCCGACGATGAGCGCGATGCCGGCGACGCCGGCGAACTCGACGATCGGGAAATACTTCGCCGAGATGCGGACGGTCTCGATGTTGGCGTCGTACTGCGCCTCGTTGGTCTCCCGGAAGCGGTGTGTGAAGGCGCGCTCCCGGGCGAACGCCTGCACCACCCGCACGCCGGCGAGGCCTTCCTGGAGCGTCGAGAGGTTCTGGCCGATGCGATCACGCACCAGCAGGTACGCCTTGTTGGACGCCCGCCGGAACCACCGGCTCGCAATCACGACCGGCGGCACGACCACGAGCGTGACCAGCGCGAGCTTCCAGCTCATCAGGAAGATGACGAGGATCGCCCCGACGAAGAGCATCGCGTTCTGCACGAACATGACCAGGCCCATCTGCACGAGCTCCTGCAGGGCCTCGATGTCGGAGGTCATGCGGGCCACGAGCTTGCCCGTCTTCTCCCGCTCGAAGAAGTCCATGCCGAGCGACATGAGGTGCCGGAACACGTTCGAGCGGAGGTCGCGCAGGAACGTCTCGCCGACGCGGGACACCATGATGATCACGGCGCGGCCGAAGCCCAGACCGAGGACGGCGGCGCCGAGATAGAGCACGGCGGCCCGGTTGAGCGCTCCCCCGTCGCCGGCGCGCAGGCCGTGGTCGATCCCGTAGCGCACGAGCGCGGGGCCGGCGAGCAGGCATGAGGTCTGGCCGATCAGCAGGAGCACCGCCACGGCGATGCGTCCCCGGTAGGGACGCAGGATCTGGGCGAGCCGCCGCACGACCTGCGTCGCATCGCGTCGGGTCAGTGTCTCCTCGACCGGGTGCCCGCCCCACGGTCCGCCACCGCCACCCCTCATTGCACCGGCTCCACCGTCGCGGCCGCTTCGATCGCGGCGGCTTGGGCGAGCACCTCGCGATAACGCTCAGAGCTTGCGAGGAGCTCCTCGTGCGTTCCCTCGGCCGCGACCCGCCCGCCGTCGAGGAGGATCACGCGGTCGGCGAGGGCGATCGTCGCCGGCCGGTGGGCGATGATCAGCGTGGTCCGGCCGGCCATGACCTCGCGGAGCGCAGCGCGGATCTCGTGCTCCTTGGTCGGGTCAACCGACGACGTGGCGTCGTCGAGGATCAGGACGCGCGGGTCGGCGAGCACCGCGCGCGCGATCGCGATCCGCTGGCGTTGGCCGCCCGAGAGCGAATAGCCCTGCTCGCCGACGACGGTCTCGTAGCCCTCGGGCATGTCGTCGATGAATTCGTCGGCGCCGGCGAGACGCGCCGCGCGCCGGACGTCGTCCATGTGCGCCTGCGGATCGGCGAAGGCGATGTTGTCCCGCACCGTGTCGGAGAAGAGGAACGTGTCCTCGAACACGATGCCGATATTGCGGCGAAGGTCGTGGACCTTGACCTCGTACACGTCGACGCCGTCGAGGAGCACCCGCCCGGCGTCGACGTCGTAGAAGCGCGGGACGAGGCGGGCAACGGTCGTCTTGCCCGAGCCGGTCGGTCCGACCAGGGCCACCGCTTCGCCGCCTCGAATGACGAGGTCCAGGTCGGTGAGGATCGGACGCCCACCCCGGTAACCGAACCGGACGCCTTCGAAGCGGATCTCTCCCGGTCCCGGCGACAGCGTGCGCGCCCCGGGCTCGTCGACGACCTCGGGATCGGTGGCGAGGATCGCGTGCAGCCTGCCCGCGGCCGCCGACGACCGCGACGCCTGGGCGACGAGCATCCCCGCCATCCGCAGCGGCCAGATGAGCATGAGGATGTAGGAGTTGAATGCGACGATGTAGCCGAGCTCAAGCTCGCCGTTCAGCACGAGATGGCCGCCGTACCAGAGGATGGCAACGAGCGCGAGCGCGGGCAAGAAGTCGACGAGCGGTAGGAAGCCGGCACGCAGGCGAGCAGTGTCGAGGGAGCTGGCGCGTACGGCGTCGGCCTCCCCGTCGAGCTGGCCGGACTGGAGCCGTTCGGAGCCGAAGCCCTTGACGGCACGCACGCCGGCCACGCTCTCCTCGACCACGTTGGTGAAGTCGCCGAGCTTCTGTTGAAGCTGGCTGGTGACCGGCTGCATCCGCCGGCTGAACCGAGCGGCGCTGATGTTGAGGAGCGGCAACGCGCCCACCGCGAGCAGCGTGAGGATGACGCTCTGCGACGCCATGATCGCAACGACGGCGACGAGCGTCAGCGTGCTGGCGATCGTGAGCGGGATGAGGATGACGACCTGGTTGATCTGGAGGATGTCGCTGTTGGCCCGGGCCATGAGCTGACCGGTCTGGGCCTCGTCGTGGAACGCGAAGTGCAACCGCTCGAGGTGCGCGAACAGCCGCTGACGCAGGTCGGTCTCCGTCCGGTACGCGATCCGGAACGCGCAGTACCGCCGGAAGCCGGAGGACAGCCCCTGGACGACGCCAACCGCCACGATCAGCAGCGCGTACACGAGGATCGCCCGGCTGTCGCCGGGGATGATGCCGTTGTCGATGGCGCCGGCGGCAAGGAGCGGCACGGTCACCTTGGCGGCCGTCCACGACATCCCGGCGAGGACACCGAGGGCGAGCCAGGCCCGTTGCGTACGGAGGGCGCCTCGAAGAAGGCGCCACCCCGCCCGTCGGGTTTCCCGCTCGCGATCCACCAGAGCCCCCTCACGGCCGTGCACCCCGCGCCTGCTCGCGCCGGCTGCACGCGGGGATACGTGACCGAGGCTACCAGCGGGTGCTCCGAGGCCGGCCTGCGATTGCCGGGCCGCGCGCTCGGTCGCGAGAGAGACTGAGGACATGGAGACGACGCGCCCAGCGCGGCGCGTGACATGGCCCGCCGTCGCAGTCGTCGTGGTCGTGCTCGTTTACTCCTGGATCGCGTCCGGCTTGCGGGCGTTCACGCACCCCGAGGCGGTGGCGGTGTCGATCCCGTTGATCATCGCCGGGGTCGCGTTGTTGCGGGCGCGGCATCGACTCGACGATGACGCCGAGTCGGGCAGGCCGGTCACACGCCGCGGCACGTGGGTGTGGGTGACCCTGGTCGTCGTGATGTTGGCGTGGGAGCTGATCTCGTATCGGCTGTCGCCGCGGATCGACCATCCGACGCTCAGCTCGATCGCCGACGCGATCATGAGCACGCACCCGGGCCGGTTCGCGATGTTCGCCGCGTGGCTCGGCGTCGGCTACTGGCTGTTCCGGCGATGAGCTCGAGCACCCTCAGCTACACGATCTACGCGGTCATCGCCGCGGCCTGGGTGCTGTGGGGTCTGTATACGCGGCGGCGCCGCCCTCGCTTCGCGACCCTCGACGACGTCGTGACGCGGCTGATGCGCCACCGCGTCTGGCGGTGGGCGGTGTGGGCAGGGTGGGCGTTCGTGGGCTGGCATCTGTTCGTGCGCGGTCGCGGCGCGTTCGAGTAGCTGTGGCAGATCACTCGAAGAGCTCGGCGAGGAGCTCGGCCAGAGCGGTGCGGTCGGCGTCGCGAGTCAGGTTGCCGGTGAAGACCGCGGCGCGGCCGCCAACTGCGTCAACCTCCGCCGCCAGCGCGCCGGCTGCCTCGGCGTCCATGCCCGCGATCACGACGGTGCCTCCGGCGCGCGACACCGCCAACGCTACGTCCTTCGCGTCGGGACCGACCACGACGACGCGCCCGGCGAGCCGGCGCTCGCTCGATTGGGGCATCCCGGCGACGCTATAGGTTCGCTCGCTGTGTCTCGTGCGCTGGATCCGCGGCCGTCGCGCTTCGAGCAGGCCGTGGTCGCGCTGGTCCTGCTGATCGGGTTCACGTTCCAGATCGAGCTGCTGATTCCGGCGGTCACCGTGTTGTTGGCCGTGAGCGGCGCCCTCGGGCCGCGCCGAGCGCCGCTGCCCCGGCTGTTCGCCGCTGCGACCGCCGACGTGATCGAGCCTGCCGACACCCTCGTCGATCCTCACATCGTTCGGCTCACGGTGACCATCCAGACCGGCGTGTTGCTCGTGGCGAGCTTGCTCATGTTCCTCGGCGTCGGCGGCCTAGCGTGGTTCATCGCCCTCGTGGTCGTGGTGACGTCCGCGCTCGACGCCGCCACCGGCACCTGGATCGAGGCCCGCCTCTACCGGCGTCTCGCCCGCCGCAATCGACCCTGATGCGTACCTCAGCCGCGCTGAGCGCGGTTGAGATACGCATCATCAATGCAGCGTCGCGACGACCCACGTGGTTGCGGCGCCGAGTACAGCGGTCAGGATCACGACCGCCGCCGGCTCCGCGCCGTCGATCGAGCCCGTTGCGACGACCGCCAGCGCGAGCAGCCACCCATTGCGCAGGACCGTGCGGGCGGAGATCGGCGCGTCGGAAGTGCCGGCCCCGAAGCACGGACAGGGCGGACGCCGGCCCCGGGAAAGATTGCCGACGACGGCGCCGGTGAACACGGCGAGCAGACCAACGGCGGCGAACGCCGGTATCGACGAGTGCGGTACGGCGATCAACGCCGCTGCGGTCACGAGCTCGGCCGCCGGCAGCACGGCAACGGACGCGCCGACCAGCGGGCCCGGGACACCGAAGCCCTCGAGCTGAGCCCGCATCGCTCGGAGCGCACGCAGCTTCTGGACCGCCGCCACGACGAACGCGGCCGCGACGACGATGCGGGCTGCGAGCGCGAGCGCGCCCACTCAGCTGTCGAAGTGGCCGTAGCCGCCCCGGTAGAAGATGAGCGGGCCCTCGTCGCTCAGGACGCCGAGCTCCTGCACCAGGCCGACGACGATCAGATGGTCTCCGCCCTCGTACTGGTCCTTGATGGTGCAGTCGATGTACGCCAGCGCGTCGTGCAGAATCGGCGACCCGTTGGCCGACGGCCGCCATCCGATGCGGCTGAACCGGTCGGCGCCCCTCGTCGCGAACACCCGGCAGACGTCCTCCTGGTGCTGGTTGAGGATGTTGACGGTGAACTTCCCGGCCGACTCGATCTTCGGCCACGTCGTCGAGTCCTTCGACGCGCAGAACAGCACCAACGGCGGGTCCAGTGACACCGACGTGAACGAGTTGGCCGATACACCGATGGGCTGACCATCGCTCATGGCGGTGATGATCGTGACGCCAGTTGCGAAGTGCCCGAGGACCGTCCGATAGGACGCCTCGTCGGGCGGCATGAGCGTCTCGGCGCTCTCCCCTTCGCTCACCGCACGAGCGCTTGTTGCAGCTCGACGACCAGGCCTTCGCGAGCTGCGAGCACCTCGAGGCCCCCGGCGACGCGCTCAGCGAGCGCGCTCGTGTAGAGGTGCATGAGATCGACCGCGTCGTCTGAGTGCGACGGGCAGTGGTGGAACAACGCGAGACGCCGGGCGCCTGCCTTGCGGGCAACGTGCACGGCGTAGTCGACGGTCGAGTGTCCGAAGTGGCGCTTGTTCTCGAACTCCTCGCAGGTGTGCTGGGCGTCGTGAATCAGAAGGTCGGCACCGTCGGCGAGCTCGAGCACATCCGAGGGAATGAAATCGTCGGGGTCGTCGGAGCACCCCGGCCCATGGTCCGAGATATACGCCACCGAGACGCCCTCGACGTCGACGCGGAACCCGATGGTGGCGCTCGTGTGCCGGATCCACCGAGACCGGACCTTGGCGCCGTTGACGGCGAAGTCCTCGGTGCCGACGCCGTGGAAGCGCACCGTGCCGTGCAGCTCGTCGGGCGTGATCGGGAAGTACGGCTGGCACATGACACCGGAGAACACGGTGTGCAGCGACCCCGCCTCCTGGGCGGGGCCGTAGACGTCGAGCACGGCGTCGGGCTGGGAGATCGGTCCGAAGAAGGGCAGCCCTTGGATGTGGTCCCAGTGCAGGTGGCTCAGGAGGACGGTCCCGTGGAAAGGCTCGTCCGTGGCGAGCGCCTGCCCGCAGGGCCGCAGGCCGGTGCCCATGTCGAAGATGACGGGGTCGTGGCCCTCGACCTCGAGCGAGGCGCACGACGTATTACCGCCGTAGCGCCTGTACTGCTCGCCTGCACAAGGCGTGGACCCTCGGACGCCATGGAAGGTGAGCTTGATCCCCCCGCGCACGCCAGGAGGATACCGACTCACAGCCTGTTCACAAACTACGCCCCGCGCCGAGAACGGCTCCCACCTTGAGGATCAGCTGAGCACCCGCCGCTTGAACCCGTTGATCCCCAGGTAGAGGAACAGGACCGCAAATCCCGCGAGCACCAGATACACAGCCGCGAGCGACATGTGGTCGGCCGTCGTCAGGGCGGCCCGGAAGCCCTCGCTCATGTACACGAGTGGGTTCACGAGCACGAGCCACTTCAGCCACGAGAACCCGCCGATCTTGATCGGCGTCAGCGCGACCCACGAGTAGTAGACGCAGCCGAGGAACGTCAGTGGGATCACGACGACGCCGAACATCAACGGCACGGTCCGGGGCTCGAACCGCGTCCCGAACGTGAGGCCGAGTGCCGACGCCGTGATGCACGCGAGGGGCGCCAGGGTCAACAGCACCGGCCAGTTCACGTCGAGATGCACGTCGTCGGCAGGGACGACGGCGGCGATCGGGAACACGAGCAGCGCCGCCAGCAGGCCTTGCAGCGCGCCCGACGTCACTTTGCCGAGGGCGACGAGCGATACCGGCAGCGGTGCGAGCACACGGTCTTCGATCTCCTTCGTGTACCCGAACTCCTGCACCATCGGCAGCGCCACGGACTGGATTCCCTGGAAGAGGATCGTGACGCCGACCACGCCGGCGACGAGGACGGTTGCGAAGGCCGATTCGCCGCCGAGCCCGCCGGCGCCGCCTCCGATGCCCTGCCCGATCTTCGGGAAGACGTACGTGAACACGAACACCAGCAGGAATGGCTGCAGCAACGTGCGGGGCAGGAACTCGTTGAGCTGCTTTCGCAGCACGGTGAGGTCGCGCAACAGCAGGGCCTTGTACGCGGTCCAGCTGGCGGCGGCGGTATTGCGGCGAGCCGTGGCCAGCCCGGGCGTCGCCGCGGCGGGTGTGTCGGTGACGGTGGCCATCAGTCGCGCAGGTCCTTTCCGGTCAGGTTGATGAACACGGTCTCGAGCGTGGGCTCGGCGATCGAGAGGTCGGTGACCGTGAAGCCGCCCTGCTCGGCTGCGGTCACGACGGCAGGGAGCACGCCGCGCGAACCCTTGACACCGAGCTGCACGGTGCTGTCGACGCGTTGGGCGTGCGTCACACCCGGCACGCGCGCTTCGAGCAGCCCGGCAAGCTCCTCGAGCCCACCGTCGGCCGACACGGTCACGATCGTGTCGGCGCCGACGCCGCGCTTCAGGCCGGAGGGCGAGTCGAGGGCAAGGATGCGGCCGTGGTCCATGATCGCCACCCGGTCGCAGTAGTGGTCGGCTTCCTCCATGTAGTGGGTGGTGAGGAGGATGGTCTGCCCCTCGGTGTGCAGCTCCTGGAGGATGCTCCACAGCGCGATGCGGCCCTGCGGGTCGAGCCCCGCGGTCGGCTCGTCGAGGAAGAGGATGGCCGGCCGGTGCATGACCGCCCGAGCCACCATCAACCGCTGGGCCATCCCACCGGAGAGCGCCAGCACCTCGGCCGAGGCGCGATCGGCGAGCAGGAAGCGTTCGAGCAACCGGGTCGCCTCGGTCTTCGCGTCGCGGGCGCTCATCCCGAAGAAGCGGCCGTGGAAGTAAAGGTTCTCCCACACACTGAGCGACCGGTCGAGCGTGTTCGTCTGGGGGACGACGCCGATCGCCTGCTTCGCCAGCGCCGGGTGCGCGATCACGTCGACGCCGCCGACGACGGCGCGCCCCGCGGTCGGCACGACCATCGACGTCAGCATCCCGACGGTGGTGGTCTTGCCGGCGCCGTTCGGTCCGAGCAGACCGAAGATCTCGCCGCGCCGCAACGACAGGTCGAGACTGTCGACGGCCTTCACTCCGCCCGGAAAGATCTTCGTCAGGCCCTCGGTGCGGATGACCTCGTCGGTGTTGGCGTCGGGCACTACTCAAGTGTGCCCGGCCCTCAGCGGCTGCCGCACAGCGCGGCCGAGCCGTAGGCTGCCGACTCGTGCACGAGGGGCGCGTCACAGCGAATGGAATCGACTTCGCCTACCTCGAGGACGGGCCGGCCGACGGACCCCTCGCGCTGTGCCTCCACGGGTTCCCCGATCACGCGCGCAGCTTCGAACGGTTGCTCGGCGACCTCGCCGAATCGGGCTTCCACGGTGTGGCGCCGTGGATGCGCGGGTACCACCCGACCGGTCTGGCGCCCGACGGTAACTACCAGGTGGCATCGCTGGCGCTGGACGCGATCGCGCTCGCCGACGCGCTGGCGGGAGACCGGCCCGTGGTGCTCGTCGGTCACGATTGGGGCGCCATGGCGGCGTACACCGCCACGGCGCACGCGCCGGCGCGCTTCGCCAGGCTCGCCAACATGGCTGTGCCGCACGCGGGCGCCTTGGGCCAGCACATCTTCGAGCCCGACCAGCTCAAGCGCTCGTGGTACATGTTCTTCTTCCAGCTGCCGGTCTCCGAGGGCGCGGTCCCGATGAACGACTTCGCCGTCGTCGACAAGCTCTGGCGTGACTGGTCGCCCGGCTACGAGCCTGATCCCGGGTTCATGGCCGACCTGAAAAAGACGCTCAGCGCGCCCGGATCGCTCTCGGCGGCCCTCGACTACTACCGGTTCGTGCTCGGCACGAAGAACGCCGACCCGGCGCTCGCCGAGGTGCAAGCCGCGTATCTGCAGCCGACGCCGGTTCCGACGCTGTACCTGCACGGGACGGACGACGGCGTGATGGCCGCCGAAATCGTCATCGAGGACGAGCTACGGGCGCATTTCCCGGCCGGGCTCGACCTCGTGATGGTGCCGGGCACCGGGCACTTCCTCCATCTCGAGCAGCCCGACGTCGTGAACCACCGCATCGTCACGTTCCTCAACGGCTAGCTAGTCGCCGTCGCGAGCTCCGGCTCCTGCGACGACGGTCGGCAAAACCGCCGTCGCCGCGGGCTGACCACTCCCCCGCGATCCGCCGCAGCCGCTTGGTCCTATGTAGCGGTCCCACAGGTCGCGAACTTCGGCAGCGCGGTCGGGGAATGCAGCGACGAACTCGTCGTGCAACTGTTCCGGCGTCAGGATCCCGAACGCATGGCGAGCCACGACACTGCGCAGGGCGGCGACCGTCGCCACCTGGCCGACCGCGTCAGCGAGCGCGAAGTAGAAGCCGGGCGCCTGGTTGTAGACCAGCAGGCCGTACTGTTCCGCCGACCGGAAGCGGTTCGTCGGCCGGTCGGCGCACGCGTCGCGGGGGCTCCGGCCCAGCGTGCCGCGCCCGAGGCCCACGCACTCGACGTCGCCGATTTGCTGTCGGGCCGTCACCAGGCACATCGAGTACTGCGCCAGCGGTTCGTCCACGACCGGGGCACGGATCGAGTCGTTCCCCACCAGCGCGTGCCACCACTGGTGCGCGAGCTCGTGGGCGAGCGCGAGCGACGCCCCGCCGAGGGACCCCTCGCCGATCCCGGCGACCCAGACCATGCCCGGCCACTCCATGCCGCCGATCCCGGGACCGAGCGGCGCCGACACCACGTCGACCTCCGACCACGGATACGGCGAGTACAGGTCGGTGAGCGCTTGGACGTCGTCGGCGGACTGGCGGGCGGCGTCCTCGAGGTCGAGCCCGGCGGCGCCCGTGGCCCGCACGGTCACGTCACCGGTCGACGTCTCGGCGTTGCGCCGGTCGCGTCCGACGAAGAGGGCGAGATCACGCGGTCCCACGCCCGACTCGGTCACGATCGTGCGCGAGCCCTTGTCGATCCGGCCGGCGTTCACGCCGCCACTCCTCACGTCGTACCCGGTCGGGACATCGACGCGGGCAGTGATGGCGCCGGCAGCGAAGTTGCCGATGTCGCCGAACCCGGAGAGCCCGGGATCAGCGTCGGCACCGGGCGGAAGCCACACCGGGAACGAGTGCCCGAGCAGCATGACGTCGCGGCTCCGGGACAGTACGCCGATGGTCTCCTGCGAGAGCGGGCGACCGCCCGAGGGGCCGGAACGAGGGACGCGATAGGAGAACTGGAGGCGGACGTCGACCGCATTCGACTCCGCGCGCTTCACGGGCACGCGGAGCAGCGCGCGATCGACCTCGGCGTTCACGGCCTTGTCGTTCACGGTCACGTTCCGAACGCGTAGCCCGGCATGCAGAGCCGGCAGTCCCGGAAGCACTCGAAACTCTGCTGCGCCATCGTCGGGTCGCAGCACGCGCGCGTGCCTACGACCTTCGACGTTTCCGGTGCCGGGCTCGACGGTGACGCCCAACGCGTACCGGGGCGCGTCTTCGAGCGGGGCGGCCTCGAGCATCGCCCGCCCGCCCGCCGACAACGACGGCGAGCCGGGGTCGAGCGACGGGAGCGCGGGCAGCGCGGGCGCCTCGCCGGCACGCGGCGTTCCTGCGGTCGCGTCCGCCGCCGGGGCGAGCGTGACCGTGATGACGACGGCCGCGACGACAAGGCGCGCGGCTCGACCCATTAGGTGAGTGTGGCAGACCCCCGGTTCAGGCTGTGGTCGGTTCGGGCCCCGCGGCACGGGCCTCGTCGACGTGCGAGAGCGCGTCGCGCAGCTGCTGGATCCAGTCGCCCTCGTGCTCGCGCACGAGTTGCACGCACCAGGACAGCGCCTCGCTGCGGCTGCGGGCGACGTTGGCCTCGACCAGCGTGTCGAGGACCGAGCGCTCCGGCATCCGCAAGCGCGTCATGACCGGGACGCTGAGGGTCGTGAAGATCACGCGCTCGTCGCCGCACTCGGCGCCCCAGGCGACCTTGCGGCCGAACTTCGCCTCGGCCTGGCCGGCGATGCGGATGCGCTGGTTCCGGGTGTCCTCCCGGAAGGACTCGATCCGGCCCCGCCGGGCGGCGGCCCGGGTCTCCTCGTCGGCCTCCTTGGCGTGCTCGGGCTCGGGGAGCGTCCCGACGACCAGGATCTCGTCGCGGTCGTAGGTGATCTCGGGCGGGCCCGCGAACCAGTCGTCCGGCAGCCGTCCGACGAACCATCCCAGGGTGGTGCTGGATACCTGTTTCGTGATTACAAGATTACACCAACTGGCCCCGGATGCCAGCCGCCACCTCCGCCATCTGGGCCTCGCTCTCGTACCTGGTGCGGGGCCAGAAGAAGCCCCGCAGACCGTCCTTGCGCCGGCGGGGCACCACGTGGACGTGCAGGTGGGGGACGCTCTGACTCACGACGTTGTTCTCGGCCACGAACGAGCCCTGGGCCTCCCTCGCCGCCGTCACCGCCCGCGTGACCCGCCGCACGTCGAGGAAGAAGGGACCGATGAACCCCGAAGGCACGTCGAGGAGCGTCTCGATGTGCGCACGGGGCAGGACGAGCGTGTGGCCGTAGAACAGCGGCCGGTGGTCGAGGAACGCGACGACGTCATCGGTCTCGAGGACGAAGTGGGCGGGGATCTCGCCCGCGATGATCTGGCAGAACTTGCAGCCGGCGGTCTTGCTCACTCCGGCGAGGTGTAGGGCCGCTCGCGGGGCTGGGCCGCCCCGCGCTTGGGGACCATGACCTTGCGGCGGAAGTAGCACACTTCTTCGCCCCGCTGGTTGAAACCGCGTGTCTCGACGGCGACGACGCCGCGGTCGGGCTTGCTCGACGACTCCTTCTTGTCGAGGACTTTGGTCTCGGCGTAGATGGTGTCGCCGTGGAATGTCGGCATCTTGTGCTTGAGCTCCTCGACCTCGAGATTGGCGATGGCGACACCGCTCACGTCGGGCACGCTCATACCGAGCACGAGCGAGTAGACGAGGTTGCCGACCACGACGTTCTTGCCGAACTGCGTCTGCTTTTCCGCGAACCACGCGTCCGTGTGCAGGGGGTGGTGGTTCATCGTGATCATGCAGAAGAGGTGGTCGTCGTACTCGGTGATGGTCTTGCCCGGCCAGTGCTTGTAGACGTCGCCGGGCTCGAAGTCCTCGAAGTACCGGCCGAAGGGCCGCTCGTGCACCGTCAACAATGCTCCTTTGTCGCCGTCGCAAGCTCCGGCTCTACATTTCCTGTCGCCCTCGCAAGCTCGGGCTTTGCGGCAGCGGTCGGCGAAGCCGCCGCCACCGCGGGCGACGGTCGGCAGAGTCGCCGTCGCCGCTGGGTGAGCTTACGATCCCGCTCCAGTCGAAGGAGGAAGCGCTCATGCCCCAGGTGTCGTTGCTGGCGAAGTTCAAGGTGCACGAAGGCAAGGGCGAAGAATTGATCGCCGCGTTCCGGACTCTCTTCCAGCAGGTCGAAAAGGAACCGGGGACGTTGCTGTACGTGATGAACCGGGCCAAGGACGATCCCGATCTGTTCTGGTTCTCGGAGCTCTATGCCGATGACGACGCCTTCGCGGCCCACGGCAGCAGTGACGCGATGGCGAAGGCCATGCCGACCTTGGGGCCACTCATCGCGGAGTC
>JBKOWY010000199.1:0-34750 GCA_046724655.1 Actinomycetota bacterium
CCTTCCGGGCCCCGGTCCGGGCCTTTTTCCCGTGACCCGCTCGCCCTTGTTGTCCTCCGTCGTCGGAAACGACATGGCGGTCGACCTGGGGACCGCCAACACGGTCGTCTATGTGCGGGGCCAGGGCATCGTCCTCAGCGAACCCTCCGTCGTGGCCGTCAACACGAAGGACGACCGTCCCCTTGCAGTCGGCAAGGAGGCGAAGCGGATGGTCGGGAGGACGCCCGCGAACATCCGGGCCATTCGGCCCCTGAAGGACGGCGTGATCGCCGACTTCGACATCTGCGAGAAGATGCTCCGCTACTTCATCCAGCGCGTGCACCAGCGCCGCTGGGCGAAGCCGCGGATGGTCATCTGCGTCCCCTCGGGGATCACCGGCGTCGAGCAGCGCGCCGTGCAGGAAGCGGCCGAGTACGCCGGCGCGCGCAAGCCCGCCTACATCATCGAGGAGGCCATGGCGGCCGCCATCGGTGCTGGCCTGCCCATCCACGAGCCGAGCGGCAACATGGTCGTCGACATCGGCGGCGGCACGACCGAGGTCGCCGTGATCTCGCTCGGCGGGATCGTGGCGAGCGAGGCGATTCGCGTCGCCGGTGACGAGATCGACGAAGCGCTCATCGACTTCTGCCGGAAGGAATACTCGCTGGCCCTCGGGGAGCGAACCGCCGAGGAGGTCAAGCAACAACTCGCCAGCGCGTGGCCCCTGAAGGAAGAGCTCTACGCGGAGATCCGGGGGCGCGACCTCGTCACCGGCCTCCCCAAGACGATCGTCGTGTCGACCAGCGAGCTGCGTGAAGCGATCGAAGAGCCGGTCCAAGCGATTTGCGACGCCATCAAGTACACGCTCGACCGGACGCCGCCCGAGCTGGCCGCCGACATGATGGAAAAGGGCATCGTCGTCACCGGCGGAGGCTCGTTGCTGCACGGCCTCGACGCCCGGATCGCGGCCGAGACGGGCATGCCGGTCCGTAGAGCGAAGAACCCGCTGTTCACCGTCGTGCTCGGTTCCGGCCAGTGCCTCGAAGAGTTCGACGCGCTCAAGTCCGTGCTGCTCGCCTCACACCATCACTGAATTGTCGGCGGGTACTCGCCTCGGCCCGGCGCTGCGCCGGTTGGACGCCAGAGCCGGACCCGAGCGACGAATCGAACGAGCACCTGGTCGTCTACCGGCGTGGCCCCGACGACGCACCGTCCTCGTGCTCGTCGTGATCTCGGCAGTCGCTCTCATCACGCTCGACGTCCGCGAGTCCGGGCCGCTGTCGGAAGTGCGCGGCGCCGCCCGGGACGCCATGAGCCCTATCGCGGACGCCGCCGACACTGTCCTCTCGCCCGTCGGTGACTGGATCGACGGTGTCACACGCTCTACATCGTTGAAGAACGAGAACGCGCGTCTCAAGCGGCAGCTGGACGATGCACGCGGGCACGACGCGGCGGAGCGCGCAGCAACGGAGGAGAACAAAGAGCTGAAGAAACTGCTCGACCTGCCGTACGTCGAGGAAACCGACACCGTCGCGGCGCCGGTGGTCGAACCAGCGCCGAGCAATTTCGAGTTCACCGTGCAGATCGGGAAGGGATCGAATGACGGCATCGGCGTCGACATGCCGGTGGTGACAGGTGCCGGACTGGTCGGTCGTGTCATCGAGCCCGTGTCACGCGACCGTGCCACGGTGCTCCTCCTCGAGGATCCGCAGTCCGGTGTGGGCGTGAAGATCGAGAAGAGCCAGACGGCGGGCGTCGTGAAAGGGCGTGCCGACAGCGGCACCCTTCGGCTCGAATTCGTGGACCCCAATACTCCGGTCGCCGAGGGGGAGCTCGTTTCCACGTCGGGGCAGGGCAGCCAGTTTCCGGCCGCGATCCCGGTCGGGACGGTCAGCAGGGTCACCGGGGCGCTCGGGGACCTGCAACAAGACATCCTCGTGAAGCCGTTGGTCGATTTCTCCCGCCTCGACTACGTGAAGGTCCTGCGAGTACGCGCCGGATGACGGAGCAGTGACGACACGAGCGGCGGTCCTGTTGTGACGTGGTCGCAGCGCCGCAAGCTTGCGCTCGCGATCGTCGTAGGCGTCGTGCTCCAGACGACGCTGTTCTCGGCCGGGCTACGCGTCTTCGGTGTCGCGCCCGACGTCGGGCTGGTCCTCACCGTGGCGGTCGCTTACTACCTCGGCCCCGAGCGGGGAGCGGTCTTCGGATTCGTCGCCGGTGTGGTGATCGACTTGTTCCTAAATACCCCGTTCGGCCTGTCGGCGCTTTCGTTCGCGCTGGTCGGCTACGGCGTCGGGGTGGTGCAAAGCGGCCTGGTGCGCGTGCCCCGCTTGGTCGCGCCACTCATGGGATTGCTCGGTGGTCTCGCCGGCGGCGCGTTGTTCGTGAGCATCGGCGCGCTCGCGGGCCGGGAAGAGCTGCTTGCGCTCCGGAGCATGAGGGTGGTGCTCATCGCAAGCGTGTACGACGCGCTCCTTGCCGTTGTGGCGTTCCGGGTCGCGCGATGGGCGACCGGTGGAGCGAGTCGACGGGTTCGCGGCTGGCCCGATCGTGGCTGGGTGGCTAGGTGACCGAACGCAGCCGGGCGCGGCTCACCGTCATCGGCGTCGTGGTTATGTTCCTCTTCAGTGCCCTCTTCGCGCGGCTGTGGTTCCTGCAACTCGGCTCGGAAAGCGATTCGACGGCGGCCGCCACGAGCAATCGTGTGCGCGTGATCTACGAGCCCGCCCTGCGCGGCCGTATCCTCGACCGCAACGGCAAGCCGATCGTCGACAATCAGCCTGTCGACGTTGTCACCTTCGACCGCACCAGGCCGCTACCGGCGGGCCGTCGCAAGCTCATCATCGACCGCCTGGCACAGCAGCTAGGTCTTTCTGTCAAAGAGATCGAGACCCGGATCGAAGACCCCCGCGCATCGCCGATCGCGCCAGTCCGGATCGCGACCGGCATCACCCCCGAGGTTCGCACGTACCTCGAGGAGCACCCGCGCGATTTCCCGCGTGTGAACGTGGTCCGTACCGCTTTGCGTGCGTACCCGAACGGTCCTCTCGCCACGAACCTGGTCGGCTACGTGGGTGAGATCAACGGCGACGAGCTCGCGGCCCACGCCAAGGACAGCTATCTCCAAGGCGATCTCGTCGGCAAGGACGGCGTCGAGAAGATGTTCGAGGGAGCGCTGCGAGGAACGCCGCGCAAACTGCGGGTCGAGGTCGACAGCCGAGGCCGAGTCGTGCACACCGTGGAGGCGCGAAAGCCCGTCCCCGGGAAGGACGTGCAACTCACGCTCGACCTCGACGCGCAGCGGGTTGCAGAGCAATCGTTGGCCGAGGGCATCGAGGGCGCCCGCAGGGTCCGCGACGCGAGTGATGAGCAACGTTTCCAGACGTATCGGGCCGGCGCGGGCGCAGTTGTCGTGCTCGATCCGAACGACGGCTCGGTCGTCGCGATGGCCTCGAACCCCACGTACGACCCGAGCAAGTTCGCGGCCGGTGTCACGCCCGAGCAGTTCCAGATGCTCAACAGCCCGTCCAGCAACTTCCCGCTCGTCAACCGGGCGTTGTCGGGCCAGTACGCGCCCGCCTCGACGTTCAAGCTCTTCACTGCGATCGCCGCGTTGGAGACGGGGCAGCTCGACCCGTTCGCCGGCTTCCTCGACCAGGGGTATCTCGACGTCGGTGACCAGCGTCGATTCAACGCCCGGAAGACCGCCCACGGCACGGTCAACCTGCAGAGCGCGCTCACGGTTTCGAGCGACGCGTACTTCTACCGGATCGGGCGCGACATGTGGCAGCTCTACAACGAGTGGAGGCGGGCGAAGAGCGCCGGGCAGACGCCGAGTGACGATGCCATCAAGAAGGGTTACGCGATCCAACACACGGCTGAGGCGTACGGCTTCGGCAAGGCCACCGGTGTCGGACTCGGTGGCGAGCCCGACGGGCGCGTTCCCGATCAGCAGTGGAAGGAGCGGTTCAACGCCAACGAGCCCGACGCGAAGAAGAAGCGTGAGGGCTCGTTGTGGTTGCCGGGCGACAGCGTGAACCTCGCGGTCGGCCAGGGCGACCTGCTCGTCACTCCGCTCCAGCTCGCGACGGGGTACGCGACGTTCGCCAACGGGGGAATGCTCTTCACGCCGCGAGTGGCCAAGGCGTTGCTCGAGCCGGGCACCGGTCTCGATGGGCCGCAGGCCGTCTTCCGGGAGCTCCCGTCCCAGCCCGTCCGCAAGACCGATCTCACGCCGGAGACGCGCGCCACGATCATGGGGGGCTTGCTGGGCGTGACCGGCGGGCCGAATGGCACCGCGCGGGGCGCGTTCGGCGGGTACGACTTCGGCGCCGTGGCGGGCAAGACCGGAACGGCGCAGCACACCGACGCGCAGAAGCAGGACGATTCCCTGTTCGTCGGCATCACGCACCCCGACCAGCCGCGGTACGTCGTGCTCTCCGTGGTCGAAGAGGGCGGGTTCGGCGCGGCCGTGGCGGCGCCGATCGCGCGCCGGGTCATCGACGTCCTCGAAGGCCGTCCGATCGCCTCGCCGGTGCAGGTGCAGCCACCGCCGGCGGCGCAGGGGGACTGATGGCGACGATCCCGGATATCCGCTCGCGCTCGTTGCAACGTTCGGTGCTCCCCGGCACCGGCTGGCGTTTCAGCAGCAGCCGCTGGAGGTGGCTCGAGTCGTCGGTGCTGCGGGACCTCGACCCGTTCCTCGTCGGCGCCACGGTGCTGATCAGTGGCCTCAGCTTGTTGATGATCTACTCGGCGACCCGGGAGCGCCTCGCCGCCGAGGGAGTCGACGAGCTCTACTTCGTGAAGCGGCAGGGGGCGGCGATCGCCATCGGCCTGGTGCTGATGGGTCTCATCCTCGCCGTCGATTACCGGAAGCTGCGCGACTTCTTCGTGCTCGGGTACGTCGTCACAGTGTTCCTCCTCGTCGCCGTGCTTTCACCATTGGGGTCCAGCTCGAGTGGGTCCCAGGCATGGTTCGAGCTTCCGGGCAGGTTCCAACTCCAGCCGTCGGAGCTCGCCAAGTTCGGCATCATCGTGGCGCTCGCAGGCTACGTGACCGCGCATCGCGGCGAGATGAGCTCGTGGCGCCTGACGAAGACGATCGCGCTCGCCGCCATCCCGTTCGGCCTCGTGATGCTGCAGCCCGACTTCGGGACGGCCATGGTGCTCGGACTGATCGTCATGGCGCTGCTCGCCGTCGCCGGCGCCAGCGTCCGGCACCTGATCGTGCTCGCCTTGCTGGCGGTGTCGTTCGTCGTCGCCATCATCAACGTCGGCGTGCTCAAGGAGTACCAGGTCGACAGGCTCACGAGCTTCGTGACCCAGGGCAACGACAAGCAAAGCACGACGTACAACACCGACCAGTCAAAGATCGCGATCGAGCACGGCGGCTTCGACGGCCGGGGCTTCGGCAACGGCTCGCAGACAGCCGGCGGGTTCGTCCCCGAGCAGCACACCGACTTCATCTTCACCGCCGTCGGGGAGGAGTTCGGCTTCCTGGGCGGTGCGACCCTCCTGGGACTGTTCGCGGTCGTGATCTGGCGGACGTGGCGAGCGGCCACGGTCGCCCGCGATTTCTTCGGGGCGTTGGTCTGCGTCGGTGTGCTGGCGATGTTCGCGTTCCAGATCTTCGAGAACATCGGCATGACGATGGGCCTCATGCCCGTGACCGGCATCCCGCTCCCGTTCATGAGCTACGGCGGGTCGAGCACGATCACCGCCTTCGCGTGTATCGCCATCGTCGCCAACGTCTCGATGCGGCGCTTCCGGTAGAGAGGAACCGAATGATTTTGGCGTCGCTCAGGTACGCATAGTGTCCGTTATTGACGCCAAAATCAGCAGTTGCTCCGGATCGCGGCACACAGCACTGACCCTCCAGCACGGAGATCCTCAGCCGTCGCGCCGACCGGTAACCAGCCGGCGCCAGCGATCTTGTTGCGGCGAGTGTTGTCTTTGTCGTGGGCTTTTCGGCCGGCGTGATACTCGTAGCTGTCGTATTCGATCGCGATGCGCCACTCCGGGTATGCGGCGTCGACGCGAGCGACGAACCGCCCTGCGCTACGAATCTCGTACTGGGTGACCGGCTCGGGTAAGCCGTTTCGCCGGAGAACTTGGACGAGCAGCGTCTCCATCTCGCTCTCCGTCGGCTTGCGGCCGAGGCTGCGTGCATCGAGGAGCCGCCGGAGCGTCCCGACGCCATTACGGCCCGACCGACCTAGCCGCTTGACGGTCGCGCGAACCGAGTCGAGCGTGACGAGCTCTCGCTTCTCCGCCGCGTCCAGCGCCATCTCGATCACCGACTCGTGGCACACCGCGCCGAGATCGAGGAGCGTCCGCTCGGGCGTCGTGACCGGGATCCCCTCGATCACTGTGGCGTCGACAGGATCGAACGCCTTGCTCTCGTGCACGACGAGGCCGTCGTGACGCGCCCGCCGCCACCGAGGGCACGTGATCTCCTGCATCGACCGCCGCCCGCCCGCCAGGTTCCACAGCGCCGCCGCGGAGCGGTGCGAAGCGACAGCCCGGAAGCCGCCCGCCCAGCACGCCGCAAGGAGGTCACCCAGCCAGGACGGAGGGGCGCCAGCGAGGTGGTAGGCACCGAGGAAGGCTGGTTGCCAGCGGCCGGTCGACTTCCTGTGCTTGATCTGTCGCTCGGTGAACCCGAGCATTGATGCGTGCCCGGTTGCGAACACGCCGTGGTGTTCTTCCGAGAACCGACTGAGGGCCTGATCGGGGGTGGGCACGTGCAGAAGTCAAGCCGCGGGGTGCGACAGCTACCTCGAACCCACTGTTTTGGCGTCGCTGACGGACACATATTGGACGACAGCGACGCCAAAACCCCGGAAAACCGCCATCCGGTACCATGGGCTCTAGATGTCCAACCTGTGGCCGCGGATTGAACCGCTCCTGGCCAGGGTCGAAAAACCAGCTCGCTACATCGGAATGGAGCAGGGGGCCGTGTCGCCGGCGAACCGCCCGGGCGTCGTGTCCTGGCTCCTCGTCTACCCCGACACGTACGAGGTGGGGCTGCCCAACCAGGGGCTCCAGATCCTCTACGAGATCCTGAACGAGCGCGACGACGCCGTCGCCGAGCGGACGTACGCGCCCTGGATCGACCTCGAGGCCGAGCTGCGCGGCCACGGCCTCCCGCTGTTCTCGCTCGAGAACCACCGCCCCGCCGCCGACTTCGACGTGATCGCCTTCAACCTGTCGGCCGAGCTCGTCTACACGAACGTCCTGAACTGCCTCGACCTCGGCGGGGTGCCCGTCCGCGCCGATCACCGTCGCCCCGACGACCCGATCGTCGTGGCCGGGGGGCACTGCGCGTTCAACCCCGAGCCCATGGCCGACTTCGTCGACGCCTTCGTCATCGGCGACGGCGAGGAGCCGGTCGGGGAGATGACGGACGTCATCCGGGACTGGAAGCGCTCGGGTCGAACGACACGCGAGGGCGTCCTGCGCGAGCTCGCAACGATCCCGGGCGTGTACGTGCCCGCGATGTACGACGTCGACTACGACGGTCCGTTCATCCGGGAAGTACGCCCCCGGTTCCCCGACGTGCCCGACCGCGTCGACAAGCGCACGGTCGCCGACCTCGCCGACTGGCCGTACCCGAAGCGCCAGCTCGTGCCGCTCGTCGAGGTCGTCCACGACCGTCTGAACGTTGAGATCTTCCGGGGCTGCACGAGGGGCTGCCGCTTCTGCCAGGCCGGAATGATCACCCGGCCGGTGCGGGAGCGGCCCGAGGAGCAGGTGCGCACGATGGTCCAGGACGGACTGCGCCGCACCGGCTACGACGAGGTCGCGCTCACGTCGCTGTCGAGCGCCGACTTCTCGGGCATCGACGGTCTCGTCGCCGACCTCGTCAACGAGCAGGAGGGCACGGGTTGTGTCAGCCTCTCGCTCCCGTCACTGCGCGTCGACGCGTTCACGGTCGGCATCGCGAGCGAGATCCAGAAGGTGCGCCGCACCGGGCTCACCTTCGCGCCCGAGGGCGGGACGTGGCGGATCCGTCAGGTCCTCAACAAGCTCATCACCGAGGAAGATCTGTACGCAGCGGTCGAGGGTGCGTACTCGCAGGGCTGGCGGCGCGTGAAGCTCTACTTCCTCGTCGGCGTGCCGACCGAGATGGACGACGACACGCGCGGCATCGCCGAGCTCGCCCGGAACGTCGTCCAGATCGGCCGCCAGTACGCGAAGCAGGCGGGCTGCACGGCGTCGATCGGCGGCTTCGTCCCGAAGCCGCACACGCCGTTCCAGTGGTTCGGTCAGAACGGCGTCGACGAGCTCGAACGCAAGATCGGCGTGCTACGGAGCGCGGTCCGCAAATCTGGCGTGCAGCTGCGCTGGCACGACCCGGCGGCGACCTTCGTGGAGGGCATCGCCAGCCGCGGCGACCGTCGCATCGGGCGCGTCATCGAGCGTGTCTGGCGCGACGGCGGCACGTTCCAGGAGTGGAGCGAGCGGTTCGACCTCGGCCGGTGGCTCGACGCGATGGCGGCCGAGGGGCTCGACGCCGACTGGTACGTCACCCGTCACCGTACGGAGGACGAGGTGCTGCCCTGGGACCACATCTCGGCCGGCCTGCATCGCGACTTCCTGTGGCAGGACTGGCAGGCGGCGCTGCACGAGCACGGCATACCCGACTGCCGCTGGACGCCGTGCTACGACTGCGGCGTGTGCACCGACTACGCGCTCGAGCACGTCGTCGCGTCACCCGTCGCGCCCGCGGGTGGCAGCCAGGGCACGGGCCAGGATCTGAGCAGCGGCGGCGACACGCCGGTGCAGTTCCTCGGCATGCGCGAGGAGGCGGGTGCTCGTGCGGGGTGACACAGGCTTCCCGGTCCGGATCCGTTTCGCGAAGCACGGCAAGGTGCGGTTCATCTCCCACCGCGACGTGGCGAGAGCGTTCGAGCGCGCGTTCCGCATCGAACGACTGCCCCTCGCGTTCACGCAGGGCTTCGCGCCCCGGCCCAAGGTGAGCTTCGGGTTGGCCCTGTCTGTCGGTTACGAGAGCGATGCCGAGTACCTCGACTTCGAGCTCGTCGAGCCGGTGCCGCTCGACGCCTTGGCGTCGCGGCTGTCCCGGGCGTTGCCGGAAGGCATCGACGTGGCCGGCGTCGCGCCGCTCGCCGACCGCGCCCCCGCCTTGCAGGAATCGGTAACCGCCGTGAACTACCGGGTCGCCGTGAACCGTGACGACGGCGCCCTCGAAGCGGCGGCGCTCACTGCGATCGTCGACGGGGCGCTGGCCCGTTCCGCCCTGCCGGTGACCCGCAAGCGCAAGGGTCGCGAGGTCACCGACGACGTCCGGCCTATCGTGCGGGCCATGACCGTCGTGGATGTCGCCGATCTCGGCCCCGTCCTCGACCTCGAACTGTCCACCAACCCGCGTGGAGCCCGGCCTGCCGAGGTGCTCGCCGCCATCGGCGACGACCTCGTCGGGCGTCGGGTGCTGCGCACCCACCAATGGATTGAGCGCGGCGGCGCGCGGCTGGAGCCGCTCGAAGCCGACGCGCGTCAGCGCGTGCCGGAGGCGCGCGCATCATGAGAGAAGGATTCAATGTCCGACGAGACACGAACGGAGCGCCAAGCGGGCTCCACGGAGCAAGAGGCCAGTGCAGCGCCGGCCGAAGGGGCCGGCAACCCGACTGAACCCGAGAAGACAGCAAGCGGCGGACGCGCCGGCACCGCGAACCGTGCCGGCGGCGCTGCCAAGCGTCGGCGGCGTCGTGGCTCCCGCGGCGGCCGAAACCGCCGCAAGCCGAAGACGGCGTCCGCGCCCGACGGCGCCGCCGCGCAAGACACGTCGGAAGCGGGGGAGGACTACACCGACGCCCCCGCCGACCGTGGTCTGACGACCGAAGACGTCACCGCCGACGCGCGCGAGGAGGCCGGCCTCGCCGAGGCCGAAGCCGGCGCGGTCACGCCGGAAGCCGCCGACGCACCGCCGCCGACGAAGCCGAAGATCGGCGACACCAAACCCGCCCCACCGGCCGGTGGCGACGGGAGCACGCCGCGCACCCGACGCCGCCGTCGCGGCGGGCGGGGCCGCGGAAGAGGGCGCGGACGCGGCGACGGCAATGGCAACCCAACCACGGCCACGGAGGCCGTGCGCGCCGACCTCGGCGTCGACGACGCCGTCGTGCTCGACGAGCTCGACGACACCGCCCTCGAACGCAGGCGGGGACGGACCCGCAAGGGACGGCCCGCCGGGCGCTACATGATGGCCGTGCACGTCCGGGACGACCGGCGGACGCACATCGCGGTGCTCGAAGGCCGCAGCCTCGTCGAGCACTACGTCGGCTCGCTCGAGCCCGACGACACCGCGATCGACGGCAACATCTACCTGGGCAAGGTGCAGAACGTGCTGCCGGGCATGGAGGCCGCGTTCGTGGACGTCGGCACGTCCAAGAACGGCGTCCTGTACCGCGGCGACGTCGCCTTCGATCCGAGCGACGTCGAGGAGAGCCACCCGCGCATCGAGCGGCTGCTCAAGAACGGCCAATCGGTGCTGGTGCAGGTCACGAAGAACCCGATCGGCGCCAAGGGCGCCCGCCTCACGCAAGAGGTGAGCCTCGCCGGCCGGTTCGTCGTGATGGTGCCCGGCCAGCCCGAGACCTACGGGATCTCGAAACGCCTGCCCGACGACGAGCGCCGGCGACTGCGCCGCGTGCTCGAGGGTCTCCGGCCGCCGGACGCGGGACTCATTGTGCGCACGGCGGCCGAGGGCGCGACCGAGGCCGAGCTGGCGCGCGACGTCGAACGGCTCCGGGCCCAATGGGAGCAGATCTCGAAGCTTGCCCGCCGGGCGAAGGCCCCCGCGCTCGTCTACCAGGAGCCGCCGCTCGTCGTGCGCGTGATCCGCGAGGAGTTCACCAAGGAGTACCGCGGCGTCATCATCGACGACCGCGACCTCTACGAACAGATCCGTGGTTACGTCGAGGCGATCGGGCCCGAGCTTGCCGACCGGGTCGAGTACTACGACCCCGAGGAAGAGGGTCTCCCGCTGTACGAGCGATTCCATGTGCAGGAGCAGCTCCTCAAGGCACTCGACCGGAAGGTGTGGCTGCCGTCGGGCGGCTCGTTGATCATCGAGGGCACCGAGGCGCTCACCGTGATCGACGTGAACACGGGCAAGAACGTGGGTCGGTCGAACCTCGAGGAGACCGTGTACCGCAACAATCTCGAAGCCGCGGAGGAGGTCGCCCGCCAGCTCCGTCTCCGCGACATCGGCGGGATCATCGTCGTCGACTTCATCGACATGGAGATCCCCCAGAACCGAGAAGAAGTCATGCGCGCCTTCCGAGCCGCGCTCGCCCGCGACAAGACCCGCACCCAGGTCTTCGACCTCTCGGAGCTGGGGCTCGTCGAGATGACGCGGAAGCGGATCTCGGAAGGCCTGGTCGAGACGTTCAGCCGGACGTGTCCGACGTGCGACGGCCGCGGGTTCCTCGTCGACGAATCCCTGCTGCAATGAAAGGTCGGATACCCTGTCGTGGTTCCGAGATCGCTCCGAGGACCTGACGCGCCATGTACGCGGTGATCACCAGCGGCGGCAAGCAGTACCGCGTGGAGGAAGGCGAGCAGCTCGCGGTCGAGAGGCTCGGGGCCTCGGGCGAGGTCCAGCTCGCGCCGGTGCTGGTCGTCGACGGCGACCGCGTGCTGGCAACGCCCGACGAGCTCAAGGCGGCGCACGTCACCGCACGAGTGGTCGGTGACGCCCGGGGACCGAAGATCGACGGATTCACGTACAAGCCCAAGACGAACCAGGGGCGGCGCTGGGGTCACCGTCAGCGCTACTCGCTGATCGAGATCACGGCGATCTCGGCCGGCGGCGCCCGCAAGGCACCGGCGGCGAAGCCGGCCACGGAGGAGACGCCGGCGAAGAAAGCACCGGCGAAGAAGGCGCCAGCCAAGAAGAAGGCGCCGGCCAAGAAGAAGGCGCCGGCGGCCAAGAAGGCTCCGGCGAAGAAGCGACCGACCAAGCAGTAGGGTGATCGGACCATGTCCAAGAAGAAGGGTGCTTCCTCCTCTCGCAACGGGCGCGACTCCGCCGCCCAGCGACTCGGCGTGAAGGTGTCGACCGGCACGACGGTGCGCGCCGGCACGATCATCGTGCGCCAGCGCGGCACGCGGTTCCATCCCGGCGACAACGTCAGCCGAGGCAGCGACGACACGCTCTTCGCCACCGCCGACGGCACCGTACGTTTCGGTCACCGCCGGGGCCGCAAGCTCGTCGACGTCGTCTGACTCTCTCGATGCGTATCTGAACCGCGCCTAGCGCGGTTGAAATACGCATCATCCCTATCCTGGGCCCGTGAGCGAGTTCGTCGACGAGGTCCAGGTCAACCTGCGCGGTGGGGACGGTGGCGCAGGCGCGATCTCGTTCCGGCGCGAGGCCCACGTCCCGAAGGGCGGGCCCGACGGCGGTGACGGGGGCAAGGGAGGCGACGTCATCCTGCGCGCCGACCGCAACGTCGCGTCGCTCCTCGCGTTCCGCGACCATCCCCACCGACGCGCCGCGTCCGGCACGCATGGCTCCGGCAAGCGCCGCCACGGCGCTGCCGGCGAGGACCTGATCGTGCCCGTCCCCGAGGGCACGGTCGTGAAAAGCCGCGCCGGAGAGACACTGGCCGACCTCGTGTCGCACGGTGACAGCTACGTCGCCGTGCGCGGCGGTCGAGGTGGGCGCGGCAACGCGAGGTTCCTCTCGAACTCCCGTCGCGCCCCGGGCTTCGCCGAGCAGGGCGAGTACGGCGAGGAAGAGTGGCTCCGCCTCGAGCTCAAGCTGATGGCCGACGCCGCGCTCGTCGGCTTCCCGAACGCCGGCAAGTCGACGCTCATCTCGGCGGTCAGCACGGCGCGGCCGAAGATCGCGGATTACCCGTTCACCACCCTGGAGCCGCACCTGGGCGTCGTGCGCTTCCGGGACCAGGAGTTCGTCCTCGCCGACATCCCGGGGCTCGTCGAAGGCGCGGCCGAAGGCCGCGGGCTCGGCCACCGTTTCCTCCGCCACGTCGAGCGCGCGCGGGTCCTGGTCGTGCTCATCGACCTCGCCCGCCTCGACGCCGAGGATCCGGTCGAGCAGGAGCGCGTGCTCCTCGAAGAGCTCGGCCGCTACCGACCTGATCTGCTCGAACGTCCCCGCATCGTCGTCGGAAGCAAGGCCGATGTGGCACTTCACCCGTTCGAGGGCCAGCGCATCTCGGCTGTCACGCACGACGGGATCGACGAGTTCCTCGGCACCGTGGGCTCCCTGGTCGCCGAAGCCCGTGCGACGGAGCCGGAGCCGACGCCCTTCGTCGTGCTGCGCCCGGCCCAGCAGGGCTTCTCGGTTGTCCGCGACGACGACGGCGCCTGGCGCGTGACCGGCAAGAGCGCCGAACGGGTTGTGGCAATGGCCGACCTCACGAGCGACGAGGCCGTCGCCTACGTGCAGGACCGCTTCCGCCGCATGGGCATCGAGCGCGCACTGGCGCGCGCCGGTGCGCGCGAAGGCGACACCGTGCGCATCGGCCCAGTCGAGCTCGAGTACATGGAAAGCCTGCGCTGATGCCCGCCCGCAGCGAACATTCGAAGGTGGTCGTCAAGATCGGCACCTCGTCGATCACCACCGAGACCGGCGAGCTCGACGACACGGCCGTGGCGAAGTTGTGCGAGGAGCTCGTCGACACGCGCCGAGGCGGCCATGTGGTCGTCCTCGTCTGTTCGGGCGCCATCGCCGCCGGCCTGCCCGCGCTCGACTTGCACCGGCGACCTACCGACATCGGCACGCTCCAGGCCATTGCCGCCGTCGGCCAGCCGCGCCTCATGCAACGGATCGCGGGCATTCTCGCCGACCACGGGCTTGTCGCAGGGCAGGTCCTCCTGACGCCGCACGACTTCGTCCAACGTGCCCAGTACCTCCACGCGCGCGAGACGCTCCGCCGCCTGCTCGATCTCGGCGTGATCCCGATCGTCAACGAGAACGACACCGTCGCCGACGACGAGATCCGCTACGGGGACAACGACCGGCTCGCGGCGCTCGTCTCGCACCTCGTGAACGCCGAGCTGCTCGTGATGCTCACCGACACCCCCGGGCTCTTCACCGCCGACCCCCGCCTCGACAGCGAAGCGTCGCTCATCGAGGAGATCGCCGAGGTCGATGCCGCCCTCGAAGCGGTGGCGGGCGGTTCCGGCACCGCCCGCGGCAGCGGGGGTATGGCCAGCAAGCTGGCAGCGGCGAAGATCGCGGCGTGGTCGGGGGTCCGGGCCGTCATCGCCGCCGCCGACGCGCCCGGCGTCGTACTCGACGCCGTCGAGGGCAAACCGGTCGGCACGGTGATCCGCCCCCGCCCGCACCGGCTGCCCAGCCGCAAGCTGTGGATCGCCTTCGCACGCGGCGCCGCTGGCCGAGTCGTCGTCGACGACGGCGCGCGCCGCGCCCTGATGCGCGACGGCCGATCGCTGCTCCCCGCCGGGGTACGCGGCGTCGATGGCCGCTTCGACGCGGACGACGCCGTCGAGGTCGTCGACGGGGAGGGGCGACCGTTCGCCAAGGGCTTGACCCGCGTGGGCGCCGACGCGCTGCGGGCCATCGCGGGACGACGGACCAGCGACCTGCCGGAGGGGGTCCCGCACGAGGTCGTCCATCGCGACGACCTCGTCGTGCTGCCGTAAGGGACCCCTTGCGCGCGCACGTGGCGTCCGTCACACTACGCTTCCGGAAAACGATGCCACTCTCGATCCTCGTCGCCGGCCGACGGGGGGAGGGCCCTCGTTCGGAGGGCCTCGAATGGCCGGCGAGGAGCGGGGGACGGCAGTGGGGTCGGACGACCGTATGAGGCGGACGGCTGCGCCAGCGGCAGCGCCTCCGCCGTGCGGGCGCCCGGCTTCGCTGCCCCCCCGAGATCGCTTTCCGCATGCCGCCGCTACGCGCGAATCCTAGAACTAGACCGCGCGGTCAAGGATTACACTCGCCCCATGTCCGAGCGTGTCACCGAGCTCGGGCGCCGTGCCCGCGTCGCATCCCGGCGGCTCGCCGCGGCGTCGACGGCTGAGAAAGACGCCGCCTTGCTCACCGCCGCCGACCTTCTCCTCGAACGGGCGCCCGACATCCTAGCTGCGAACGCCGCCGACATCGAGCGCGCCACTGCCGAGGGGATGGACGCCGGTCCGCTCGACCGGCTGCGCCTCACCGACGCCCGCGTCGACGGTATGGCCGGTGGGTTGCGCAAGGTCGCGGCGCTGCCCGACCCCGTCGGCGAGGTCCTCGATGGATGGATGCGGCCCAACGGGCTCGAGATCCAGCGCGTGCGGGTGCCGCTGGGCGTCGTTGCGATCATCTACGAGAACCGGCCCAACGTTACGAGCGACGCCGCCAGCCTCTGCCTCAAGTCGGGCAACGCCGCGCTGCTGCGAGGGTCAGGCTCGGCGCTGGGGTCGAACGTCGCTATCGCCGGTGTGCTGCGCGAGGCGTTGCAGAAGACGGGACTCCCCGAGGACGGCGTCGTGCTCGTGGACGACGTCGCCCACGAGACTGCCACCGAGGTGATGCAGCTGACGGACTTCGTCGACTGTCTGATCCCGCGCGGCGGCCCCGCGCTCATCGAAAGTGTCCGCAAGAACGCGACGGTCCCGGTCGTAATCGACGGCGACGGGAACTGTCACGTCTACGTCGACGCCGCCGCTGACCTCGACGAGGCGCTGGACATCGTCGTGAACGCCAAGACCAACCGACCCAGCGTGTGCAACGCGGCCGAGTCGCTGATCGTGCACGAGGCGGTGGCCGACCGGTTTCTTCCCCGCGCCGTAGCCACGCTGACCGATCACGGTGTCGAGCTCCTCGGCGACGTGCGCGCCCGCGCCCTCGTATCCGGCATGGGCAGAGCCACCGAAGACGACTTCGGGCGCGAGTTCTTGTCGTTGAAGATGACGGTCGCCGTCGCCCCCTCACTCGACGACGCGATCGCCCACATCAACCGGTTCGGCTCCGGGCATACCGAGGCCGTCGTCACCCGGGACCTCGACACCGCCCGCCGCTTCACACGTGACGTCGACGCCGCCGTGGTCATCGTGAACGCCTCGACCCGGTTCACCGACGGCGAGCGCTTCGGGTTCGGTGCCGAGATCGGCATCTCGACCCAGAAGCTGCACGCTCGGGGCCCCATGGGCCTGCGTGAGCTCACCACCTACAAGTACGTGCTGTGGGGCGACGGCCAGGTCGTCGAGTGACGAGCCGCCAACGCACGCGAGGAGGCTGATGGCGGACCGCTTCACATCCGTCGACGACGTCATCGAGCGCCTGCGGGCCGTCGACTACCTCGCCGACACGAACATCGCCGGCGTCGTGTACCTCGCCGACCGCCTCGAGAAGCCGGTGCTCGTCGAGGGGCCCGCCGGCGTGGGCAAGACCGAGCTCGCCAAGGCGCTGTCACGCGTCACCGGCGCTCGCTTGATCCGGCTCCAGTGCTACGAGGGCCTCGACGAGTCCAAGGCCCTCTACGAGTGGAACTACAAGAAGCAGCTGCTGCGCATCCAGGCCGACCGCGAGCACGAGACGAGCTGGGCCGACGTCGAGTCCGACATCTTCTCGGAGCCGTTCCTCCTCACCCGGCCCCTCCTCGAGGCGATCCGGGCCGAGGAACCGATCGTGCTCCTCGTCGACGAGGTCGACCGGGTCGAGATCGAGACCGAGGCACTCCTTCTCGAGGTGCTCTCGGACTTCCAGGTCTCGATACCCGAGTTGGGCACGATCGTCGGCAAGCAACGCCCACTCGTGATCATGACGTCCAACAACACGCGTGAGCTCTCCGAGGCGCTGAAGCGGCGGTGCCTCTATCTCCACGTCGACTATCCCGATCTCGAACGCGAGAAGGACATCGTCCGGGTGCGGGTGCCCGAGGTCGACGACCAGCTCGCCGAGCAGGTGGCGCGGATCGTCCGGTCGATCCGCCAGCTCGAGCTGAAGAAGGCGCCGTCGATCTCCGAGACGATCGACTGGGCCAAGACGCTGATCTACCTGGGCAAGAACGAGATCGATCCCGAGATCATCGGCGAGACGCTGCACGTGCTGCTCAAGTACCAGTCGGACATCGCCAAAGCCCGCAAGGAGCTCCAGGTCGACGGCGGGCCGCTGCCGGCGCGCATGGGGCAAGCCGGACCGTGACGCGGTGCATCACCTGAACGCGGCGAAATTGACGGATGCGATGGAGCGATTCGGGCCGTCCGAAGGCCTGCCCCGGGGGGAGTCGATGCTCGACGTGCTTCAGGGATTCGTGCACGAACTGCGCGCCGCGGGGCTGCCGGTGTCGATGACCGAGAACCTCGACGCCATGCGCGCGGTAGAGCACGTCGACATGGCCGATCGCGACACGTTCAGGGCCGCGCTCGGCGCCACGCTCGTCAAGCATCATCATCACTGGCGGGCGTTCGAGACCGTGTTCGACGTCTACTTCTCGTTGTACGCGCCGGGAATCGACGAGAACGGCGAAGCCGGCGCGCTGTCCGATCTCGAGTCCATGGAGGCGATGCGCGCCCAGGGCGGCGGCGCGATGGGTGACGTGTCACCCGAGGAGCTCGCCCAGATGCTGCTGCAGGCGCTGATGAACATGGACCGCGACCAGCTGCGGCAGCTGGCAGGCGCGGCAGTCGACCGGTTCGCCGGCATGGAGCCGGGGCGGCCCGTCGGCGGCACGTACTACCTGTACCGAACGCTGCGGCAGCTCGACTTCGAGGGGCTCACCGCCCGGCTCATGGGGCAGGCCCGTGACCGGGGCGAGGTGGGCGAGGGCGAGCTCGCCGAGCGCCTCGCCGAGGAGGAGTTCAAGGCCCGTCTGGAGCATCTGAAGGAGCTCGTGGAGGCGGAGATCCGCCGGCGCCTCGTCGCGGATCGCGGGCCCGAGGCGATGGCCCGCACGTTGCGCAAGCCCCTGCCCGAAGACGTCGACTTCATGCACGCGTCGCGTGAGGAGATGCTCGCTCTCCAGCGCGCCATCTACCCGCTCACGCGCGCACTGGCGGCGCGACTGGCCCAGCGCCGGCGGCGGCGCAACCGCGGCCATCTCGATTTCCGATCTACGGTCCGGCACTCGCTGTCGTACGGGGGGGTGCCGGCGGAGCCGAAGTTCCGCCACCCGCGTCCGTCACGCCCTGAGGTCATGGTCGTCGCCGACATCTCGGGCTCGGTGGCGAGCTTCGCCCGGTTCACGTTGCAGTTCGTGTACGCGATGGCGAGCCAGTTCTCCAAGGTGCGCTCCTGGGTGTTCATCGACGGCATCGACGAGGTGACGCGTTTCTTCCAGGAGTCGGACGACATCAGCGAGGCGATCCACCGGGTCAACACCGAGGCCGATGTCGTCTGGGTCGACGGCCACTCCGACTACGGGCACGCTTTCGAGGTGTTCCACGAGCGTCACTACAAAGAAGTGACACCGAAGACGTCCATCATCTTGCTCGGCGACGCCCGCAACAATTATCACGCTTCACAGCACTGGGTGCTGAAGGAGCTCCAGCAACGGGCGCGGCATCTCTACTGGCTCAACCCGGAGCCGCGCGGCTACTGGGACACCGGCGACTCGATCATCTCCGAGTTCGGGATCTACTGCGACGGCGTGTACGAGTGCCGCAACCTGCGTCAGCTCGAACGGTTCGTCACGACGATTGTGGAGGGCTGAAGGAGAATCACAAGCCCTGCGGCTCGCGCCACATGGTCCACACCGGAGGGCCAGCCGGCGCCGGATGTACCTCCTCCTGCACCTGGAAGCCGTGATGCCGGTACCAGGCGACATTCGCCGTGGTCGAGGTCTCCAGGTACGCGGGGACGCGGGTGGCGTCGAGGCGGTCGAGGACGGCCGCAAGCAGCTTCCCGCCCAGTCCCTCGCCCTGCCGGTGCGGTTCGACGCCGATGACCGCCAGGTACCAGTGCGGTTCCCTCGGATGCAGCTTCTCCGTCTCGTTCAGGTATCGGAACCCGTCGCGGAGGGTCTGGGGCGTGAGCAGGGCGTCCCACGCCGCGAGGAGCGTGCGGACGGCTCGCCACCGCGACGGCGGATACGCGCCTTCGGGGAGCCAGCCGGCGGTGGCGACGACGGCGCCGTCCTCGACCGCCGCCCACACCTCGCCGAACGGCAGCGCATCCCGGACGACGGCGCCGAGGAAGCTGCGGCACGACAACCGCCTGCGGCGCGGCGTCGGGTACAGGTGCCGGAAGACCGGATCGTCGTCGAACGCCCGGGCCAGGACGCGCGAAGACTGTTCGAGCTGGTCACGCCGAAGCGTGACGATCGTGGTCACGGGGCACGTTGTACTCGCCGAGCAGCTCCCAGGCACGGTCGGCGATGCCTACCAGCGCCAGCAGCTGGCCTCGCTCGCGGCGACGCAACGGATGGCCGGCCCGGCCCAGCAGCAGCGCGGCGTCGTGCCCGGCGAACGACGCCACCGCGAGGTCGTCGGGGCCGGTCACACCGTCCGATACCAGCGTGGATGCCGACGTGCCTGCCACGAGCGCCTCGAGGACGTCGGCGCTCGGAGCATCGTCGCCCGCCTGCGCGAGCACCCGCGAGCCGTTGATCACGGCCGTCCAGTCGGCGAAGAACTCACGGCGCGTCTGTGCGACGAGCGCGGCATGGAGCTCCTCGACGGTCGTCGACGCGCACAGTGCCGCCGCCGACTCGAGCGCGTCCAGGCGGGCGTCAGGGAAGTGAGAGACGACACGGACGTCTTCGACGGAGACGCCGTCGACTTCCTCTATCTCGCGCACGAGTGTTGGCACGAGGTCGACGTCCGGAAGATCGACCGCGAACTCGTCAACGGCGACGTCGGTGCCGCGCTCGAGGACGTCGATGCCGACGATGTCGCCTTGCACGGCGCCGATCCGGGATGCGACGAGACCCAACGCCCCGGGCCGGTCGGGAAGCCAGACCCGCACGAGGACGTGTGCGGCCGTAGTCGGAGCTGGATCGTCGAGCGGCGGCACCGCGCGAGCGTAGGGCGCGGCCGTGTCGGTCGTGTTCTCGAACGATGAACAGGTTGTGACGCCATTTTCGTAGACTCGGCGGATCGAGCGAGTCGGTGTCCTCGGGGGCACGTTCGACCCGGTGCACGTCGGTCACGTGGTTGCGGCAGTCGACACGCGCGCCGCGCTCGGGTTGGACCGGGTGCTGATGGTTGTGGCAGGTGATCCCTGGCAGAAGGAGGCCGAGGTCGTCGCGGCGGCGGCCGACCGGCTCGCCATGGTGGCCGCGGCGGTGGAGGACATCGACGGTGTCGAAGCATCGGACATCGAGGTCAACCGCGAAGGCCCGTCGGTCACCTACGACACGCTCGTGGCGCTCTCGGCCGCCGGACGCGAGCTCTTCCTCGTGCTCGGCGCCGACGCGGTCCGCAACATGCCGACGTGGCGGAAGCTCGAAGAGACGCGCGACCTTGCCAGGCTCGTGATCGTCGAGCGGGCAGGCGACGCGCACGCCGAGGCGCCGCTAGCCGGCTGGCCGGTCGAGCGGGTCACGATCCCGCGCCTCGACATCTCGTCTAGCGAGCTACGGGCGCGGCTTGCTGAGGGCCGCCCGATCCATGGGCTGGTGCCACCGGCGGTGGTGCGCGCCATCGCCGAACTCGGCCTCTACAATCGCCGGTGATGACGACCGGCGAGGCTGCTGCTTGACAGGCGCCCCGGCCGTGCACCGTCGAGTTGCCGTCGCCGCCGCGGCGGCATCCGCCAAGAAGGCCGACAACATCGTTGCCCTTGACGTCGGCGACATCCTCTCCATCACGGACGCCTTCGTGATCACCAGCGCGAGCAACACGCGCCAGGTGCGGACGATCGTCGACGAGATCGAGCGCGCCATGAAGGAGCACGTGTCCGTGCCACCTACGAGCGTTGAAGGACTCGACGATGCGACCTGGGTCCTGCTCGACTACGGCGACGTCGTCGTGCACGTCTTTCTCGACGAGACGCGCACCTACTACGAGCTCGAGCGACTGTGGGCCGACGCTTCGCGTATCGACTGGGAGCAGCTCGTTCCCGCGTCCCAAACCGCGTCGGCTTAAGCGACCGCGTACGGGCGCATCGGCACGCCCATCCAGGCCAAGCCGTCTTTGAGCTCGCGCACGCCGACGTTCCGGTCGAAGCGGGGCGAATAGAGGATCGAGCTGATGATGGCGGCCTGCGCGCCGCCGTCGGTGAGCCCGGCGGCGATGTGGTCGACGGTGCCGGCACCCCCCGACGCGATGACAGGGACGTTCACGGTGTCCGCGACCCCGCGGGTGATCTCGAGGTCGTAGCCAGACGCGGTGCCGTCACGGTCGATGCTGTTGACGACGACCTCGCCCGCGCCGAGCTCCTCGCCGCGCCGAACCCATTCGAGCGCGTCGAGACCGGTGGGCTGGCGGGCGCCGTCGATGAAGACCTCGTAGCCGCTCGGAACGCCGGCGCTGGGGTCGACCCGCTTGACCTGGGTGCTCAACACGATGCACTGGCGACCGAACGCCCGGGCTCCTTCTCGGATGATCTCGGGGTTGCGGACGGCCATCGAGTCGACGCTGATCTTCTCGGCACCGGCTTTGAGCACCTCGAACATATCGTCGACGGACGCGATCCCGCCGCCGACGGTGAAGGGAACGAATACTTCCCGGGCGACCCGCCGGACAGTCTCGAGATCGATCTTGCGCTTCTCGGCGCTGGCCGTGATGTCGTAGAAGACGATCTCGTCGATCTGGTCGTCGTATAGCTGTGCGGCGAGGTCTTCCGCCGGCGCGACGTCGATATTGTCCTGGAACTGCTGCGCCTTCGTGACCCGTCCGTCGATGACGTCGAAGCAGGCGATGAGGCGCTTCGTCAGCATCGACCGTCCCATGACGCGAACCGGGCGAGGAGCTGCAGCCCGAGGCGTCCGCTCTTCTCGGCGTGGAACTGGGTGGCCACGACGTTGTCGCTCGCAACCACCGACGCGAACTCGACGCCGTACTCCGTTCGCCCCAGCGCGTCGGCCGGATCGCTGGGGTCGGCGTAGTAGGAGTTCACAAAATAGAAGTGGCCGACGTCGGGTAGCGCGGCGGTGACGGGGTGCGACCGGGTGAAGCGAACCTCGTTCCAGCCGATCTGGGGGACACGCCGGCCCTCGGGGAAGCGCCGTACCTCGCCGGCGAGCCAGCCAAGGCACGGCGTGTCGCCTTCTTCGCTGTGCTCGAAGAGCACCTGGAGGCCGATGCAGATGCCAAGGAACGGGACCTTGTCCTGTTGCACCCGCTGCCTGAGCGCGTCGAGGAGGTCGGACTCGCGCAGTGAGTCGAGGGTCGCCGCGGCCGCACCCACACCCGGAAGGACGAGCCGCTCCGACTCGGCGATCTCCTCTGGCTTGGCCACGAGCCGGCACGGCAATCCGAGACGCTCGAGGGCATAAATCACGCTCGGCGAGTTGCCGGCCCGGTAATCGATCACGTCGATCATGCGGGCCTCAGTCTACGGACGGGTTCCGATGACTCCCGAAGGAATGGACGGGCAGTCAGACGCCGAGCCGCCTGTACAGGTGCTGTCGGCAGAGGCCGTGCGCGCGCCGGGGCTTGTCGCAGCCTTCGACCATGCACGGCCGTACCCGCTTGGCTCGGTACTCCCCGTAGTCGAGCAACCCCTCCCGCCACGCGATGTACTGCTCCCATTGTACGACGGCGGCAGACGCGCATCCATGAACGGGACAAAGACGTCTATGAGCTCTTGGAGTGACTGGACCACATAGTTGACCTCGTCGTCGTAGTGGTCCTTCCTTCTCGGTGAATCGTAGACGTGGCCAACCTCAAGGAAGTTCTGCAGTCCTTCGCACATGCCGCGGTCGAGTGATCCAAGGCCGACCTCGAGACAGAAGCGGTTACCAGCTGAACCGCTAAAGCATCCTTCTCCCGCATGAAAACCAGCGAGGAAGCGGCAGAGCTCCTTAGTAGCCGGTAGTAATGACTTCGGCACAGCATCCGTCCGCGTACGGGCCTTTGGCATCCAGGGACCGTGCACGGTGACGGCCCTTCCCGTATCGGTTGGGACGGGCCAGGTCGTAAGCGATGAGGTGGTCACGCCACTCCTCGTACTGCCTCCGCTTGGCACAAGGCAGGAGAAACGCCTCAGCGAACGGGATCGTCGCGTTGCGGTGTGCCCAGATCGAGTGGATGCGAAGCATGCTCGTCGGCTGCCATTGTGCTCGGCCTCGCTTGTGATGCTGGATCGACCCATATCCGAGGAACGAGCGCAGAGCTTCGAGGAGGTGCAGGTCGCGTCGTGCCATCGTCATACAGAACACGAACTTCAGACGCGGGGAGCCGTCGCGATGGGGCCAGCGTTGTCGAACGGTGGTGAAACAACCCTCGCCAGCGACCAGGCCACCGAGGGTGAAGCCACCGTGCGCACGAGAGCGAGAAGGGTGGAGGCGAAGGGATTCGAACCCTCGGATCCTCCTGCATGCCATGCAGGCGCTCTACCAGACTGAGCTACGCCCCCGAGTGGCTCCAAGGTACTCGTCGTCGTTCGCGGGTAGTACTACTGCTCGCACACCGAACACATGTTCGTAGTCTGCCATAGGGCTGTGACAGCTACCCAGAAGGCGCGACTTCGGCGCGGATGTAGCGCGTCGGTCTGAAGATGACGTCGAAGAACGTCATCCAGAAGTTGCCGCCGGCGGCGCAGGTCACCTTTGCCCGTTGGCCGCCCGCCGCGTCGACGGTGAGCTTGGGGCTGCGGCACCAGTCGAGCGTCAGGAACACCTCGTGCGTGCCCGGCACGACCTCAAGCTCTCCTGCTGGCCATGCCCAACCGTGCCCGCTCGCGTAGGGGCGGGCCCGGTCTCGCCAGCCCTCCTCGCGCTCCACATCGATCCGGGCAGACGTGCTCATGCAACTCCGATTGGTGAGAAGACGACGACCCCTACACTCTTGCGCACGATGACTGACACGGCCGAGCAGCGCACGGAAGACGTTCCCCCGCACCGCTACACCGCGCGCCTCGCCAACGAGATCGAGCAGAAGTGGCAGGACCGCTGGGAGGAAGAGCGGACCTTCTGGACGCCCAACCCCAGCGGGCCGCTGTCGGAGGGCTTCGAGCAGGTCGCCGACCGCACGAAGCTCTACGTCCTCGACATGTTCCCGTACCCGAGCGGCGCCGGCCTCCATGTCGGCCATCCACTCGGCTACATCGGAACCGACGTCTACTCGCGCTTCAAGCGCATGACTGGCCACAACGTCCTGCACCCCATGGGTTACGACGCGTTCGGACTACCGGCCGAGCAGTATGCAATCCAGACCGGTCAGCATCCACGCGTCACGGTGGAGCAAAACATCGCCACGATGCAGCGTCAGCTGCGCCGCCTCGGGCTCGATCACGACCCTCGCCGAAGGTTCGCAACCACCGACGTCAACTACTACCGCTGGACGCAGTGGATCTTCCTCCAGATGTTCAACGCGTGGTACGACGACGAGCGGGACGCCGCACGCCCAGTTGCGGAGCTCGTCACCGAGTTCGAATCCGGCGCACGGCCAACCCCGGACGGCCGTCCGTGGCGCGAGCTCGACGCGATCGAGCGCCGCCAGGTCGTCGACTCGTACCTGCTCGCGTATCTGGACCAAGTCGACGTCAACTGGTGCCCCGCGCTCGGCACGGTGCTCGCGAACGAAGAAGTGACCGCCGAGGGCCGCAGCGAGCGGGGCAACTACCCGGTGTACAAGCGGCCGCTCAAGCAGTGGATGCTGCGCATCACGAAGTACGCCGACCGGCTCTTGGACGACCTGGATCTCCTCGCCTGGCCCGAGTCGATCAAGATCATGCAGCGCAACTGGATCGGCCGCAGCGAGGGCGCCGACATCGTTTTCCCCGTCGAGAGCCACGAGGGACTGGGCATACGCGTCTTCACGACGCGTCCCGACACCGTCTTCGGTGCCACGTACATGGTCCTGGCGCCGGAGCTCGAGATCGTCGACGAGATCGTGACCAACGAGTGGCCGTCAGGCACGCCGCCGGAGTGGCGCGGATCGTTCGGGACCGATGTGTCGCCCGTCGAGGCAGTCGAGGCCTATCGCGAGTTCGCGGCTAAGAAGACAGATCTCGAGCGCCAAGCCGAAGGCAGAGAGAAGACCGGCGTCTTCACCGGGGCGTTTGCAATCAACCCGGTGAAAGACAAGCGGATCCCGATCTTCATCGCCGACTACGTCCTCGCCGGCTACGGCACCGGCGCAATCATGGCCGTGCCCGGCCAGGACCAGCGCGACTGGGACTTCGCCGAGGAGTTCGGTCTCGAGATCATCCGCACCGTGCAGCCTCCGCCGGACTTCGACGGCGCGGCGTACCTCGGCGACGGACCCGCCATCAACAGTGGCTTCCTCGACGGCCTCGATGTCGAGGACGCAAAGCGCAAGATCACCGAATGGGTGGAGGAGACGAACAACGGCGCGGGCGCGGTCACCTACAAGCTGCGCGACTGGCTGTTCAGCCGGCAGCGCTACTGGGGCGAGCCGTTCCCCATCGTGTACGACGAGACGGGCTTGCCGGTCGCGCTCCCGGAGTCGATGTTGCCCGTCGAGCTACCCGAGATGGGTGACTTCGAGCCGCGCATCGTCGCCGACGAGGACGAGACGCTGCCCGAACCGCCGCTGGCACGGGCGGAGCAGTGGGTCACCATCGAGGCCGACCTCGGTGAAGGCCGCAAGACCTACCGGCGCGAGACCAACACGATGCCGCAGTGGGCGGGATCGTGCTGGTACTACCTGCGCTACCTCGACCCCACGAACGAGAACCGCATGGTCGACGCCGAGGTCGAGCGCTACTGGATGGAGGGCGACACGCCTTCCGGCGGCGTCGATCTCTATGTCGGCGGCGCCGAGCACGCGGTGCTGCACCTTTTGTACGCGCGGTTCTGGCACAAGGTCCTGTACGACCTCGGCCACGTCTCGACACCCGAGCCGTTCGCCCGCTTGTTCAACCAGGGCACGATCACCGCCCACGAGTACGTCGACGAGCGCGGCTTCTACGTGCCGGCCGACGAGGTCCAGGAGCGGGACGGCCGGTACTACTTCGAGGGCAAGGAAGTCACACGCCAGCAAGGCCGGATGGGCAAGAGCCGCAAGAATGCTGTGACCCCGGACGACATCTACGAGAGCTACGGGGCGGACACGCTCCGGCTGTACGAGATGTTCATGGGGCCGCTGGATGCCAGCCGGCCCTGGAACACCGCCGACATCGTCGGCGTGCACCGGTTCCTCCAGCGCTTCTGGCGCAACGCGATCGACGAGGAGACCGGCGCGATCCGGGTGTCGGAGGCGCCGGCCGACGAGGAAACCCGCCGCATCCTGCACCGGACCATCGACGCCGTCCGCAGCGACATGGGAAAGCTGCAGTTCAACACGGCGATCGCCCGGTTGTTCGAGCTCAACAACCGGCTGACCGCGGTCGTGGGGGAGACGGGGACGGCGCCGCTCGAGGTTGTGAACGCGATGACGTTGATGCTCGCGCCACTGGCACCGCATCTCGCCGAGGAGGTGTGGTCACGGCTCGGGCATCCCGAGTCCCTCGCGTACGAGGCCTTCCCCGAGCCCGACCCGGCCTACCTGGTCGAGGAGGAGGTCGAGATCGTCGTGCAGGTCGACGGCAAAGTGCGGGCGCGGGTGAAAGTCCCGGCCGGAGCAAGCGAAGCTGACCACGAGGCCGCCGCGCGCGCCGACGAGCGGATCGCGCAACTGGTCGAGGGCGGTGAGGTGCTGAAGGTCATCGTCGTGCCCGGCCGGCTGGTCAACTTCGTGACGCGGTAAAGACAGGTGCCACGGCGTCTGGACGTCCTGGAACGCCGGCAGTTCACACACGTCCCCGCTCGGGACCTCGGGCGCGCCCGCCTCCTCAGCGTGCCCGTCCTCACGCCCGGCGTCGCGGGCATGACGCTCGGCCGCTTCATCCTGGTGCGGCGCGGTCACGAGCGCGACCGTGAGCTGATCGCCCACGAGCTCGTGCACGTACGCCAGTGGCGCGAGCTCGGAGCGGCTCGGTTCCTCATCCGTTACCTCGCCGCGTATACGCGTGGCCGGTGGCGCGGGCTCGGCCACAAGGCCGCGTACGAAGCGATTCCGTTCGAAGCCGAGGCGCGCGCCGTCGCCGGTTCTTGACGGGTCTTTCCCGTACTCGTCGGGCGCGCTACGGTTTCCCATCCCGGTCGAGTCCGACCCGGCCGGCTTCCCCCTCCGCTTCCTCCGGTCTTCTGCCCACCGCGCCCGGAGGTTGCCATGCCCGATTCAGCCCGCACTGCCACGCGCCAGGCGCCTGACTCCGAGTTCTGGGAGTCGCCCGAGCGCACGGAACGACGGCCCGAGCTCCCGCCCCGGCCGAGCGAGTGGGGCGGGCCGCTCGACCGATTCCTCGATCGTGTGCATGAGCTGCGTGGCGACCCGCGTGTCGCCGTTGCGGCCCTGATCGTCGTTGCACTGGTCGCCGGCTTCATCTGGTACCGGCTCGGCGCTGGTGAGGGCGCCGGGTCGTCGCCGACGAGGCGCGAGCCGGCGTCCAGCGCGACATCCGGCTCCGCCCCCACCGCCGGCAAGAAAGGTGGGCGCGTGATCGTGCATGTCGCCGGCGCGGTCGCCAAGCCCGGCGTCTACGAACTGGATGCGAACGCCCGCGTCATCGACGCCGTCGAGGCGGCGGGAGGCGGCACTCCCGACGCCGACCTCAACCGGCTCAACCTCGCCGCCAAGGTCACGGACGGTCAGCGGGTGCTCGTGCAGCGCCCGGGCGAGGCGGCGCCGACCGCGGCGGGGACGCCCGGTGCGAGCGAGGGCGGCAACGCCGACCCCTCGGGGCTCGTGAACCTCAACACCGCTCCGCAGGCCGAGCTCGAGAAGCTCCCCGGGATCGGACCGAGCCTGGCGCAGGCGATCATCGCCGAGCGCGAGCGTCGCGGCGGCTTCCGGTCCGTGAACGAGCTGCGCGACGTCCGCGGCATCGGGGAGAAGCGCTTCGCCGACCTGAAGGACAAGGTGACGATCTGACCCGCGGCTACGCGGCCGGCCCGATAGCCCTCGTCGCAGCCGCGGTCGTCGGCGCGCGCGCCGGCGAGCACTTCGGGCCCAGATCGGCAACGCCAGTGCTCGCGCTCGGCCTGCTCGGCTCGGCCGGCGCGCTCTTGATCCGGCGCAGCCCGAGTCGTCTCGCCGTCGGGATCGTCGCGGTGGCGCTTCTCGGAATGGCCTCGATGCAACGGGCGCTCGACGGGCTCGAGCACTCACCGCTCACCGGGCCGCGCGACGCACGCGCGTCGGGACGGATCACCGCCACCCTGGTCGACGACCCCAACGGCGAGCAGTACAGCGCGCGGATGCTCGTGCGGGTGAAGCGGCTCGACGGCCGGCCCGCCGGCTCACGCACTGTGCTTGTCACCGCCGCAGGCGATGCCGCCGGCCGACTGCGTCTGCTCGAGGCGGGCGACGATGTCGAGCTGTCAGGTTGGCTCCAGCCGCTCTCCGGCTACGACACCCGGCTGCGGTGGCGCCACGCGGTGGCCAGTTTCGACGCGGTCGAGCTGCTCGCGTTCGAGCCGGCCGGGTCGCCGCTGCACCGTACGGCCAACGCGCTTCGCGGTCGTGTCCTCGCCGGTGGCCGGCACCTGCCGGAGACAGAGCGTGCATTGATGGCGGGATTCCTGCTCGGCGATACGCGCGCGTTGCCACATGAAGTGGACGAGCAGTTCCGTGCGTCAGGGCTCACGCATCTCCTCGCCGTGTCGGGTGCCAACGTCGCCTTCGTGCTCGCGCTCACTAGACCCGTGTTGCGAAGGCTGTCGCTACGGGCGCAGCTCGTCGCCGGCCTCGGGCTCCTCGTCGTATTCGGGACCATGACGCGTTGGGAGCCGTCGGTCCTGCGGGCGTGCACGATGGCGGCGTGCTCCATGACGGCGCTCTACCTCGGTCGCCCGACCGCTGGTCTCCGGGTGCTCGCGCTCGCCGTCGTCGCGCTCGTCCTCGCCGACCCCTTCTTGCTCCATTCGATCGGCTTCCTGTTGTCGTGCGGCGCCAGCGCCGGCATCGCCGCACTCGCAGCGCCGATCTCCGCCCGCCTCCCGGGACCGTTCTGGCTGCGCGAGCCGCTCGGGGTCACGCTCGCCGCCCAGATCGGCGTGTCACCCGTGCTCATCCCGGTCTTCGGGTCGGTGCCGGTCGCCGCCCTCCCCGCCAACCTCGTCGCCGGGCCGCTCGCCGGTCCGCTCACCGTCCTGGGTGTCGTGACCGGCCTCGCCGGCGGCGCGGTCGAATCCTGGTGGCCCGGCCTCGCCTCGGTGCTGCAGGTCCCGACCGGGTTCCTCGCGACGGTCATGCTCCGCGTGGCGGCGGTCTTCTCGCGGGTCCCCGTCGACGTCGACGGACGCGCAGCATGGGCGATCGTGGCGTGCGGCGCACTGGTGGCCGCGGTCAGGGTCCGGTCAGGGCTACGCCATAACCTCCGAAGCGATGCCCCGCTTCCGTCTCGGTGACTGCGTGCACGACGTGACGAACCGCACTCTCGTCATGGGTGTCCTGAACCGCACGCCCGACTCGTTCTTCGACCAGGGGGCGACGTTCGAGCTCGACGCCCTCCTCGGGCGAGCCGAGCAACTTGTCGTCGAGGCCGTCGACATCCTCGAGGTCGGCGGTGTGAAAGCGGGGCCCGGTCCCGAGGTCACCGAGTCCGAGGAGCTCGACCGGGTCCTCCCCGCGATCGAAGCGCTCCGGGCGCGCTTCGACGTCCCCGTGTCCATCGACACCTGGCGGGTGGCCGTGCTCGACGCCGCGTGCAAAGCCGGCGCCGTGCTGGGCAACGACATCAGCGGCTTCGCCGACTCGCGCTATCTCCCGACCGCGGCCGCGCACGGAGCGTCCGTCGTCGCCACCCACATCCGCCTGGGCCCCCGCGTGCCGGATCCCGAGCCGCGGTACGACGACATGGTCGGCGACGTGCGCGCCTTTCTGTTGGAGCGCGCTCGTTCGGCCGAGGCCGCCGGCCTCGCCCCCGAGCAGATCGCCCTCGACGCGGGTCTCGACCTCGGCAAGACGCCCGCGCAGAGCGCGCTGCTCCTTCGCGAGAGCGACACGCTCGCTTCCCTCGGGTACACGCTGATGCTGTCGGCGTCGAACAAGCGCTTCCTCGGCGAACTGCTCGGACTCGCCATCGACGAGCGACGCGACGCCTCACTGGTCGCGCTCGCGTATGGCGTCATGCACGGCTGCCGGATCGCGCGCGTGCACGACGTCGCCGGATCCGTCAGGGTGTGTCGAGTGATCGAGGCGATCGCCGCGAATACGCGTGATGGGGCGCACGTTTCTTGAGCGCACAGACCTACGTCGTCACCGGGGTCGACCCCGTGCTGCAAGCCGAGGCGCTCGAGCAGCTGCTCGCTGAGCTGGTGGGTGACGACGACCCGACGCTGGCCGTCGAGGAGCTCACGGTGCCGGGCCGGGCCGCCGCCGGCGAGGGGGAGAGCGACGCCCCGACCGGCGCGGAAGGGCGGGCCGAGGTCGTGGCCGCCGCGCTCAACGCGGCCCAGAGCCCCCCGTTCATGACGGCGCGGCGGGTCGTCGTCCTCCGCGAAGCCGGCAACCTGAGCAAACAGGACGCCGAGCCGCTCGTCGAGTACCTCGGCGACCCGATGGATACGACGACGCTCGTGGTGGTCGCGGGCGGTGGCCGGCCGCCCAAGGGCCTCACCGACGCCCTCAGGGCGGCAAAGGCGGTCATCTTCGGGCCGGCCAGCGAACGGACCGGTGACGTGCTCGCGCAACAGCTGGAGGACGCCGGCATTGCGCTCGAGCCCGACGCGGCCAAGGTCGTGACCGCACACCTCGGCGAGGACGCGGGACGGGTGCCGCAGCTCGTTGAGGTGCTGGCCTCGGCGTTCGGCGCCGGCGCCACGCTCGACGTTGACGACGTGGAGCCGTATCTCGGCGACGCCGGCTCCGTGCCCGGCTACCTGCTGACGAACGCGATCGAGGCCGGCGACATGGCGGGCGCGCTGGAGACGCTGCGCCGGATGCTGACCGCGACCGGCCCCGGGCAACCCCGTCCCATGCACCCGCTGCAGGTGATGGGGATGCTGCACTCCTATTACCGGCGTGTGGCGCGACTCGACGACCCCGAGGTGCGCAGCCCCCGCGACGCGGTGGCGGCGCTCAGCGGACGCATCAAGGAGTATCCGGCCCGTAAGGCGCTCGACGCGGCGCGGGCGCTGGGATCCGACGGCTTACGTCAGGCCTACGACTATCTCTTCGCCGCCGACCTCGACATCAAAGGGGCACGCGCCATCCCGGAGGACGGGGTCATGGAGGTGCTGGTGGCGCGCCTCGCGGCGCTGCACGGCCGGGCGCGGGGTGCAGCTCGCGGGCGGCGAGTCGCGCGCGCCCGGCGTTAGGGCGCGGTGCAAGAGGCGCGCGCCGAAGCCGGCTAGTCCTGCTTCGCGGCCCGCTTCATGAGGCGCGAGGTGCGCCGGGCGGCCTGGTTCTTGTGGACGACGCCCTTTTGGGCCGCCTTGCCCACCCGCTTCTGGGCCGACCGCACGCGATCGACGGCGTCGTCGGCGCCGGCGGCGAGGCTCTCCCCAGCCCGCTTGACCCGAGTCTTGAGCTCCGAGCGGACGACCTTGTTGCGCAGCCGGCGCTGCTCGTTCGTACGGTTGCGCTTGAGCTGGTCCTTGAGGTTCGCCATGACGCGTGCAGGCTCCGGGTTTCCGGTCGAGAACCGGGCCAGGGTAGCAGCGGATTGGATCCTGAGGGGACCCCGGCGTGCAGGAGAATGGCGGGCGATGGTCCCCACCGAGTGGCAGCGCGCCTTCGCGATCATCAGCCACATCGACCACGGCAAGTCCACGCTGGCCGACCGGTTCCTCGAGCTGAGCGGCGCGGTCGACCCGCGGCACATGCGCGCCCAGTACCTCGACACGATGGACCTCGAGCGCGAGCGCGGCATCACGATCAAGGCCCAGAACGTTCGACTCCAATGGAAGGACCACGTCCTCCACCTGATCGACACGCCGGGTCACGTCGACTTCAGCTACGAGGTGTCACGGAGCCTCGCCGCCTGCGAAGGCGTCGTCCTCCTCGTCGACGCGTCGCAGGGCATCGAGGCCCAGACGCTCGCCAACGCCTACCTCGCCGTTGAGCACGACCTCGCCATCGTCGCGGCGGTCAACAAGATCGATCTTCCCGTCGCCGATCCCGACCGCGTATCGGGTGAGATCGAACGTGTCCTCGGTATCCCCGCCGGCGAAGTGCTTCGCATCTCGGCCAAGACGGGCGAGGGCGTCCCCGAGCTGCTCGACGCCGTCATCGATCGCATCCCGCCCCCGAAGGGCGATCCGGACGCTCCGCTCCAGTCGTTAATCTTCGACTCGCACTACGACCCGTATCGCGGCGTCGTGAGCGCGGTGCGCGTCTTCAACGGGACGCTGGTGTCCGGCGCCCGCCTCCGGTACGTCCAGGCCGACGCCGTGCACGACGCCGAGGAGATCGGTGTACGCGCCCCCGACCCGACACCGGTGGCGAGCCTGGGGCCGGGCGAGGTCGGCTATCTCATCGCCGGCATCAAGGACGTCGGCCAGGCGCGCGTCGGTGAGACCGTCACGACCGATGCGCATCCTGCCGAGCCGCTCGAGGGGTACCGCGACCCGAAGCCGATGGTGTTCTGCGGGCTGTACCCGGTCGACGGCGACGAATATGCCGATCTGCGCGAGGCGCTCGAGAAGCTCCGGCTCAACGACTCGTCGTTCACCTATGACCCCGAGACGTCGGGGGCCCTCGGGTTCGGGTTCCGATGCGGATTCCTCGGCCTGCTGCACATGGAGATCGTGCGCGAGCGCCTCGAGCGCGAGTACGGCGTCGACCTCGTCGCCACGGCGCCGAACGTCGAGTACCTCGCCAACCTCACCAGCGGCGGCGTCGAGGTCGTCGACAACCCGTCGGCCATGCCGCCGCCGAACCAGGTCGACTCGATCGAAGAGCCGTACGTCGTCGTCACGATGCTGTCGCCCACGGAGTACGTAGGCACCCTCATGGAACTCGCGCAAACCCGGCGGGGTGAGATGAAGAAGATGGAGTACCTGTCCGCCGAGCGTGTCGAGCTCGTGTATGAGATCCCGCTGGCGGAGATCGTGATCGACTTCTTCGACCAGCTGAAGTCCCGCACCCGCGGCTACGCCAGCCTCGACTACGAGCCCGCCGGCTACCGGCAGACCGACCTCGTCAAGGTCGACGTCCTGTTGAACAGCGTTCCCGTCGACGCGTTCTCCGCGATCGTCCACCGGGACCGCGCCTTCGACTACGGGCGACGCATGACCGTAAGGCTGCGCGAGCTCATCCCGCGCCAGCTGTTCGACGTCCCGATCCAGGCCGCCATCAGCGGGCGCATCATCGCCCGAGAGACGGTGAAAGCCCGTCGCAAGGATGTGATCGCCAAGTGTTACGGCGGTGACGTCACGCGCAAGCGCAAGCTGCTCGAGCAGCAGAAGGCGGGCAAGAAGCGCATGAAGCAGATCGGACGGGTGGAGGTTCCGCAGGAGGCCTTCGTCGCCGCCCTCCGCTTCGAGGACTAGTGGCGTTGCCCGATGCGTATCTGAACCGCGCTGAGCGCGGTTCAGATACGCATCACTTGGGGAGTCCCAGCACGCGCTCGCCGATGATGTTGCGCTGGACCTCTGACGTGCCGCCGCCGACCGTCAGCGCGGGGGAGAACAGGAACCCCTCGGCCCAGATCGGATCGCGATCGCCGAGGGGCCCGTGGTCGCCCAGCATGCCGGCGGTGCCGGCGAGGTCGAGCGCCACAGCCATCACGTGCTGGCCGTGCTCGTCGGCCAGGGCCTTGCGCACTGATGTCTCGGGGCCCGGCTCGAGGCCGCGCACCATCGCCGACACCGTCCGCAGCCGGATGAGCCGCAGCACCTCGGACTCGATGTAGAGGTCGGCGAGCTTCTGGCGGACCCGCGGGTCGTCGACGCCGCCCCGAGCGCGAACGATGTCGAGCAGCGTGTTGGCCGTCGGGCCCCGTCCCCAGAGCGCGCCCTCACCGGACAGCGACACTCGTTCGTTCCCGAGCGTGACCTTGGCCAGGCGCCATCCGTCGTTCTCCTCACCGACGAGGTTGCCGGCCGGGATGCGGACTCCGTCCAGGAACACCTCATTGAACGTGGCATTGCCATCCATCTGCCTGATCGGGCGCACGGTGATACCCGGCGCGCGCATGTCGAGCACGAAGTACGAGATACCCCGGTGTTGCTCGCCGTCGGGGTCGGTGCGAGCCAGCAGGATCCCGTACGCCGAGACGTGGGCGAACGTCGTCCATACCTTCTGTCCGTGCACGACGTATTCGTCGCCCTCGCGCTCGGCGCGCGTGGTCAACGACGCAAGGTCGCTCCCCGCTCCCGGCTCACTGAACAGCTGACACCAAAGCTCTGAGCCCGAAAGGATGCCGGGCAGGTAGCGGTCTTGCTGCTCCTGGGTCCCGGCGACGAGCAGCGTGGGGCCGGCCCATCCGATCCCGATGGGATTCAGCGGCCCCGGCGCCTGGGCCGCCCGGAGCTCCTCGTCGATCACGAGTTGTTGCACGGGACCTGCGTCACGGCCCCAGGGCTTGGGCCAGTGCGGCGCGACGTAGCCGGCGTCGGCCAGGCGCTGGTTCCAGTCGCTCGGGAACCGGCCGCCGGGCGCGTGCTCACGCAGGAACGCCCGCACCTCGTCGCGGTAGGTCTCCGCCTCGGCAGGGAGGTCGAAGTCCATCGGCCGCAGGCTACCGCCGCGGTTGTGTTTCCGG
>JBKOWY010000057.1:0-8329 GCA_046724655.1 Actinomycetota bacterium
CTTCCGCCGGGCCCGAGCCCGACCCCGTGACCACGACCGATACCGCATCGCCGCCGGGGCCGACCCCGACGCCCCGGCGCTCCCGCACGAAGCGACGGGCGATCATCGCGGCCGCGGTCTGCGCGGCCGCCATCATCACGATCATCGTCCTCGCCGTCGTGCTGTCGAGGAACGTCGTCTATTTCCGCACCGTTTCCGAGGCCGTCGCGCAGCGCTCGAGCGAAGGCGACAACCGGTTGCGCGTCGCAGGCGAGGTCGTGCCGGGCACGGTCACCGAGACCCGCCAGGGTGTCCGCTTCGAGGTGACCGACGGGAAAGCGACGATCCCGGTCGTGCACCGCGGCGACCCGCCCGGGCTGTTCAAGGAAGGCGCGCCGGTCGTGTGCGAGGGCAACTGGAGCAGCGGCGCCGCGTTCGACTCGGACCGCATCCTCATCAAGCACGGCAACGAGTACAAGCCACCGGAAGTCGACACGGGCAAGGCGAGGACATGAAAGCCTCGCTCGGCGTCGTCTCGCTCGCGCTCGGCACGAGCGGCGCGGTGCTGGGCATCGCCACGCTCGCCGCCGGCCTCGCCCGCCGCGACGACCGCCTCTTGCGCACCGGCCGGCGCTACGTCTTCGTCGTGCTGGCCGCGGCCGTGCTCGCCGCCGCGGTGATGGAGTGGGCGCTGCTGACACACGACTTCTCCATCAAGTACGTCGCCGACAACAACGCGCGCGCCACGCCGTTGCTGTACACGATCACGGGGCTGTGGGCCGCGCTCGAGGGTTCCATCCTCCTGTGGACGGTCGTGCTCGGAGGCTTCCTCGCGTTCACCGTCCACAAGTTCCGTCACCGCGCCAATGATCCGCTCGTCGCGTGGGCCACGCTCGTCGGTCTCGGCGTGGCGCTGTTCTTCTTCGGGCTCATGCTCGGCCCCGCCAACCCGTTCAAGACACTGGCGACAGTCCCCGCCGACGGGCAGGGCCCGAACCCTCTGCTGCAGAACCACCCGCTCATGGCGTTCCACCCGCCGATGCTGTACCTCGGGTACGTCGGATTCACGGTGCCGTTCTCCTTCGCGATCGCGTCGTTGGTGACCGGCCGGTTCGGCGAAGGCTGGCTGGCCGAGACGCGCCGGGCGACGCTCGTCGCCTGGGGCTTCCTGACCGTCGGCATCATCCTCGGCGCGTGGTGGAGCTATGAGGTCCTCGGGTGGGGTGGGTACTGGGCGTGGGACCCGGTCGAGAACGCATCGCTGCTGCCGTGGTTGACCGCGACGGCGTTTATCCACTCGGTGATCGTGCAGGAACGCCGAGGGATGCTGCGCGTCTGGAACCTCTCGCTCGTGATCGCGACGTTCTGCCTGACGATCCTTGGCACCTTCCTGACCCGCTCCGGGATCCTCAACTCGGTTCACTCCTTCACCCAGTCGGCGATCGGGCCGACCCTGCTCGTGTTCCTGGGCGTCGTCGCCGCCACCGGCATCGGGCTCATCGCATGGCGCGGTGACCGGTTGCGCGCGTCGGGCCGGATCGACTCGCCCGTGTCGCGCGAGTCGGCCTTCCTCACCAACAACCTGCTCTTCGCCGCGCTCGCGTTCGTGGTGCTGCTCGGGACGGTGTACCCGCTGATAGCCGAGGCACTCCAGGGGCGCCAGCTGTCGGTGGGGGAGCCGTACTTCGACCGGATGACGACGCCGATCGGCCTCGCCCTGCTGTTCCTGATGGCCGCCGCGCCCGCGCTCCCATGGCGGACAACGAGTCGCGAAGTGTTGCGCGACCGATTGCTCGTGTCGGCGTGGGCGGGCGCGCTCACGATGGTCGTCGCGGTCGCGCTCGGCGCGCGCGAGCTCGCACAGGTGCTCGCCTTCGGGCTCGGCGGGTTCGCGGTGGCCGGCATCCTGCGCCAGTTCGTCGTCGGCGCGCGCGGCCGCCGTCGAGCGTCCGGCGAGGCGTGGCCGACCGCGCTCGTCCGCGCGGTGCGAAGCAACCCCCGCCTGTACGGGGGGCTGGTCGTGCACGTCGGCGTCGTGATCGCCGCCATCGCGATCGCGGCATCATCCGCCTACTCCACCAAACGCGAGGTGCGCCTGACCGAGGGGCAGTCGGCCGGCGTGCGCGGCTACACGCTCACGTACCTCGGCTCCCACGAGAGACACACGGGCCAGAAGAACACGGTCTCGGCGGACGTGCGCATCGAGCGGGGCGGCGGCGACCTCGGCACCTACGCGCCCGCGATCTCCACGTTCCGGAACGCGGCCCAGGGCATCGGTACGCCGTCGGTGCGGACCGGCTTGCGCGAGGACGTGTACCTCACGCTGGTCTCGTCGCCGAACGAGCAGGGCCGCGTGACGATCGGGGTGGCGGTCAACCCGATGGTGATGTGGTTGTGGGTCGGCGGCGGCGTCATGGCGCTCGGCACGCTCGTCGCGTTGTCGCCGAGCCTGCGGCGGCGCGCGCGACCCGCCGAAGAGCAGGAGCCGGTGCCGCTGGAGCCCGCGCTGCGCGAGCGGGAGGGTGCGCTCACGTGAGGCACCGGGCGCGCTGGATCGCCCTTGCCGCCGGGGCGTTCGTGGCCGTGCTGGCGGTCGTGCTCGCGACCCAGGTCGGGACCGATCCCCGCGCCGACACCAACCGCAGTCACCTCGTCGGCAAGAATGCGCCGAGCTTCGACCTCCCCACTCTCGACGGCAACCAGGTCCGATCGGGCGACCTCACGGGCAAGGTCGTGGTCGTCAACTTCTGGAACTCGTGGTGCTTGCCGTGCCGGCAGGAGCACCAAGCGCTCGCCGCGTTCCAGGGCCGTCATGCTGCCGACCCGAGCTTCGCGATGATCGGCATCGTGCGCGACGACACCGAGTCGGCGGTGCGCGCCTTCGCCGAGAAGGAGGGCGTCCCCTACACAGTCGCGTTCGACCCGGGCGGGCGCGCCGCGCTCGACTTCGGCACGCGCGGCCAGCCCGAGACGTACGCGATCTCCCCGGACGGGGTGATCGCAGCCTCGAACTTCGGTCCGTCGAGCGTTGCCCAGCTCGAGACGATGTATCGCGCCGCCGGAGGACAGCCGTGAGCCGCCGCGCCCTGGCGTGGATCGCGCTCGCCGCCGTCGTCGTGGTCACGCTGGCGATCGTCGCCTGGCCCCGGGGCGGCAAGGAGTCCGACGCGAGCCGCGTGCGCAACGTCAGCTCCGAGCTGCGCTGCCCCGACTGCGAAGGCCAATCGATCGAGCAGAGCTCGACCGAGACCGCGCGCGCAGCCCGGGCCGACATCCGACGCCGCGTCGCCGCCGGCGAGAGCGACGCCGATATCCGCCAGGCGTACATCGACAAGTTCGGCGAGTCGATCCTCCTCAAGCCCGAGGGTGGCGGGCTCGGCATCCTCGTGTGGGGGCTGCCCGCGGCCGCGGTCGTGCTCGGCGGCGGGGGGCTGGTGCTCGCGTTGCGGCGCTGGCGACGCGAGCCGCATCTGCACCCGACCGACGCCGACCGCGATCTCGTCCAGCGCGCCCGGCCATGAGCACCCGGGTCGATCCGGAGGAGCGGGACGAGCTCGAACGCGAGCGCGACTTCCTCCTCAAGTCGCTCGACGACCTCGAAACGGAACGGTCGGCCGGCAACATCGACGACGAGTCGTACCGCGAGCTACACGACGACTACACCGCCCGCGCCGCAGCCGCGATCCGCGCCCTGCGTGACGGCGTTGACGCCCGGCCGGCGGCGCCCGCCGTCCCGTGGCGGCGGAGGGGGCTCGTCATCGGCGCGATCGTCGCGTTCGCGGCGCTGGCGGCGGTGACGCTCGCCGCCGCCCTCGGCGCCCGCCTCCCCGGTCAGACGTCGTCAGGGAACTCCCCGAGCGCGTCGAGCCGGGATCAACGGCAAACTCGGCTGGAGGAGGTGGTGCGCGCCAACCCGAACGACGCCGGCGCCCGGCTTGCGCTGGCACGATTCCTGGAGGAGAAGGGCGACATCGTCGGCTCGCTCAAGCAGCTCGACGAGGCGGTCAAGGTCGCGCCGGACAATGCCGACGCGCTGGCCAACGCGGGCCGGGTCCGCTTCATCGTCGCCGGTCAGGTGCCGAGCCCCGACGCGCAGCGCCAGCTCGTCGCCGGCGCCCGCACTCTGCTCGACCGGGCCGTGCAGGCCGATCCGAACCACGCCGACGCGCACTTCTACCGGGGCGTGCTCCTGCTCGAGGGGTTCAACGAGGTCGACGCCGCGGTTGGTGAGTTCCAGCGCTATCTCGTGCTCGCGCCCGAGGGCCAGTTCGCGACCCAAGCCCGAAATGCGCTGGCGCAAACCGCCGCAGCGCCGGGCGGCGCGGGTACGGTGCCCCCGTAATGGCCGAGCCCCCCGAGCACGAGATCGACGACGATGCCATCTACCGGGCCACGATCGCGACCGATCGGGGCACCATCACGATGGAGCTTGACCCGCAGCTGGCGCCGAACACGGTCAATAACTTCGTCGCCCTCGCCCGCCGCGGCTACTACGACGGGCTCGGCTTCCACCGGGTCGTCCCCGAGTTCGTGATCCAGGGCGGCGATCCCGAGGGAACAGGGCGCGGCGGTCCGGGCTACCGGTTCGGCGACGAGCAGGTGCGCGGCGAGTACACGCTCGGCGCGGTGGCGATGGCCAACGCAGGGCCCGACACGAACGGGTCACAGTTCTTCATCTGCGTCGACGACTGCACCCGCAAGCTGCAGAAGGCGTACAACCTCTTCGGCTACGTGGTCGACGGCATCGACGTCGCCCAAGAGACGCAGGTGGGCGACGTGATGCACTCGGTTCGCATCGAGGAGACGCCGCGGGACTGATGGCTGCGATGGACGTCGGTCTGTTCGGTCCCGACAGCGTGACCTGGCGGCTCCACGCCGACCCTTCGACGATGATCGCGGCGATGCGCGCGTTGCTCGTGCAGGCGCTCGAGCCCCGGGCGATGGCCGGCGTCGTGCAGCACAGCGACTACAAGAACGACCCGTGGGCGCGGCTGAACCGCACGTTCAAGTTCGTGCTCGACACGACCTACGGCGACACGCCCACCGCGGAGGCTGCGGCGGCGGCGATCCGCCGCATCCACGACCACGTGCACGGCGTCGACCCCGTCACGGGCCGGGCCTACTCGGCGCACGATCCCGATCTCCTGCTGTGGATCCACGCCGTCGAGGTCCACTCCGTCGTGTTCACGTACCGTCGCTACGCGGGACGCCTCTCCGAAGACGACGCCGACCAGTACGTCGACGAGATGGCGCGCGTCGCCGAGCTCGTTGGACTGCCCTCTGCGATGGCGCCGCGCTCGATGGGGGAGCTGCGGGACTACCTCCGCGCTGTCGAAGGCCTCCAGGCGACGGACGGGGCCCGCGAGAGCATGCGCCTGATCCTCTACCCGCCGATGCCGCTGCCACTGCGGCCGCTGTGGGCGATACCCGCGACGGCGACGCTGGCGACCCTGCCCCGGGTGGCGCGCCGCGCCTATGGCTTGCCGTGGCTGCACCCCGCGACCCCGTCAGTTCGCGCCGCGATGTTCGGCCTCACGCGCTTCCTCAAGGCGCTCCCGTTCGAAGCCCCCGAGATCCGAGATGCCAGGAGCAGGCTGGCCGCTGTCGCGTGATGCGCTCCTCAACTTCGCTATGCGAAGTTGAGGAGCGCATCGGGCTACGCCGCGGCTGTGTCGACGAGGCCGTAGCGGCGGCGGATCCAGCGCTCGGCCGTCCCGAACAGCAGCGCGTCGACGAGGATCCCGATGACCAGGATCACGATCATCACGGAGATGACGCCGGGCGAATCGGACAGCTGACGGTTGGCGTCGAGCTGCTGGCCGAGCGAGAACCTCCCGCCGATCAGCACGATCAGCTCACCCGCAAGGAGGCTGCGCCACGCGAACGCCCACCCCTGCTTGAGCCCGCCGACGAACGACGGCAACGCCGCGGGGAGGACCACGTAGCGGAACGCGCTCCACCGCCGGGCGCCGAGCACGCGCCCGGCGCGCAGCAGGATCGGTTGGATGTGGTCGATACCGCTGATGAGCCCGTTGGCGATCGACGGCGCCGCGCCGAGCACCACGACGAAGAAGATCGCGCCCTCATCCAGCTTGAACAAGAGGATCGCGAGCGGGAACCACGCCACCGACGGCATCGTCTGCAGTCCCGTGATCATCGAGCCGATCGCGGAACGCAGCACGCGGTTGCGGGCGACGAGCGCGCCGATGATCGTGCCGATCACGAGGGCGAACGCGAAACCGCGGAACCCGCGCGACAGCGTCGTCCCCGCTGCCTCCATGTTCGTGCCGAAGTTCTCGACGAACGAATCCCACACCCGGCGCGGCCCCGGCAGCACGTACTCGGGCTTCCAGCCGCTCCACACGATGAGTTGCCACGCGACGAGCGCGATCGCGACCGCCAGCAACTTGGGCCACGCCGCCGACCAGATGCGCGCGCCGAGGCTCGGTCGGGAGGGCAACTCGGTCTCGAGGTGATCGAGGCCGGAGAGCTCCTGGTCGAGCAGGTCACGTGTCGCCATGGCGGCGCACCTCCTCGCGCAGGCGGGCGGTGATCGTGGATGCGAGGTCGGCAACGGGGTGCGACTCGATCCGGCGGGGGCGCGGGATCTCGACGGGGAACTCGGCGACCACGCGCCCGGGACGGCTCGAGAGCAGCACGACCCGGTCGCCGAGGCGAACGGCCTCGCGCACGTTGTGGGTGACGAACAGGATCGTGAAGCCTTGCTCGCGCCAGAGGCGTTCGATCTCGTCGTGGAGCAGGTCGCGCGTCATCGCGTCGAGGGCGCCGAATGGCTCGTCCATGAGGAGGATGTCAGCGCCCTGGGCCAGGGCGCGAGCAAGTTGCACACGCTGGCGCATGCCACCTGACAGCTCGTGCGGGAGCTTGCGCTCGAACCCCTCGAGGTTGACGAGCGACAGCAGCTCGCGCACTCGGGCCCGCCGCTTCGCCTTCGGCACCCGCTGGAGCTTCAACGGGAGCTCGACGTTCCCGTGCGCGGTGAGCCACGGGAACAGCGCCGCCTCCTGGAACATGAGGCTGGTGCGTCCGCGCACGTCCACTGTGCCTGCGGTGGTGTTGTCGAGGCCGGCGACGAGGTTCAGCAGCGTCGACTTCCCGCACCCCGACGCGCCGAGCAGGCACACGAACTCGCCGTGTGCGACGTCGAGCGAGATCGCGTCCAGCGCTGGCACCGCGTCGCCGGCGTGGCCGTACACCTTGCTCGCACCCCGCAGGCGGATGGGCTCAACCCGAGAGATCGCGGCCGTTTGGGTGGTCGTCATGCCTTGACCGCCGGCCCTCCTTGCTGCTTCAGCACCTGGTTCAGCAGCTTGAGGTTGTAGATCCCCTTCAGGTCGACGGGCTTCAGGAGCCCGGCAGCGCGGGCGTCCTTCGCCGATTTGCGCAGCGAGGAGGCGATCGGGTCGTTCGTGAACACGAGGTTCTCGAACGAGGCGCCGATGAGCCCGGCGGGTATCGCCTTGCCGGTCGCGCTCTCGATGCCCTGGCCGACGAGCTGCTGGGCTCGCGTCGAGTCGTTCTCGATGAGATCGTTGGCCGCGACCTGGCCTTCAAGCAACTTCTTCACGACGTCGGGGTGATCCTTCAGGAACTCCGTGCGGACGATCAGGTGGGTCGTGACGTACCGGCCTTCAGGCCAGAGCTTGCGCTCGTCGACGAGGATCTTCCCGCCGCCCTCTTGTACGAGCCGGGTCGCCCAAGGCTCGGGAACCCACGCCCCGTCGATCTCGCCCTGCTTGAACAGGTCGAGGGTCTGGGCGTTCTCCTGGGGCACGATCGACACGTCGCCGCCGCCGGCGGTGGTGGTCTTCAGGCCCTTCTTCTTGAGCCAGGTGCGCAGGGCGACGTCCTGTGTATTGCCGAGCTGCGGAGAGGCGACCTTCTTGCCCTTGAGGTCCTTGGCGCCCTTGATGCCCGACTTGACGACGAGGAACGCGCCCCCCGACGTCGCGCCCGAGACGATTCTGATCGCCTGGCCGTCGGACTGCGCGTATGCGTTGATCGCCGGGTTGGGCCCGATGTACGAGGCGTCGAGCGCGTCCGAGTTCAGCGCCTCCACCACCTGAGGACCGGCGTTGAACGCGCTCGTGTCGAGCTGCACATTGCTGCCGAGCTTCTGCCGGAACAGGCCGCTCTCGACGCCGACGAGCGCGGTCGCATGCGTGACGTTGGGGAAGTAGCCCAGCCGGAGCGTGACGCGGTCCTGCTCGGGCGCGGCGCCTGCGATCGCGGTCGGGGCAACGAGGCCACCGACGACTGCCAGCACAGCCAGGACCGACAGCCTGCGGGAGAGGTGCATGGTTGTGAGGCCCTTCCTCGAGGGGAGCGG
>JBKOWY010000110.1:0-32890 GCA_046724655.1 Actinomycetota bacterium
CTCGAACGTGACCTCGTGCAGCACGTTCGGCAGGCCCCACAGGACGCCAGCTGTGGAGTGCGACGCCACTGCTTCGCTGCCCGAGGCGAGCACAACAGCTAGCGCCGCCTGCTCCCAGGTCTCTGGGGCCCCGTTGACGAGATACACACCGTGCCTAATGCGCCGCCACCGGCCGCTCTCGACGCAGCGACGGGTGGCGTCATCGCTGAACCCATGCATTCGAGCCTGGTCGAGCGTGACGAGCGCATGTTGACGCTCCGCGCACGCGGCGATGGCGACCTCACGTGACATGCCGACATCGTGGCGCGGGGGTGTGACGGCTACGCCTCCCGTCCACGCGTTGGGTCGGAAACCCCGCGCCTAGCACCGGTTTGCGACCCAACGGGTCTTAGGTGGGGCGCTTGCGAACCTCGAGGCCGAGCTCGCGCAGTTGGGCGGGGTCGAGGGGGGTGGGGGCGCCGGTGAGGGGGTCGCTGCCGGACTGGGTCTTCGGGAAGGCGATGACCTCCCGGATGTTCTCCTCGCCTGCGAGCACCGCGGCGAAGCGGTCGGTGCCCAGCGCGAAGCCGGCGTGCGGTGGCGCGCCGTAGCGGAACGCGTCGAGCAGGAACCCGAAGCGCGCCCGCGCCTGTTCGGGAGTGATCCCGAGGAGCGAGAACACCTGCTGTTGGATCTCGGGCGAATGGATTCGCACGCTGCCCGAGCCGAGCTCCCAACCATTGACGACGAGGTCGTACGACAGCGATCGCACCTGCAAGAGCTCGGCGCCGGTTGCCGACGTCAGGAGATCGAGATCGTCGGGGTGCGGCATCGTGAACGGATGGTGCGCGGGGATCGGCGTGCCGTCGTCGGCGATTCCCTCGAACAACGGGAAGTCGACGACCCAGACGAACTGCAGGCCGCCCTCCGACGCGGCTGGGCGGGCGAGCTCGAGGCGCAATTGCCCCAGCACGGCGTTGACGACACGGCGGTCGCCCGCCACGAGCAGCAACAAGTCGCCGGCGGTGGCGCCGAACGCATCGATCACACCGAGCTGCTCCGCTTCCGACAGGAACTTGGCCACCGGTGAGTCGAGGGAGCCTCGCTCCCCCACGCGCATCCATACCAGGCCGGCCGCCCCCAGCTGCTTGGCGCGCTCGATGAGCGCGTCCAGGCGACCGCGCCCTATATCGCCTTCTCCCGGCACGCGAATGCCTTTGACCGCCTCGCGTTGGAAGGCGCGGAACTCCGTCGCCTCGAACACCTCGGTCGCGTCGACGAGCTCGAGGCCGAAACGCGTGTCGGGCTTGTCGACGCCGAAGCGGTCCATCGACTCGTGCCACGTCATGCGCCGGAACTCCGGCGCCCGCTCGCCTCGCACCGCCTCGACCGCCGCCTGCGCCGCTTCGGTGACGATCGTTATCACGTCCTCGCCGTCGGCGAAGCTCATCTCCATGTCGTACTGCATGAACTCGAACTGCCGGTCGGCGCGGGGGTCCTCGTCACGCAAGCAGCGGGCGATCTGGAAGTAGCGATCGAATCCGCCGACCATCAGCAGCTGCTTGAACAACTGCGGGCTCTGCGGCAGGGCGTAGAACGAGCCAGGTTGCAGCCGCGACGGGACGACGAAGTCTCGGGCGCCCTCCGGCGTCGACGCGATCAGCATCGGCGTCTCGATCTCGACGAACTCCTGGTCGATCATCGAGCGACGCATTGCCGCATTCACCGTCGCTCGCAGCCGCAGGTTGCGCTGCATCCGGTCGCGTCGCAGGTCGAGGTACCGGTACTTGAGACGAAGCACCTCGTCGGCCTCGACACGTTCGAGCGGGATGGGTGACGGCTCGGCCGGGTTGAGTACCTCGAGACGCGTCACGGCCACCTCGATCTCCCCCGTCGCCAGATCCGGGTTCACCGTGCCCTCGGGTCGATGCCGCACCTCGCCTTCGACGCGGACGACGTACTCGGCGCGCAGTTGATGCGGGTCGTCGCCGTCCACTGCGTCCGGGTCGACGACGACCTGCACGATCCCGGCGGCGTCCCGCAGGTCGACGAAGACGACGCCGCCGTGATCTCGCCGCGTCGCGACCCATCCACACAGCGTCACCTTCTCCCCGATGTGCTCGGCGCGCAGGTCGCCGCACCGGTGCGTGCGCATCATCGGTCGAACTCGCGATGGGCGCGCAACCACGCGACGACCTGCTCTCTCGGCACCTCGACCTGCTGGCCGGTGCGGAGGTCCTTGACCGCGAGCTGATCACGGCTGAACTCCTCGGGCGCAAGCATGACCCCGAACGCCGCGCCGGCGCGGTCGGCCGCGTTCCACTGTGCCGAGACGGAACGGTTGCCATACGCGCGATCGACGCGCAACCCCGCCTCGCGCAGCTCCTGGGTCAAGGCCAGCGCCTCCCGCCCCCGGGTGAGGCCGTCGACGACGAACGCGTCGAGGCGCGTCTCGGCCGGCGGAAGCGCTCCGACCGCGTCGGCCACGATGAGCAAGCGCTCGATGCCGAGCCCGAAGCCGATCCCCGGGGTCGGCTGCCCGCCCATCTCCTCGACGAGGTTGTCGTACCGGCCGCCGCCGAGGACCGCGTTCTGCGCCGCGTCGAGTGCGTCGCTCACGAACTCGAACGTCGTGCTCGTGTAGTAGTCGAAGCCGCGCACCAGGCGCGGCGCGAGCTCGTAGTGGATGCCGAGCTCGTCCAGGCCCCGCTGCACCTGCTCGAAGTGCTCGCGCGACTTGTCGCTGAGATGCTCGGTGAGCTGCGGCGCCCGCTCGATCACGTCCTGCCAGTCTTCGCGCTTCGAATCGAGCACCCGTAGGGGGTTCATCTCCACCCGCTCCCGGAACTCCTCGCCCAGCTTGTCGCCGTGCTCGAGCAGATAGTCCCGAAGTACGTCGACGTACTCGGCGCGGCTGCCGCGGTCGCCCATCGAGTTGAGCAGCAGCGTGGTGCGCGAGAGCAGGCCGAGCTCGCGCAGCAGCCCGTGCCCGAAGGCGATCACCTCGACGTCCACGTCGGGGTCGTCGAGGCCCAGGACCTCGACGCCGAGCTGCCAGTGCTGCCGGTACCGGCCCTTCTGCGGACGCTCGTAGCGGAACAGGGGCGCCAGGTACCAGACCTTCCAGGGTCCGTGCTTCTTGTGCTGGACGTACGCCCGGACGACGGGCGCGGTGCCTTCGGGCCGGAGCGCGAGCCGCCGGCCGCCACGGTCCGTGAACTCGTACATCTCCTTGCTGACGACGTCCGTCGACTCGCCGAGGCGCTTGAACACCTCGGCGTGCTCGAAGACCGGCGTGACGATCAGGTCGTAACCGAACCGGCGTGCGCGCTCGGCGAAGGCCCGGACGAGCTCGGTCCAGCGCGCCGATTCGGGCGGAAGCACGTCGTGCGTGCCGATCGGCGTGCGGTAAGCGTCGGCAGCGTCTCCTCGCGGCACTGCGGCATCGTACCGGCCGTCTCGCGACGGACCGGGGAGCGTTATGTGCGCGCTTTGCCGGGCAGCACTCGGTAGACGTCGTACACCGAGTCGATGCGCTTCGCGGCCGCGAGGATCGACTCGAGGTGGCTGGGATCAGCAAGCTCGAAATCGAATCGCAGCTTGGCCACCCGGTCGCTCGACGTCTGCGACGTGCAAGCGAGGATGTTGACGTGGTGCTCGGACAGCGCCTGGGCGACGTCCCGGAGCAGACGCGAGCGGTCGAGCGCCTCCACCTCGATGGAGACGACGTACGTCGACGGCGCATCGCGGTCCCAGTCGACCTCGATCACACGATGGGCCTCCGCCGCCAGCCCGGCGGCGTTGGCGCAATCGGTGCGGTGCACCGACACGCCGCGCCCACGCGTCACGAATCCCATGATCTCGTCGCCCGGCACCGGCGTGCAGCAGCGCGAGAGCCGGACCATGACGTCGTCGAGGCCTTCGACGTGAACGCCGCCCGTGCCACGGCGCAACGCGCGCGGCGGCCGGCGGGCGGTGACAGGCAGCTGCTCCTCGCCGCCTCGGAGCTCGCGTTGGACGCGCTGCACAACGGTGCTCGGCGAGACATGACCTTCACCGATGGCGGCGTACAACGCATCGACGTCCGCGTAGCTCATGGTCTCGACGACGTGCGCCAGCGCCGACGATCGTGCGAGCTTCTGCACCGGGAGGCCTGCCTTGCGCAGCGCCTTCACCAGCTCCTCCCGCCCCGTCTCGATGGCGTCCTCACGCCGTTCGCGTGAGAACCACTGGCGGATCTTGCTGCGGGCGCGCGGCGTCTTCACGAACTGGAGCCAGTCCCGGCTGGGGCCGGCGCCCTCGACCTTGCTCGTGAAGACCTCCACTGTGTCGCCCGACGCCAGAGCAGAGTCGAGCGGCACGAGCCGCCCGTTCACCTTGGCGCCGATACAGCGATGGCCGACCTCGGTGTGGATGGCGTACGCGAAGTCGACCGACGTGGCCCCGGCCGCGAGGGTGATTACCTTTCCCTTCGGCGTGAAGACGAAGACCTCGTCTTGTTCGAGGTCGACCTTCAGGGACTCCATGAACTCGTTCGGGTCGGCCGTCTCCTGCTGCCAGTCGACCATCCGTTCGAGCCACGCCATGTCCTTGGCGGATGCGTCTTTCTCCTTGTAGCCCCAGTGCGCGGCGACGCCGTATTCGGCGCGGCGGTGCATCTCGTCGGTGCGGATCTGCACCTCCACCGGCTTTCCCTGCGGGCCGACGACCGTCGTGTGCAGCGACTGGTAGAGATTGAATTTCGGCATCGCGATGTAGTCCTTGAAGCGACCCTGCACGGGCTTCCACATCGCGTGGATCGAGCCGAGCGCGGCGTAGCAGTCCTTCACCGACTCGACGACGACGCGCACGCCGACGAGGTCTTGCACGTCGTCGAACTCCTTGCCCCGGACGACCATCTTCTCGTAGATCGACCAGTAGTGCTTCGGTCGCCCGCGCACGTCGGCGTTGATTCGCAACGCGGCCAGCCGCGTCCGAAGCTCGTTGAGAACGAGCTCCAGGTACTCGTCTCGTTCGGGCGCGCGCGTCGTCACCATCTGCTCGATCTCGGTGTAGCGCTTCGGGTGCAGCACCGCGAACGCGAGGTCTTCCAGTTGCCACTTCACGTCGGCGATGCCGAGCCGGTGCGCGAGCGGCGCATAGATGTCGAGGGTCTCCTGGGCGATCCGCTGCTGCTTCGACTCCGGCAGCGAGCCGATCGTGCGCATGTTGTGGAGCCGGTCGGCGAGCTTGATCAGTAGAACCCGAATGTCCTTGGCCATCGCCACGACCATCTTCCGCAGCGAGGCCGCCTGCTGCTCTTCCTTCGAGTCGAACTGGAGCCGATCGAGCTTGGTGACCCCGTCCACGATCGCGGCGACGTCGGGACCGAATTCCTTCTCGAGGTCTTCGCTCGTGATCGCGGTGTCCTCGACGGCGTCGTGGAGGAGAGCGGCCGCGATCGTGACGTCGTCCAGACCGAGGTCGGCGAGGATCATCGCGACTCCCAGCGGGTGGGCGATGTAGGGCTCCCCCGACCGCCGGACCTGGTCGGCGTGGGCCTGCCGGGCGACCTCGAAGGCACGCTCGATGAGCCCGGTCTCCGCCTTCCGATGCCGCTCCTTGAACGCGGCGATGAGCGGCGCGACCTCGACGTCGACGTGATGTCGCCGCCAGGGCAGCACCGAGCGCCGGTCGGGACGTACCTCGACCCGAGGCTCGGTACTCATAATGAGATCGTACTTGGCGGCCCTCAGCCAGAGCGCAGGTCCGTTTAGCGTCGTTTGCGCCGTCGTTGCTGGCGCGGACGAGGCGCGCGCGTGCTCGGCTCGGTCCCACCGGGAGGACGCCGCGCGGCCGGCCGCGCCGGCGCCGACGCGGGCACGCTCGCGCCGGCCGGTTCCGGCTCCGGTTCGGGCTGGGGCTCGGGCGCCGGCTCTTCCTGCGCCGGGGCTTCGGCCCTGGCCAGCTGGGCCGCCGACCGCTCGCGCAACGAACGGTTCCGTGGCTCCCGCTCCTTCCACCACGCGAGCAGAGGCGTGGCCACGAAGATCGACGAGTACGCACCGGTCAAGAGGCCCACGAACAGCGCCAGTGCGAAGTCACGAAGCGCGATTGCTCCGAACAGCCCCGCTCCGACGAACAAGAGCGACGCGACGGGAAGCACGGCGACGAACGAAGTGCTGATGGACCGCATCAGCACCTGGTTCATCGAGCGGTTCACCATCTTCGAGTACGAGTCCCCGCGGACGGTGCCGAGGGTCGACACGTTCTCCTTCACCTTGTCGAAAACCACGACCGTGTCATAGAGGGAGAACCCGAGGATCGTGAGGAACGCGACGACCGTGGCCGGGGTCACCTCGAAGCCGGTCAGGGCATAGACACCGACGGTGATGATGATGTCGTGCACCACTGCCACGAGCGCGGCGGCAGCCATCTTCCACTCGAAGCGAAGGGACAGGTACAGGGCGATCAGGCCGAAGAACACGATGAGGGCTTTGACGGCGTTGTTGCGCACCTGATCGCCGAACGTCGGGCCGACCGTGCTGACGCTCACGTCGCTTCGCTGGACCCCGCCGTACTTCGCCAGCGCGTCGGTGACGTTGCCCTCCGCGTTCGGATTGACGTCCTTCGACTGGACCCGCACCGAGGTCCCCGAATCGCCCTTGAGCACCAGGACCTTCGCGTCCGTCAAGCCGAACGGCTTGACGACGTCTCGAACGTCGCCGACCGAGGCGGACTTGCCGTTGACGGGCACCTGCCACGACGTGCCGCCCTCGAAGTCGATGCCGAGGTTGAGGCCACGGGTGGACAATGCGATGACGGCGATCAGGATCAACGTGCCCGACAGGATCAGCCAGCGCCACGGACGACCGGTGAAGTCGAAGTTGGTGCGCTCGTGGTAGAAGTCGGCCAGCGTGTGGCGCCGGCCGTCGGGCCGGGGGCTCACGCCGGTGCCTCCTTCGCGTCGAGGCCAGACGCGATCCCGACGACGGGCACACGCACGAGCTGGCGCCGTCGTGCCAGGAGCACCACGAGCGGATGCATGAAGAAGTAGGCGACGGCGAGGTCGAGCACGGTCGACAGCCCGAGGAAGAACGCGAACCCCTTCACCGAGCCCGACGCGAGGAAGTACAGGGCGCCGGCGCCGATGAGCGAGACGAGGTCGGCCGCCAAGATCGTGCGAAACGCGCGGCTGAAGCCTCGGTCGACCGACGAACGGACACTCTTCCCGCTGCGGACCTCGTCCTTGAGGCGCTCGAAGTACACGACGTACGAGTCGACCGTGATGCCGACCGAGACGATGAGGCCGGTCACGCCGGCGAGCGTCAGCGTGAGGTTGAAGCCCGAGTTACTCAGGTAAGCAACAAGGGCGTACGTTGCGCCCGCGCTCAGGCCCAGGCCGAGGATCACCACGACGCCAAGCAGGCGGTAATAGAGGAGCATGTAAAGAGCGACCAGCGCCAGGCCCACGAGGCCGGCCGCGATGCCCGACCTGAGTTGGTCGCTTCCCAGCGTGGGAGAAACGCTCTCGACGGTCTGCTGCTTCTCGTCGAACTTCACCGGCAAGGCGCCGTACTGCAGGATGCTAGCCAGGTCACCGGCCTCGCCCTGCGTGAAGCTGCCGGTGATCTCGACCGGGCCGCTGCCGAAGTCGGCGGTCTGGAACCGAGGGGCGGACTGGACCACACCGTCCAGCACGATCGCCATCTGGTTCTGGGGCGGCGGCTTCGAGAACGCCTCACGGGCCAGCGCGTTGATCTTGTCCGAGCCCGAGCCCTTCAGGTTGAGCTCCACCGCGTACCCCTGACCCTGCGAGAACCGCGATTTCGCCCCCGAAGCGTCCTTCCCGCTGAGGGCGGTTGGGCCGAGGAGGTAGCGCACCTGCTGCTTCTCCTGCTGGCGACCGGGGAGCAGCACGCAGGCGTCCACTTTGTCGTCAGCGGCTGTGGTGTTCGGCAGCTGCGCGGGGTTCGGGGCGGCTTGTTGCAGCGCGCCGGGATCGCACGCCGCGATCGCTGCCTTCGCGGCGTCGTTGGCTGGTGGGGCCTGCTTCGCCTCGGGCGGGACCTCGGCAATCACGGGTCGGAAGCGCAGCTCGGCGGTGCGGCCCACCAGCCGCTTGGCCTTGTCGCGGTCCTTGACGCCGGGAAGGTTGATGACGATGTTGTCGCCCTCGCGTGCCACCTCGGCGTCGGACACGCCGAGCCCGTTGACGCGCCGGTCGATGATGTCCTTGGCCGTGTCGAGAGACGACGAGCTCGGGTTGCCGGCGGGGAACAGCCGGACGGAGATGCCTCCCTGCAGGTCGAGGCCGAGCACGGGCTCGTTGCCGACGAAGATCGTCGCGGCGAGCGCGATCACGACGACCGCGACGCTCGCGACGACGTAGACGACGTATCGGCGCACAGTCAGGTGAGCGGGCGTTCGTCGCCGCCGTCGTCGCCGCTGTCGTCGATGGACTCCTCGAGAGGCTCGACGCGCTGCGCGATTGCACCGCGAGCGACGCGCAGCATGACCCCTGGCGCGACCTCCAGGTCGACGGCTTGCTCGTCGAGGCCCCGGATGGTCCCGTAGATCCCGCCGGAGGTCACGACCTCGTCACCGACCCGCAGCGCCGCGACGAGCGCGCGGTGCGCGGCCATCTGCCTGCGCTGCGGCCGCACGATCAGCAGGAGGAACGCGACGACGAGAATGCCGAGATACAGGAGAGCGATCATCGTGTGTTGGTAACGGGTGGTCCGGAACCGAAAAGCGATGGTAGCGGAAGGGCTTCCGGCTTCCCCGTCGGCGGACTGCGACGTCAGGGCTCGAACAGGCTCGGGCCGGTTGCGCCTGCAGTCGTCGGCGCGTCCAGGCCGAGGTGCGCGAACGCCGCCGGCGTCGCGACCCGGCCACGCGGGGTCCGTTGGAGCAGTCCCTCCTTGAGGAGGTAGGGCTCGTATACGTCTTCGACGGTGTCGGCCTCCTCGCTCACCGCGACGGCGAGGGTGTTGAGCCCGACGGGCTGACCGCCGAACGTCTGGCAGAGCGCGGTGAGGATCGAGCGGTCGACCTTGTCGAGTCCGCGCTCGTCGACTTCGAACAGCGCCAGCGCCGCCCGGGCGGTCTCCGCGCACACGCTGCCGTCGCCGCGCACCTCGGCGAAGTCGCGCACGCGCTTGAGCAAGCGGTTGGCGACGCGAGGTGTGCCGCGGGCGCGGCCGGCGATCTCGCTCGCGCCTTCGGGCGCCACCGGCACCCCCAGGATGCCGGCGGCGCGCTCCAGGATGGTGACGAGGTCGTGGGGCTCGTAGTAGTCGAGGCGGGCGACGAGCCCGAAACGGTCCCGCAGCGGGCCGGTGATCAGCCCGGTGCGAGTTGTCGCGCCGACGAGAGTGAAGCGCGGCAGCTCCAGCCGGATCGAACGCGCCGACGGTCCCTTGCCGATCACGATGTCGAGCTGGAAGTCCTCCATCGCCGGGTAGAGGACCTCCTCGACCGTGCGCGGCAGCCGATGGACCTCGTCGATGAAGAGGACGTCGCCGTCGTCGAGGTTCGTGAGGATGGCGGCGAGGTCGCCGGCGCGCTCGAGCGCAGGGCCGCTGGTGATGCGCAGGCCGACGCCGAGCTCGGCGGCGACGATGCCCGACAGGGAGGTCTTCCCGGTGCCGGGCGGGCCCGCGAACAGGAGGTGGTCGACGGCTTGCCCCCGCTGTTTCGCGGCGCCGAGAAGGATCTCGAGGTGCTCCTTGAGGCGTTCCTGGCCCACGAACTCGGAGAGCCGCCGAGGGCGGAGCGTGGTCTCCTCGGCCCGCTCGACCGGGTCGGCGGCCGGGCTCAGCAGCTCCTGGTCAGACACGGCTCACCGCCAGCAGCTTCAGCGCGTCGCGCAGCAGGTCCTCGACGGGCCCGTCGTCGGGCAGCTGCCCCAGCACTTCGCGCACCTCGTCGGCCTGGTATCCCAACCCGGCCAGCGCGGTCCGCACCTCGGCACGCGCCGACGATGACGCGGCGGCGGTATCGGCGGGATCGAGGCTCGGCACCTCGAGGCGCGCCTTCAGCTCGACGAGCAACCGCTGCGCCGTGCGCTTCCCCACCCCGGGCACGAGTGTCAGCGCGTCGAGATCGTCGTCGAGCAGTGCTCGGCGCAGCACACCCGGTGAATGCACCGACAAGATGGCGAGCGCGAGCTTCGGCCCGACGCCGCTCGCCCCGATGAGCACCTCGAAGGTGTCGCGCTCGTCGCGGGTCGGGAAGCCGTACAGCGTCATCGCGTCTTCTCGCGCGTGCAAGTGCGTGAACAGGAAGGCGGCGGAGCCCGGCTCGAGCCCGGGGATGGCGCTGAGCGGGACCAGCACGCGATAGCCGACACCATTCACCTCGACGAGCACCTCGCCGCCGGCGACGCGCTCGATCACCTCGCCCCGAACCGAGCCGATCACCGGTCTCCCTCCTTGGCGACCGCCGCCGCGACGGCTCGGGACAAGCCGTCGACGACCCGCACCTGCTCGCCGACCGCGGTGCGCAGCCCGGTCGAGCCGAGGTGACAGACGCACAACGCGAGCGCGTCGGCGGCGTCGGCGGGGCGCGGCGCCTGAGCCAGGGCGAGCAGCCGCGCCACCATCAGCTGCACCTGTGCCTTGTCGGCCCGGCCGTCACCGGTGACGGCGAGCTTCACCTCGTTGGGGCTGTAGTGGAACACCGGGACCCGGGCCCGGCCCGCGACCGCCAGCGCGAGCCCGCTGGCCTGGCCGACCGACATCGCCGTGCGCGTGTTGGCCTGGAACAGCACACGCTCGACGGCCAGGGCCGAAGGCCGCAGGTCGCGGACCAACCGGTCGAGCTCGACGGCGAGGAGCGCCAGCCGCTCCGGCAGCGGCGCCGACCGGGGGGTCCGGACGACCCCGAAGGCCGCTACGCCGAGCGCGCCTCCTCGACGCGAGGCGACGGCGCCGTATCCGCAGCGCGAGACGCCAGGGTCGATGCCCAGCACCGGCCCCTCCGGATCGAACACGGGTTCGACGCTACCGGGGCGGCCCCCGACGGTGGTGGACCCTCGCCGGGTCTCGATGGACAAGCAGACGGCGAAGCTCGATTTCTGCTCAACGACGCCAGGCGTCGCTCAGATACGCATCAACGCAAGAGCAGGATCAGCACGACCACAACGATCACGATGACCACCGCCGCGACCGGGATCACTCGCTTCAACACCGGTGCGCCCGCGGCGCGCAGGAGATCGACAGGCTCCGCCTCCGGAGCGTCGATCGTGCGGGCAGCCGGGCTCGGCGCGTTCTCGCTCGCGGCCGGGCGCGCCTTCGTCGACGTCGGCCCGTTCTCCGGACCCGAGAGCACGTCGCGCTCGAGGCAGGCGACGAACTGGTCGAGGAGCTTCTCGGAGACGTCGGCGATCACGCCCCGTCCGAACTGTGACACCTTGCCGGTGATCGTCACGTCGCTGTCGATGCTGACGTGGGTGCCCTCGCCATCGGATTGCAGCGTCGCGGTCACGGTCGCCGAAGCGTTCCCCTGACCCCGGGTGTCACGGCCTTCGGCGCGAATGACGGCCCGATGGTTCGTCTCGTCGACCTCGGTGATTCGCGCCGCTCCCTTGTACTGCGCGGTGATGGGACCGACCTTCACCTTCACGATCCCCCGATACTCGTCGCCCTCGATTTCCTCGAGTTGCGCGCCGGGCATGCACGGGGCGATGCGCTCGACGTCGAGCAGAACACGCCACGCTTGCTCCACCGGCACGTCGACCCGGAACTCGTTCTCCAGCTTCATGTCGCCTCCAAGCGCCGTTCGGCCTCGCCCAGGTCGTCGAGCGTATCGACGTCGTTCGGGTCGCCGGTGGCCGTGCAGTCGATTTCGGCGACGTCACGATCATCCATCAGGGCGCGGGCACCCACGTCGCCGTCCAGGCGGTGCGCCTCGGGCCAGAGCGACCGGGCCAGGAGCACGGGGTTGCCTCGCTTCCCGCGATACGTCGCGACCGCCAGCGTCGCGCCACCTTCGTAGGCGCCGGCGAGCCGGCGGTACGCATCCGGACCCACGAACGGTTGGTCGGCGAGGCCGACGCACACCGCGCCCACCCGCGCCCACGGGTCGAGGGCCTCGAGCGCGGCACGCAGGGATCGCGCGATGCCCCGTCGCCACCGCCGCGAGCGCACCACGACCACGCCCTCCGGCGCGACCCGCGTCACCGCTTCCCCACGGTGTCCGACCACGAGGACGACCGGGCGCAGCCCACTGGCGGTCGCGGCGTCGAGCGCCCACGACACGAGCGGACGACCGCGCAGCTCGGCCAGCGGCTTCGGCACCTCGGACGCCAGGCGGGAGCCACCGCCGGCGGCCAGCACCGCGACCGCGACGTCGGGATTGTTCGATGCCCCGGTCAAGCTGACGCGGCTTCGAGCGCGCGCCGGACGAGGACGCGCGCGAGATGCTCGCGGTAGTCGGGTGTCGCGTTGAGGTCGCCGGGTGGGTCGGTACCTTCGGCGGCGCGCTGGGCCGCGTCTGCGGGAGACGCGCCCTGCGCCAGCAGCGCGGGCAGGTCCGACGCCGGGTCGCCGTGCGCGACGGAGCCGCCGACGGTGCCGCGGTGCCGCACTTGGTTGTCACCGACTTCGGCCGCCACGGCGCGCAGCGCCGCGCACTGTTCGGCGAGGAGGTCGTTGGTCTCGAGGTCACGATGTCTCGTGAGCGCGCCCACGGCGAGGTGTTCGCCCGCGTCGCGGATGTACGACAGCTCGCGTACACGACCGACATCGATGAGGATCGCCGGCGTCGCGAGCCGGAGTTTCATGAGCGGCAGCAGCGACATCCCGCCCGCCAGAAGCTTGGCGTCATCGCCGTGCTCGCCCAGTGCCGCGACCGCCTCCTCCGCCGACCCCGCTCGCACGTAGTCGAACGACGCCGGGATCACCGGCGCTTCTCCGCCGCCGCCAGCACCGCCTGCACGATGTTGTGGTAGCCGGTGCAACGACACAGGTTTCCCTCGAGGCCGAGCCGGATGTCGCGCTCGGTCGGGTTCGGGATCTCATCGAGCAACGACACCGTGGCCATGAGCATGCCTGCCGTGCAGAAGCCGCACTGCAGCGCGTGGTGCTCGTGGAACGCGGCCTGCACGGGATGAAATTCGTCGCCGGCCGCGAGGCCCTCGACGGTGGTGACATCGGATCCGTCGGCCTGCACTGCAAGTATCGTGCACGACTTCACCGACTCGCCGTCCACGAGCACGGTGCACGCGCCGCACGAGGACGTGTCGCATCCAATCTTCGTGCCGGTGAGCCCGACGACCTCGCGCAGGTACTGGACGAGCAAGAGGCGAGGCTCCACGTCGTGGCTGTGCTGGGCACCGTTCACGGCGACTTTGATTTGCACGAGCGCGGACTCTAACCCTCCGACGCTGCTATCCGCTGCGGTCGGGGCCGGCGCGCTCGATGTCGATCCGGACGAGGACGCGGCGTTCGCGCTCCATCGCGCTGCGGTACTCGTCCCAGTCCGGATGCTCACCTGCGACCGACCGGTAGTACTCCACGAGCAGCTCCATCGCCTCCGGCAGCGACACGACCTCGGTGGTTCCGTCGACCTGGATCCACTCGCCGAAGAACCCGTCGTTGAGGACGCACAACGAGACGCGAGGATCCCTACGTAGGTTCTTCACCTTCATGGCGGTCTCGCGGGTGCTGACGCAGACCCGGCCGGCGGAGTCGAGCGCGCACAGGACGGGCGAAAGCTGAGCATCCCCGCCGGCGCGGCGCGTCGCGATGACGGCGCGGTGGTTCTCGCGTAGGAACTGCCGCGCCCGGTCGATGTCCATCAGACTGTTACGCGAGGACGGCCTGGAGCACGTCGTCCGGGATGTCGAAGTTCGCGAACACGGCTTGGACGTCGTCGTGCTCTTCGAGGGCGTCGATCAGCCGCAGAACTCCACGCGCCGCCGCCTCGTCGGTCAGCGGGACCGTCTGCGTCGGCAGCATCGTGAGATCGGCGCTCGTGAACGGGATCGACGCGGCCTCGAGGGCGCTGCGCACGGCGTGGAGATCGGTCGGTGCCGTCGTGATCCGCCAGGTGTCTCCTTCGTCGACGATGTCCTCGGCGCCGGCGTCGAGCGCGGCCAGCATGAGGTCGTCCTCAGTGGCGTCCCGCTTCTCGATCAGGATCACGCCCTTGCGTTGGAACTGCCACGCCACCGCGCCCGGCTCGGCGAGCGACCCGCCGTGGCGGACGAACGTGTTCTTGATCTCCTGGCCGGTGCGGTTGCGGTTGTCGGTGAGGGTTTCGACGTACACGGCGACGCCGTTCGGCGCGTACCCCTCGTAGCTCGCGGCCTCGTACCGCACACCCTCGAGCTCTCCCGTGCCGCGTTTGATCGCCCGCTCGATGGTGTCCACGGGCACGGAGTTGTCGCGGGCCTTCTGCACCATCGTGCGCAGCGTGGGGTTGCCCTCTTGGTCACCACCGCCCTCACGGGCCGCGACCTCGATCTGCTTGATGAGCTTGGCGAAGAGCTTTCCCCGCGCCTTATCGGCCGCGCCCTTGCGGTGCTTGATCGAATGCCACTTGGAATGACCACTCACGGCTTCTCCTTTGGCGCCGTCGCAAGCTCCGGCTCTGCGGTGACGGTCAGCAAAGCCGCCGTCACCGCGGTGTTACCTCGGCAAGAAATCGTTGGTGGAGCCGCAGGTCGCCCGACAGCTCCGGGTGGAATGTCGCGCCCCATACGGAGGCTCGGCGGATCAGAACGGGACGGCCCTCGTGCTCGGCGAGCACCTCGACCGCATTCCCGACGCGATCGATCACGGGGGCGCGAATGAACACGCCGGGGAAACCGCCATCGATCCCGCCGACTGCCAGGCGCGTCTCGAACGACTCGCGCTGGCGTCCGTAGGCATTGCGCGTCACCGTGCAGTCCAGCGCCCCGAGCGCCGACGGGTACCCGTTGTCACCCGCATCGCGGACGTCGCGGGCGAGGAGGATCAGACCGGCGCACGTCCCGAACACCGGCAACCCCTCCGTGAGCTCCGCCCGCAGCGGCTCCCGCAGCCCCGACGTCTCGAGGAGCTTCGTGATCGTCGTCGACTCGCCGCCCGGCATGAACAGAGCGTCGAGCCCACCCAGCTGTTGGGGGACACGAACCTCGACCGCGTCGACGCCGAGCGCGTCGAGCACCTCACGATGCTCGCGAAACGCCCCCTGGAGCGCGAGAACGCCGGCCTTCATGACCTGGAGGGACCCGGTCGTGCGCCACCGTCACCAGCCTCGCTCGGCGAGCTTCACGTCGAGCTGGTCGATCTCCTCGCCCCGCATCGCTTCGCCCAGCCCACGAGAGACCTTGGCGACGATGGCCGCGTCGGCGTAGTGCGTCGTGGCCTCGACGATCGCCTTCGCCCGTGTAGCCGGGTCGGTGCTCTTGAAGATGCCGCTACCCACGAACACCGCTTGCGCGCCCAGCTGCATGACCAGCGCCGCGTCTGCGGGCGTGGCGATGCCGCCGGCGCAGAACAGGGGAACGGGCAGCTCGCCCCGCTCTGCCACCTCGCGCACGAGCTCGACCGGTGCCCGGTGCTCCTTGGCCGCCGCGAACAGCTCGGCCTCGTCGGCCACGGTGAGCTTGCGGATGTCGCCGAGGATCGACCGCAGGTGCCGGACGGCCTCGACGATGTTGCCTGTCCCCGCCTCCCCCTTCGAGCGGATCATGCACGCGCCCTCGGAGACCCGGCGCAGCGCCTCGCCCAGGCTCGTCGCGCCGCACACGAACGGCACGGTGAACGCCCACTTGTCGACGTGGTGGGCGTCGTCGGCCGGGGTGAGCACCTCGCTCTCGTCGATGTAGTCGACGCCGAGCGCCTCGAGCACCTGCGCCTCGGCGAAGTGGCCGATGCGACACTTCGCCATCACCGGGATCGTGACGGCCTGCTGGATCGCCTCGATCGTCGCCGGGTCGCTCATGCGGGCGACGCCGCCGTCACGCCGGATGTCGGCGGGCACCCGCTCGAGCGCCATCACCGAGACCGCGCCCGCGTCCTCGGCGATCTTGGCCTGCTCCGCCGTGACGACGTCCATGATCACGCCGCCGCGCAGCATCTCGGCGAGGCCGCGCTTGACCCGCGCCGTGCCGGTGCTGCGCTCGTCGGTCATGGGCCAAGTGTAACGACGGCCGCCGACCGCTCCTTGTCCTACTTCCTGGTGGTCGCCGTCGTCGACGGGGGCGGGGGCGCGGTGACGTCGACGGCCGAGCCCACCGGCAGCAGGTGCACCCACGTGCGCCCGGGCAGGAGCTTGATGGGCTTCCCGGCCGCGTCGACGTACTTGGCGGGCTGCTCTTTCGCCGGGCGTGTCCAGCGGCCCTTCACGACCCTCCCCCCGGTGAACACCCAGACCTCTCCTTCACCGACCGTCATGCCCTCGGCCGTCGGGTTCCCGGGTCCGCCCTCGTAGTTCATGAACTGCACCACCACGTTCGTGGGCGCGATCTGCGCCCCCGACCTCGCCGTGAACGGCGTTGGGCCGTGGCTCCGCTTCCAGGTACCTGACTGCGCGTCGTACGTGTAGGTCGGGTCGAATCCGGGTGCGAACCCGATGCGAGCAGCGCTCGCCGGGTCACCGGCCGGTTGCTCCTTGTCTGCGAGGTACTGGAACAGCGCTCGGGGCGGCACGGGCTTGCCGCCCTTGGCGATCAGTCCGTCCGGGCGCCCGAGGAGATTGTGCGGGGCCGGACGCCCGCTCTCGCGGAACATCGCCTCTCCGCCCGCGGTCTCGTCGATCGCATTCACGGGTGCCTGCCGGATCCGCTCGACGCTGGGCGCGGCGCCGCCCGAGTACGCGAACACGCCCCCGAGTGGCCACACGAGGTTGGCGTCGGTCACCCGCACCGAACGGATCGGACCCACGGTGTCGGGCAACGTCGAGTTGTAGACGGCGAGGAAGCGCGTGATCTCCCCCTCGACCACTTCCTCGAACACGACGTCGGCGGCGTCGAGACCGGCCTGCGGGCGACCCTGGGGCGCGTTGTCGACCTTGACCTCGAGCGCGGACCGGCGCCGGCTCTCCCCGTCCCGGTCGGGCAATCCGGTGAGGGGCGCGACCGCAGCCTCCTTCGATTCCTTCTTGGAGTCCCCACCCCCGCCGCCGCATGCGGCCACGACGAGCACGAGCGTGGCCACCACCGCAGCGATCAGCGGCGTACGGCGGCGCACTACATCTCCTTGAGGACCCGGATCCGCTCGTCGAGCGGTGGATGCGTGTCGAACGCCCGGTTCAACCACGATCCTCGCTTCTTGCGCTGCCCGTCCTCGCCGTCCTCGGCGTCCTCGGTGTCGCCGCCGCCCCGACCCCGTTCGAGGGGGGACTCGATCCAGAGCTGGGCCGTGGCTCGCGTCGCGTGGTGCACGACCGACTGGTCGCCCTTGAGCTTCTCGAGGGCGGCAACGAGGCCCGGGGGGTAGCGAGTCAGCTGCACGCCGCTGGCGTCGGCCAGGAACTCGCGCCGGCGATTCATCGCGAACTGCATGAGCATGGCAACGAAGGGAGCCAGCACGAGCAGGGCGAAAGCGAGGATGACGAGGATGATGCCGAGGTTGCCGCTGTCGGCCCGGTCGCGTCGATCACTGCCACCGAACCACATGAACCGCAATCCGAGGTCCGACAGCAACGCGATCGCTCCCACGGCCGTGACAGCGATTGTGGTCACGAGGATGTCGTAGTTCTTGACGTGCGAGAGCTCGTGCGCGATCACACCTTCGAGCTCCACCCGGTTCATCTTCTCGAGCAGCCCGGTCGTTACGGCGAGCGCCGCGTGCTTCGGGTTCCGTCCGGTGGCGAACGCGTTGGGAGCAGGATCGTCGACCACAAAGAGCCGCGGCTTCGGCAGGCCCGCGGCGATGCACAGGCCCTCGACGAGGTTGTGGTAGCGCTGGTATTCGGGCCCTTCGGCCGGGCGGGCGCGACTGGCAGCCAGGGCGACCTTGTCCGAATAGAAGTACGAGCCCCATGCCATCGCGATCGCTAGCACGATCGCAAAGGCCACGCCCACCAGCCCGAATCCCAAGAGGAAGTTGAACGCCAGCGCCGCCGCGGCGATCAGCGCGACGAAGAAGAACAGCAGCAGGAATGTCCGCCGCTTGTTCTTGGCGATCTGCTCGTACACGAGCGCGCTCCTCTCGCGCCTGCGCCGCTAACCCGCGCCGCCGGTCAACTGCGTGGGGCGGTCAGAACTGGACCCGGACCGGTCCCGTCGCCTCCGGCTCGCCCTCGAAGTACTCGCGCTTCTCGAAGTTGAACATCCCCGCGATGACGTTGCGCGGGAAGGTCTGCAGCCTGTTGTTATACGAGAGCACCGAGTCGTTGTAGAACTGCCGGGCATAGGCGACGCGGTCCTCGGTCGAGGTGAGCTCCTCTTGGAGCGACAGGAAGTTCTGGTTCGCCTTGAGGTCCGGGTACGCCTCGGCCACCGCGAACAGGCTCTTCAACGCGCCGCTCAGGACGTTCTCGGCCTCCGCCTGCTGCGCCGGGCCCTGGGCGTTGATGGCGTTCGCGCGAGCTTGCGTGACGTTCTCGAAGACCTGACGCTCGTGGGCGGCATAGCCCTTCACCGTCTCGACCAGGTTCGGGATGAGGTCGTAGCGCCGCTTGAGCTGGACGTCGATCTGCGACCACGCATTGTCGATCCGGTTCCGCTGACGGACGAGGCCGTTGTAGATGACGATGAGCGCGAGGACGAAGAGGACGACGAGCGCTATGACGACGATGACGACGATCACCTGACTGCTCCTGCGTCGGCGAGATCCGCGCGCACTCTACCGTCCGGCCTCGCCGGCGCCGCCTCGGCCTCTCCCCACCCACTCCCGGAGACGATGCATCCCGCGGTCCAGGGCGGTCAGGAGGCTGGCGTGCAGCCCGGCGTTCGCCGCCGCCAGGACGGCCAGCCCATGCGCCCGCGACGAGCCGACCGCGGGATGGTGGTCGAGCGGGCGGCCGTCGGCGAGGGTGACGAGTCCCCCGGCCTCGCGCACGATCAGCATCGCGGCGGCGACGTCATAGGGGAAGTTCGTGGTGATCGATCCTTCGCCGACGGCCAGGAACGCGGCTTCCGTCGCCGGGCATTCGTCGACAATCCGGCGACCGACGTCGACGTACGCGTCGAGTTGCCCGGTCACGAGGCGGGTCATGTTGAACGCGGCCGAGCCGAGATCGAAGTAGCCACCGCTGAGGCTGCAGCCGTCGACAAGTTCCTCGAGAACCACGCTCGTCGGCAGCAACGGCCGCCCGCGCGTCCCGGCGGTCCAGAACATGGTGGGTAGTTCGGTGTTCTGGGATAGCCGCAGCTTGATCGGGTTCCCGGACGCGGTCTCGGCGTGCGCTCCCTGACCGCGCCCGGCCCAGAACCGCTGGTCGGCCTTGAGCTCGTGCACGATGCCGAACGAGACGTCGCCGAGCCGCGCGTCCTCGCTCGGCGGCACGACGGCGATCGACACGCAACAGGACTCGAGGCCGGCGGCCGCCGGTCGCGTGCCGTCGACCGGATCGACGAGGAACAGCGCCCGCGGACGCCCATAGGTCACGAGCCCACGGTCCTCCGAGTAGAAGCCGATGTCGCCCGCATCGGCGAGCGTCTCCTCAACGACACGCTCGGCGACCTCGTCGATGGCCAGCGTGGCATCCCCGCCGGGAGCGCGCCCCACGCGATGGCGTGCGCGGTAGTCGCCGAGCAAGGGTGCGACGGCGCCCCGTACCCGAGCGGCGACCTCGAGGGCCAGCGGTTCCGGGTCGGTCACGACGCCGCGGCGCGGTGCTCGATGGCCGTCTCGTAGATGGCGAGAAATCGCTCGGCGAGGTGACGCATCGAGTACTCGGTGGCCCGCTGCTCTCCGGAGGCCACCAGCTCGGCGCGCTGACCGGGATCGTCGAGCACGCCGCGCAGCGCGTCGCGGAGGGCGCCGGGGTCGCTTGGCGGCACGAGCAGTGCGTCGCGATCGGCTCGCGCGACGTTCCGGTATCCATCGATGTCGGACGCGACCACCGCGGTGCTCGCCGCCATCGCCTCGAGCAGCACGATCCCGAACGACTCGCCGCCGATGGACGGCGCGCAGAGCACGGTCGCACCTCGCAGCCGGCGGGCCTTCTCCTCGTCGGAGACGACGCCGATCCACTCGACGTCGGGAACATCTCGCCGGCGCAGGCGTTCAGTGTCGGGGCCGTCGCTGGTCACCCACAGCACCGCGTCCCGATCGAGATCCGCGAACGCGTCGAGGAGGACGTCGAGACCCTTCCGGGGCTCGTGACGTCCGACGAACAGGATTGTGGGACGGCTCGCCGGCCATGGCGTCGCCTTGGCGAAGTGGGGCACGTCGACGCCGTTGAACAGGAGCTGCGAGCTACACCCGAGTGACAGCTGGGACATCTCGGCGGCGCTTTCCGACACGGCGGTGCGGATCGTGAGCCGGTTGATCCAACGCCGCAGCGGGGGCCGGAACGCGGCATACCAGGGATTGCGACCCGGGTACGACGCGTGGAAAGTGCCGACGACCGGCTCGTCCGCCGACATGAGAAGCGTCAGCGTCGGGCCCGGAACCAGCGGCTCGTGCAAGTGGATGACATCGGGCTCGATGACGCGACGCGCTTCGAGGGTGCGTCGAGCCACGTCCTTGCCCGAAGCGACGGGGGCGATCGACCCGTTGGCGGAGAACTGTGTCGAGGGGCCGACGGTTATGATCCCGGGTTCGGGGGGCGGTCCGTCGCACGGCGCGACGACGCGCGCGTCGACACCCAGCGCGCGGAGGTTGTGGGCAAGCCCGAGCACCTGGTTCTGCACGCCGCCGAACATCGACAGCGAGTACGGCGACACGAGCAGGACGCGCATCAGAGCATCCCTCCGGCGCCGTTCGAGCGGTCGCTCGGCCAGTTCGGCTGCATGAGGTGCCACTGCTCGGGGGCGGCGCGGATCAGCTCCTCGAAGCGGTGCGCAAGGGCTTGGGTGGCACGGCGGACGTCGTCGCGCAGTCGCCCCTCGCGCTGTGTCGGAAGGGGCGGCTGCACGACCGCATGGTGCCCTCCCCGGGGTCGGAAGTACACCGCGGTCGGGAGCAGGGGCGCCCCGGTCCGAAGCGCCAGCGTCGCCGGGCCACCGGGCAGTGTCGTCGTCTCGCCGAAGAACTCGACCTCGACTCCGTCGCCGGTGAGGTCACGGTCGCATACCAAGCAAACGGGTTGGTTGTGACGCAGAGCCCGCAGCACGATGTTGCCGGTGTCGGGGCCAAGCTCCGCGACGGTCATGCCGAGCGCGCGGCGGGTGGAAACGAACCAGTCGAAGAGCTCGGGCGGTTCGACCGGCTCGACCACAACCGTCGGGGGCGAGCCCTGACCGGCCAGCCACGCCCCGGCGTACTCCCAGCCCCCGACGTGGGGCAGCGCCAGGATCGCCCCCGAGCCGCGCTCGAGCGCGCCGGTGAGGTGCTCGTAGCCCCTGATATCTATGTCGAGCTCGCCGCCGAGCTCGTTCGGGAGACGGAACAGCTCCCACCAGTAGCGCGTGTACGAATCGAATGTCTCTTCGACCGCCTTCCGGAGCGCGAGGCCGCGCAGCCGACCGCCGGTCGCCCGGCGCAGGTTGCGCTCGACCTGCCGTCGACGGCTCGGCATCGCCAGTGAAATCGCGCGCCCGACCACCCTTGCCGCCGGCTCGCCCACACCCGCCGGTACGATCCGCGCCAGCTCGGCGCCCGTCCGGTAGGCGAGGTACGACGCGCGAGCGCCGACCGGGTTGCGCACGAGACCTCAGGGTCGGGTGCGACGCCGCGCAGAACGCGGCTGGGACGGGCGCCGCCGCCAGCGGTCACCGAAGCGGTGCCGCGCGCCGGTGAGCTCGGCGTCGTCGGGGCCCCGGACGTATCGCCGAGCACGGATGCTTGCCATACGCGTGCTCCACGGTCGTTGCGCTCGCTCGGGACGCTCGGGCGACGCCTGACGCCACACCTTCACGAAGCGATGCACCGCCGTGATCCCGCTGAGGGCGATCATGACCCAGAGAACCGGTACGAGGATGTCGAAGGCGAGCCCGACCGACAGCAGCACCAGGCGCTCGGCCCGTTCCATGATCCCACCCTTCGCGGTGAGCCCGAGGCTCTCGGCCTTCGCCCGCTCGTAGGAGATCAGCATCGAGAGTCCGAGGGCGGCGAACGCGAGCATCGGCAGATACGCGCTCTCGCCGGCGAGGAACCACGCGACCCCGCCGAACAGGATGGCGTCGGCCATGCGGTCGAACACCGAGTCGAGGAACGCGCCTCTTGGGCCCGCTCGCCCGGAATGCCGGGCCACGGTCCCGTCGAGGATGTCGGGCACGCCGGTCGCGATCACGCCGAAGACGGCGAGGACGAGATGGCCGGTCGCGATGAGGAACGCGGTGCCGACTGCGAATCCAAGCCCGATCACGGTCAGCACATCGGCGTTGATCCCGGCACGCTGTAAGCCTTTGCCGACAGGCTCGAGGCTGCGTTCGACATTGGCGCGCCAGCGTCCGTCGAGCATGGGGTTCCTTCCCGCTCGCGAGCGCGACCCAGCGAGGGTACCACTCGCTCTGCTGGGCGTCGCGAGCCCGGTCGTAGACTCCCGAACGCAGAGGGATAGATAGAGGGGGAATCGGCTTGAAGGCGTATCCGTCGACGAAGGTCCGCAACGTCGCGCTGGTGGGTCACGGAGGGTCGGGCAAGACGAGCCTGACCGAGGCGCTGTTGTTCGTCGTCGGTGCGATCCCCCGCATGGGCCGGGTCGAGGACGGCAACACGGTGTCCGACTTCGACCCCGAAGCGGCGCGCCGGAACATCTCGGTCTCGATGGCGATCGCGCCGTTCGAGCACGACGGCCACAAGGTGAACCTGCTCGACACCCCCGGGTACGCCGACTTCATCGGCGACGTCGCCGCCGCACTGCGAGCCGCCGATCTCGCCGTCTTCGTCGTCTCCGCGGTGGAAGGCGTCGAGGTGCAGACCGAGATGGCCTGGCGGATGGCGGAACAGGCCAAGATCCCGCGCGCGGTGTTCGTGAACAAGCTGGACCGTGAACGGGCGTCGTTTTCCCGGACGCTCGACGAGCTGAAGGCGAAGTTCGGAACCGGCATCGCCCCACTCGAGTTGCCGATCGGGGAAGAAGGATCCTTCCGGGGAGTCGTCGACCTGCTCACCGACACCGCGGTGACCTACGAAGGCGAAAGCGGGAAGGGCACAGAGGGCTCGATTCCCGACGAGATGCAGGGAGAAGAGCACACGGTGCACGACGCCCTTGTCGAAGGCATCGTCGTCGCCGACGACGATCTCATGGAGCGCTACCTCGGCGACGAGTCCATCGAGGTGAAGGAGCTCGAGCACGCGCTCGCCAAGGGCATCGCGGAAGCGAGCGTGTTCCCGGTCCTGTGCGGCAGCGCCACCAAGCTCATCGGCATCGACCGGTTGGCATCGTTCCTCACCCACGAAGGCCCGCCCCCGGGTGCCGACGACGGTCAACCGGTCGCGTTCGTGTTCAAGACGATCGTCGACCCGTATGTCGGGCGCGTGAACCTGTTCAAGGTCCTCCAGGGCACTGTCAAGACGGACGCGTCACTCGTGAACGGTCGCACCGGCTCCGACGAACGCCTCCATCAGCTGTCGGTCATGCGCGGCAAGGAGCAAGACCCGACGTCGGAAGTCCCGCCGGGCGACATTGCCGCCGTCGCCAAGCTCGCTGACACGACCACCGGCGACGTGCTGGGCGCGCGCGGCGCGGGCTTTGCGGTTGAGCCCTTCGAGCCTCCGCAACCGGTGCTTCCCATCGCGATTCGACCGAAGTCGAAGGCCGACGAGGACAAGCTGGCCAACGCGCTGCACCGGCTGCTGGACGAAGACCCCGCGCTTCGTCTCGAGCGCAACCCCGAGACGAAGCAGACGTTGCTCTCGGGGATGGGCGAGACCCACCTGTCGATCGCGCTGGAGAAGCTGCACCGCAAGCTCGGGGTGGAAGTCGTGACCGACGACGTCAAGGTCGCGTACCGGGAGACGATCACCGGCACCGCCGAAGCGGAAGGCAAGTACAAGAAGCAGACCGGCGGTCACGGTCAGTTCGGTGTCGCGTTCGTCCGCGTCGAGCCGCTCGAGCGCGGTGCCGGCTTCGAGTTCGTCGACCAGATCGTCGGCGGCGCCATTCCGCGCCAGTTCATTCCTGCCGTCGAGAAGGGCGTCGCCGAGGCGATGGAGAACGGTGGGACGTTCGGGTACCCGGTCGTCGACGTAAAGGTCACGTGCTACGACGGCAAGTACCACTCGGTGGACTCGTCGGAGATGAGCTTCAAGATGGCGGGTTCGCTCGGGTTCAAGGAAGCGATGGCCAAGGCCAACCCGATCCTCCTCGAGCCGATCAGCGAGCTCGTGGTGACCGCGCCCGAGCAGTACCAGGGCGACCTGATGGGCGATCTCAACTCGAAGCGGGGCCGGATCCTCGGATCGGCCGCCGTCGGCAACGGCGAGTTCGAGATCGTCGCCCAGGTGCCGACGTCCGAGGTGCTCCAGTACTCGAACAACCTGCGCTCGATCACCGGGGGCCGGGGCCGGTTCCAGCTCCGCCACGACCACTACGACGCGGTGCCGTCACACCTCGTCGACCGCCTCGTCAAGCAGGAAGAGCCCGCCAAAGCCGGGTGACGCTCAGCGCGCTTCGCCGTCGCCACCCAGTCCGAACTTGGACCAGTCCTCGGGGTTGGGCTCGGTGTACTCACCCATCACGTGGCCGTCGACGGCGTCGAGCTCGACGAGGCCGCGCATCGACGGTGGCTCGTCGGCCGAGTACAGAAGGATGCGCCACACCGGACGGCTGCGTAGCCCGCGCCATGTCAGCTGCGCCGACGCATGACCAACCGGGAAGCCGACCGTGCGCGTCGCGACCACGAGCGCTTCGGTCTGGTGGACGGCGAGGTCCCACGCCGCCGCGAAGTGGTAGGCCGCGATGAGACCGAGGATGATCGTCGCCGCGAGCAAGCCGCCATTACCGCTGTACACGAAACCGCCGAAGCAGAGGACCGCGAGCCCGACGTACATCGCACCCGGGATCCGACGGCGGGTGATGTTCGGAAAGATGTACGGCCCGACGTACTGCGTGACGTCGAGATCCTTCGGCAGCTCGTCCTTCGGCTCGTCGCGCGGCTTGTCACTCATCGCGCCTTGACCGTACTCAGCTGCGGGGCCAGGCGGCCCGCACCTTCTCCCAGCTGGTCCGCAGGTCCTCGGGGAGCACGCGGATCTCGGCTACGGTCGTCATGAAGTTGGTGTCACCGCTCCATCGCGGCAAAGCGTGCACGTGCACGTGATCGGGGAGGCCGGCGCCGGCCACGCGGCCGACGTTCACACCGAGGTTCAGACCATCGGGGCTGTACGCGCTCTTCAGCGCCACGACCGCCTGCTGCGTCATCGTCATGAGGGCGGTCGCCTCGTCCGGCTTGAGGGCTTCCAAGTCGGCCTCGTGGCGGAGCGGGGCGATCATCAAGTGACCTGACGTGTACGGGAACGCGTTCATCACCGCGAACACGAGCTCCTCGCGCGCGACGACCAAGGCTTCTTCGGGATCGGCGGCGGCGAGCTCGCAGAAGAGGCACTCCTTGGCGCCCGTCTCGGGGCTCTTCGCCGCGTCCTGCACGTAGGCCGCGCGCCACCCGGCCCACAGCCGTTCGAGCGTCAACGCCGCTCCGCCACCTCGGCCGCGAGCCGAGCCACGAAATCGTCGACGTGCACGCCGCGCTCGGGCTGATCGCTCCTCCGACGGTTCACGCCGACGGAGCCGGCCTCCGCGTCTTCGTCGCCCACGACGAGCACGTACGGGACCTTCTGCAGCTTTGCCCGGCGCACGCGGGCCTTGAGCGTGTCGCCGGCCGCGTCGTGCATCTCGGTGCGGAAGCCTTCGGCCCGCAGCCGATCGGCGAGCCGGAATGCGTACGCGTCGTGGCGGTCGGCGACGGGGAGCACCGTCACCTGCACGGGCGCGAGCCAGACCGGGAATGCACCCTCGTAGTGCTCGACGAGGATTGCGAAGAAGCGCTCGATCGAGCCGAACAGGGCCCGGTGGATCATGATCGGCCGGTGGCGCTCGTTGTCGGCGCCGACGTAGCTCAGGTCGAACCGCTGGGGAGACTGGAAGTCGAGCTGGATCGTCGAGATCTGCCATGAGCGCCCGATGGCGTCGCGGACCTGCACCGAGATCTTCGGGCCGTAGAACGCGCCGCCGCCTTCGTCGAGCACGTACTCGAGCCCCATCTTGTCTGCGACGGTCCGGAGGACGTCGGTCGCCTCGACCCACTCCTTCTCGGCGCCCATCGCCTTGCCCTCCGGCTTCGTCGACAGTTCGAACTCGAAGTCTTCGAGGCCGAAGTCGCGCAACACGTCGAGCACGAAGCGGAGGATCGACTCGATCTCGCCAACCGCCTGTTCCTTGGTGCAGAAGATGTGCGAGTCGTCCTGCGTCATCCCGCGGACGCGCGTGAGGCCGTGCACCACGCCCGAGCGCTCGTACCGGTACACCGACCCGAACTCGAACATTCGGGTCGGCAGGTCGCGGTACGACCGCAGCTGACTCCGGTAAATGAGGATGTGGAACGGGCAGTTCATCGGCTTCAGGTAGTACCGGGTGCCCTCGTCCAGCTCCATGGGTGGGAACATGCCGTCCGCGAACCACTCCAGGTGGCCCGATGTGCGGAACAGCTCCTCCTTGGCGATGTGCGGTGACGTGACGAATTGGTAGCCGGCCTGCTCGTGGCGGGCGCGTGAGTAGTCCTCCATGACGCGCCGCACCATCCCGCCCTTGGGATGAAACACGGCCAGCCCGGAGCCGATCTCGGACGGGAACGAGAACAGGTCGAGCTCGGGACCGAGCCGGCGATGGTCGCGGCGCTCGGCCTCTTCGAGCTGGTGCAGGTGCGCCTCGAGCGCGGCTGGTGATTCGAAGGCGGTTCCGTAGATGCGCTGGAGCATCGGGCGATGCTCGTCGCCGCGCCAGTACGCGCCCGCCACCTTCATGAGCTTGAAGGCGCCGAGCCGCCTCGTGGACGGCACGTGCGGGCCCCGGCACAGGTCGACGAAGTCGCCGGCCCCGTCGCCGCGTGGGTTCCGGTACACGGAGATCACCGGCCCCTCCCCGACCTCTGACGCGTCATCGGGGTCGACGTGCTCGATGATCTCGACCTTGTAGGGCTGGTCGGTAAAGAGCCGGAGGCCTTCTTCGCGTGACACCTCGTCGCGGACGAACGGCTCGTCGGCGGCCACGATCTCGCGCATCCGGTCCTCGACGCGGGCCAGGTCCTCTTCGGTGAAGTGCCGCCCGTCGGGCAGCTCGAAGTCGTAATAGAAGCCGTCGGCGATCGCGGGTCCGATCGCGTAGCGGGCGCCCGGGAAGAGGTCGGTCACCGCCTGGGCCATGACGTGCGCCGTCGAGTGCCGGAGCACCTCGCGACCCTCGGGCGTGTCGGGGGTGACGATCGAGACCGCGGCGTCGTGCTCGATCGGCCGGTCGAGGTCGACCCACGCATCGTCGACCTTCGCCGCGATCGCGTCCTTCGCCAACCTCTTACCGATCGACCCCGCGACATCGGCCGCGGTGACACCCTTGGGGTATTCGCGGCTCGAGCCGTCGGGCAGTGTGATCTTGACGGCCTCGGCTGGGTTCATCTCCCTGGCGACGATATCAGCAGCCCCCTTTTGCGTTTTGGGTTGTTTGCGGTGACGCGACAATGCACGTATGCCCCCGCAGGAGGTCGCGCCGAAGCTGCTCTCGTGGGCGTCGGAGCTCGACGATCAGACGCTCGCGCAGGCACGCCGCACGGCCCGGCTCCCGATCATCGAGGGTCACGTGGCGCTCATGCCCGACGCGCACCTGGGCATCGGCGCCACGGTCGGCTCGGTGATCCCGACGCGGGACGCGATCATCCCCGCCGCCGTCGGAGTCGACATCGGGTGCGGCATGGTCGCGGTCGAGACCGATCTCACTGTGTCGGATCTGCCGGACGATCTCGACCCGCTCGTCCCGAAGATCGAGCGCGCTATCCCGGCAGGAGTCGGGAAAGGACACGATCGACGCACCGCCGCTGGCCGGGAATGGTTCGCTGACCACCCACCGGCACGGGACCTCACCCCGAAGCAGCGAGAGCGCACGATCACCCAGTTCGGCACGCTCGGGTCGGGCAACCACTTCGTGGCTATCGCGCGCGACGAACGCGACCGCGTATGGACGGTCGTGCACTCCGGCAGCCGCGGGATCGGCAACGAGCTCGCGTCCGACCACATCAACCGGGCGCGCAAGCTCGCCCAACGCAACGGACTCCACCTCGAGGACCGCGACCTCGCGTACTTCACCGAAGGAACCGATGAGTTCGACCGCTATACCGCCGACATGCTCTGGGCCCAGGACTATGCCCGCGCCAACCGCGAGCAGATGATGGACGTGCTGCTCGGCGAGCTCTTCGCATTCGTCGGCCGGGGGTCAGAGGTGCAGCGCATCAACTGCCATCACAACTACTCGGCCCGCGAGCGCCACGATGGGGTCGAGCTCTGGATCACCCGCAAGGGGGCGATCCGCGCCCGCAGAGACGACCGCGGTGTGATCCCGGGGTCGATGGGCAACGACATTCACATCGTGCGCGGCCTTGGCAATGCGGCGAGCTACGAATCGTGTGCGCACGGGGCCGGACGTCGCCACAGCCGCCGGCAGGCCAAGAAGCGGTTCACGGTCGAGGAGCTCCGCGAGCAGATGAAGGGCCGGGCGTGGAACCGGAACCGCGCCGGCGCTCTCCTCGACGAGATCCCCGGTGCCTACAAGGACCTGGCGCAGGTCATGGCCGATCAGGCCGACCTGGTCGAGATCGAGCACTCGATGCGGGAGATCCTCAACTACAAAGGCTCGTAGCTCTCGACCTTTCGGCCAGTGTGTTCATTAGTCCTTCAGTGTCGAATATCGACGTTCCTGGAGCAATGAACCGCCGAACGGCCGCTACCGCGGTTCGAGCGGTTGAGCGAGGTCGACGCCAAGGAGGTTGCCGAGCTCACGCAGCGTCTCCGGCGCGCTGGTGTCCGAGCCGCCGGACAGGATGGCGCTGGCGAGGTCGTCGAGTGCCTCCAGCGCCTTCGGTGCGTCGAGGTCGTTATCGAGCGCGTTCCGGACGCGTTCGGCGTACGGACGGGGGTCGGCGCCATCGGGCCGTTCTGCCGCCGCGAGCAGACGGTGCAACAGCGCGTTGCCCTCGTCGAGGTCGGTGTCGTGCCACTCGAAGCCGGCCCGGTAGTGATGGCGCATCAGTGCCAGGCGGATGGCGCGCGGATCGGCGACTTTCAGGAGATCGCTGACGAACACGAGGTTGCCGAGCGACTTCGACATCTTCTCGCCCTCGTAGCTGACCATCGCGGAGTGCAGCCAGTGGCGCGAGAACCTCTGGCCCCTCACGCTCTCGCTCTGGGCGACCTCGGCCTCGTGGTGCGGGTAGATCAGGTCGGTGCCGCCCCCGTGCAGATCGAGGGTCGGGCCGAGCGCCGCCATCGACATCACCGAGCACTCGAGGTGCCAGCCGGGGCGGCCGACGCCGAAGGGCGCCCGCCACGCCGGCTCGCCGGGCTTCGATGGCTGCCACAGGATGAAGTCGAGTGGGTCGAGGCGGTGCGGGTCGTCCGGGTTCCCGCCGCGGGCGCGCGCCAACCGGAGCATGTGCTCTCTCGGGTAGTGCGACAGCCGCCCGAAGCGCTGGAACGTCGACACGTCGAAGTAGACGGTGCCGTGGGTGAGGTACGCGTGGCCCGTGTCGAGCAGCTGATTCACCATGTCGATCATCCCGGGAATCGCCTCGGTGGCGCGCGGCTCGGCCGCCGGCGGCCGCATTCCGAGCGCGTCCATGTCGGCCTGGAAGCGGGCGAGCTCGGCGTCGGCCAGCTCGAGGTAGTCGACGCCCAGCTCTCGGGCCCGCGGGAGGATGGAGTCGTCGACGTCGGTGACGTTGCGGACCATCCGTACCTCGTGACCGAGCTCTTCGAGACGCCGCACGAGGAGGTCGTACGTGATGTACGTGGCGGCGTGCCCGAGATGCGTCGAGTCGTACGGCGTGATGCCGCACACATAGATACGAGTGACGTCGCCCGGCTCGAAGGGGACGACGGCCCGTTGCTCCGTGTCGTAGAAGCGAATGGTCACGAGCCTCTCCGAGGCCCCGGTTCGACGCCGATGAGGCGCAGGCTGGCTTTCCCGCGGTAGCGAAGGTTGATCGTGAGGATGAGTGCTGCGAACGTCTCGATCCCGACCGCGTTCGCGAGCGACCCGCCATCGAACCCGCGCAGATCGGGAATGGCGTCGACAAGTGCAAGGACGGTGTCGCGGGCGCCATCGTCGTCGGCGCACACGATGACGTCGCCCTCCACGGGGTGTTCCAGGTCTGCGAGCGCGGCGGCGGGAATGTGCTGGAACGCGGCGGCGACGCGCGCGTCGGGTGCGGCGGCTTGTATCAACCCCGCCAGCGACTGGCCTTCGGGGAGCACGGGATGGAACTCCCGGCCGTGCTTCGTGACGCCGTTCGCGATCGAGACGACGACCTTTCCGGCGAGCGGGGACGCGTGCTGACGCACCGTCTCGACCGCACCTTCCCACTGCACTGCGACGAAGACCAGGTCGGCCGCGGCAGCGTCGGCGTTCACGCCCGCCTTGAGCCCGCTGACGCGGTCTCCCCAACGCTCCCGGAGCTCCGCTACCGCGGCCTCGGCGCGAGCGCGTTCACGCGACCCGGCGATCACCTCGTGCCCGAGGCCGGCGACGCGGGCCGCGAACCCACGGCCTTCGGGCCCGGTCCCGCCGAACACACCGATCTGCATGTTCAAGAGCCTGACACAGCGGCCGAGCCGACTCGGACGTCTCGGCTCTAGGCTGCCGAATGACTCGACAGGAGGCACGTATGAAGTTCGGGATCCTGTTCGCGAACGTCGGGCCGTACGTGCAACCCGACACGGCCGCCGCGCTCGGGCGCATCGCAGAGGAACACGGCATCGAGTCGATCTGGACCGTCGAGCACGTCGTCGTGCCGGCCGACTACCAGTCGGAGTATCCGTATTCCCCGACCGGCCGCATGCCCGGCCCCGAGGAAAGCCCGATTCCCGACCCGTTGATCTGGCTCACCTGGGTGGGCGCCGCGACCACCACGCTCCGTCTCGCCACCGGCATCCTCATCCTTCCGCAACGCAATCCCGTCATCCTCGCCAAGGAGCTCGCGACGCTCGACGTGCTCTCCGGCGGGCGCGTGCAGCTCGGCGTGGGTGTGGGCTGGCTGCGGGAGGAGTTCGACGCCCTCGGGATCCCGTGGGAACGCCGAGGCGCCCGTACCGACGAGTACATCGAGGCGCTGCGCGCGCTCTGGCGTGAGGACCAGTGCACGTTCGAGGGCGAGTTCTGTCGATTCGAGGACGCGAAGAGCTTCCCGAAGCCGGTGCAGGGGCTCATCCCGATCCACGTGGGCGGCCACACGCAGGCTGCCGCGCGCCGCGCCGGTCGCCTGGGTGACGGCTTCTTCCCCGGACGCTCGACCGACGACGAGCTGCGGTCGCTGCTCGACACGATGCGCGCGAGCGCGAAGGACGCCGGTCGCGACCTGGACGCGATCGAGGTGACCGCGGGCGGCGTCATGGACGCCGACGGCGTCCGGCGCTTCGCCGACCTCGGCGTCGACCGCATCGTCGTCCCACCCCTGGGGTGGGACCTCGACACGTTGCGGGAGCAGCTCGCCCGGTTCTCGGAACAGGTCATCGAGAAGGTGGGCTGACGGCATGGCTTCCGAGTACGACGACACCAGCCGGGCGATCCCCTGGCCGGTGAAGATCGCGTTCATCATTCTGCTGGCGTTCGCGGTATGGCTGGTCCTCGGGATTGCCGTGACGACGTTGCGCATCGCGCTCGCGTTCGCCGGCTACATCATCGTCGCGTTCCTCGCCTACCAGGTGGGCAAGTGGGTCGGCCGCAACTCGAGCGGCCCCGAGCCGTAGGCCGCGCTTGGCGCTCTCGATCGACGAAGTCCGGGCCGTCTTCAAGCGACGCCGCGCCGCGTGGCTCGCCGAGGACGTCTCCGGCTACCTGGACTGCTGGTACGACGACCTCGTGCTCGAGACGCCGAGCCGATCGGTTCGCGGACGGCGCGCGTACGAGGCATTATTGCGGCAGTCGTTCGCTTGGAGTCGTCCTCGTGCGTTCGAGGTCCATCACCTCGCGGTTGATGGCGACGTCGCGCTCGCCGACTGGACGATCTCCGTCACCAGGCGCAGCGACGGAGCCGTCGTCGAGTGGAGCGGCATGAGCGCAGCCCGGCTGCACGAGGGCCGCATCGTCTGGTGGCGGGAGTACTACAAGAATCCGGAGGCGCTGACCGCGGGCGCCCGTGGGTGAACGCAGTTGGCTCCTACGCGATGCAGTTGGGGCCCAAAAGAACTCGCAGGTCGGCGTAGAGGCCGTTGCTCGAGTCGACGAGGAAGTCGTCGGCCAGTTGGAGCACGGTGGTGCGTCCTCCGCCCTCGAGGTGCACGTACACGGGACTGTCGCCGGGATGGACGTGCAGGATCTCCTTGAGCCGCTCCACCTTGTCGTTGGTGAGCGCGTCCCGGCGGACGCGTAGCCGCACCGGGGGTCCCCCGTCGATGACCAGGTCGGGTTGGGTGATCTCCATCGCGATGATCTTCGGGTCGTCGTCGCGCATGTCGAGACGGCCCTTGACGCACACGATCGCGTCCTCGTGCAGCACGTGGCCGTACGAGGTCATCGTCTTCGGGAACACCATCACCTCGAGCGCGGCGCCGAGGTCCTCGAGGACGAACGTGGCCATGAGGTCGCCGCGCTTCGTGTAGCGGCGCGACAACGCCGTGACCACGCCGCCCACCATGCGCATCTCGCCCTCGCGCAGCTCCTTCAGCTCGGTCAGCGTGCACTC
>JBKOWY010000121.1:0-27524 GCA_046724655.1 Actinomycetota bacterium
CGGCGTCGACGTCTGCTCGAGCCACCGGTCGACGGGGATCGTCGGCTCGGTCTGCTTCCGGTGGAGGATGTCGAGCCCGTTGCGGGCGAACACTCGGCCCAACTCCTCGGGTGTGAGCGCGCGCGTGTGCGACGGGTCGCGGCGGCGCTCGTAGTCGTTGAAACGATCGGCGAGCCCGGCATCGGGCGACACCAGATCGATTGCCGCGACACGGCCCCCGCTGCGAACGACACGACTGCTCTCGGCGAGCACGACGAAGGGGTCCTCGACGTGGTGGAGCGCGAAGCGTGAATACGCGAGGTCGAAGGACTCTTCGAGGAACGGCAGCGCGGACGCGTTCCCCTCTTCGAGCAGCACGTTCCTGACGTCAGCTGCCGCCAGGCGCCGGCGGCCGGCCTCGAGCATCTCGGGTGTGAGGTCGACGCCCACGACCTGGCGTACGCGCTCAGCCACCGCCTGCGCTTGATGCGCGGCGCCGCATGCGACCTCGAGCACGACCATGTCCGGCGTCAATGGCTCGAGGTGCCGGCGTACCCAGCTGTTGAGGCGCGGGTCAGCGGCGAAGATCCCCGCCGTGCCGAAGCCCTCGGCCTGGCGGGCGAACTCCGTACGAACGACCTCGTCGTGGGTCGTCGCATCGTCCCGGGCCACGCCGGCAGCCTTGACGACCCGTGAAAGGCCATGCAAACGGAAAGACAGTGAGCGAGTCAGAAGGGGGTGCCCGCGTGCGCTGGGCGCGGCAGTAGGCGGGCGCGCGCCGTGGAAGGTGCAGGTCTCGTTCCAATGCGAGGACCAGACGGTCGCCGGCGCGCTGGCGGTGCGTGTCGATCGCGCCGGGCGGTTCGAGCAACGAACCAAGCGGCTGGTGACACTGGCCGACGTCGGCTCCGACACGGACGTCACGATTCGCGGTCGTCTGACCGACCGCGCCGCCGAGGGAACGATCGACGCGCACGCTCGCGCCTTCTACAACGCCGGGACCACCTTCGAGTGCACGAAGGACCGGATCAAGTGGCGGGCGGCATCGACCGACGATCCGGGCGCCGAGCGCGTGGAGCGCTTCCTCCCCGCCCGGGCCGATGCCCTGGCGGTCACCGAGAATGCCGTCTTCGTGGACGAGGAGCAGGGCGACAAGGCCAGCACCGTCAAACGGCTCGACCCGCACAGCGGGAAAGCGAAGTGGACCCCAGGTCGGCGACGCCGATCGCGTCGCGGCAAGCGAGGAGCGGTGTGGATCGTCAGCGGCGCGACCGGTCGCGTGATCGGGCTCGACGCGCGCAGCGGCCGCGTCGCGGCCACCACGGTCGGTCCAGGAAGGTTCGACGCGATCGCGCCCGGGACGCCGCAGCCGATCGCGGTCGCACCTGATTCGGTCTGGGTCGCCACGGCAGCGGGCCTGGTCCGTCTGGGTCCGACAACCGGTCACGAGAAGGCGCGCGTTCCCGGTGGGTGCAGCCGAGACCGTCGTAGCGGGACCGACCAGTATCGTCACAGCGGTCGCGGTGCCAGGCCCCGATGGGCGGCCGGTCGCCTCGCGGATCGTGCTCGTCGATCCGGCGACGAACCAAGTCGTCGCCGCCGGCTCAGGCACGTTGGCCTCGACCCCGGATGGGCTCGTCGCGCTGAACGCCTCGGGCGCGGTCGTGGCGCGGGTACGTGGCATCACCGGTGAGCTCGCCGCCGGTCGCGACACCGTGTGGGTGCTCGACCCCGGCGCCGACGGCCTCGTACGCGTGCGCGCCGGTTGAGACCCGGGGCGTGCTGTGATCCCCTAGCTCGACGCGCGGCGCGCCGGGCAGACTGCGGCGGTGGACGTGCGGATCGTGGGCACCGAGTTACCTGGTCGAAGGTGCGCAGATCCCCGACCCGACGGCCTCGTCTACGAGAACGTGCACGTCGGCGTGCAACGCCGCCGAGAGGTCGTCGACATCGTCCCCGGTGACGCGCCGACCGCGACGTGGGATCTGACCCTCGAGCCCAGCGTCCGCGATGGCGCCCGCGACTTCCGTGGCCCCTTCGCACGGGGGCGGCGGGGTGACCGCTTCCTCTACCTCAGCTGGGGCAGCGTTGATGCCGACGGGCACTTCGAGATGTTCCGTCGGGCCAAGCTCATGCTCGACGCGGTCACGCCCGAGCTCGTGCAAGCCGCCGATCGGCCCGGGCACCGACTGGTGGCTACCCTCGGCCTGACTGCCGCCGACGGCATGCCTCGGTGCGCGGCGGTCAGACCACCGGTCATCGGCTGGAGCGCCGGCACGGCCTGAGGCGCATCACGCTGGCCATGCTCCCCCGACAGGCCAGGTCGAACGGCGCGCGGTACGTCGACGCGTTCACGCCGAGCGTCGGCCACGACGCGTGCCAGCTGCCGATCAGCCGCTGGGTCGAGCCCGCCGTTCCCAACGAACCCGCCGCGCCCGTGCATCTCAATCTGTTCGGCATGCAGGGTTACGCGGCCGCAGTGTTGGCACGCATCGGCTGAGGGTGCTTGAGCCGGCACGCTTGATCGCGGACACTCATCCTTGGCGCGTCACACGGGGTGACGCGGCCTGTGAAAGGAGGGTGTCGTGCTGCTCGCAGTCGACAGGCTCAGTGCGGGATGGGAGACGATCCTGTTCGGGATCGCCGTGTTGCTGTTTCTAGCTGGTTTCTTCGGCTTCAAGGTGACGGCCCAGCGGATACGGCTGGACAGCCTCGGCCTGGCCGTGTTCGTTTTCGTGTTCTTCTGGAACGCCTGGGCGAGGTACTGACACGCTCAGCCCCCGAACTACGTTCCGCCGGCGTCCAGCTGCTCCCGGTAGCCCATCGGTAACAGCTCGATCAGCTGGCCGTCGGGGTCGCGGATGAAGATCCCGAAGCCGATGTCCGTGTCGGGGAGGACCTCACCGCCGTAGTCGGCGACGCGTGCGCACACGCCCTGGACGTCGTCGACGCCGAGCGAGATGTGGGTCAGGCCCGGTTCGTTCATTACGCGCTCGCGGGCGGGCCGGGTGCCGCCGGCGAAGTACAGCAACTCGAGGACGAGCCCGTCGCGGCGGAGATAAAGGGCGGTCATGCCCAGCGGCTTCGTGAGGCGGAGCAGCGTGCTCGACGGGTCGTCGGGCGGGTGCAGCTCGCGTTCGACGGCGAAGCCGAGCAGTTCCTCGTAGAAGCGACGCGACCGCGCCAAGTCGGTCACACAGTGGCCGAGATGATTGAACGCGACGCTGCCGGACACCGATGCGAGGTTACTGACGCGTAGGCCGGAGCGCGGCATGATCACGGTACTGGTCTCGCAGCAGGCGCTTGTAGATCTTGCCGTTGTCCTGGCGCGGCAAGTGGTCGACGAAGTCGACTCGGCGCGGGCACTTGTAGCGCGCGAGCCGCCGGCGGCAGAAAGTGATGAGCTCATCTGCGAGGTCCGCGGTCGGCGCTACGCCTGACCGGACCTCGATCACCGCAAGCACCTCTTCGCCCCACTCGTCGTTCGGCACCCCGATGACGGCGGCGTCCGCGACGGCCGGGTGCTCGAGCAGCACGGCGTCGACCTCGGCCGGATAGATGTTGACGCCGCCCGAGATGATGAGGTTGGCGCTGCGATCGGTCAGGAACAGGAAGCCGTCGTCGTCGACGTATCCCATGTCCCCCAGCGTGAAGTAGCGACCGCGGTAGGACGCGTCGGTCTTAGGCCTGTCCTTGAAGTACTCGAACGGGACCTCCGACGCCTTGAACCACACGAGCCCGACCTCGCCCGCTGGCAGCGGCTTGCCGTCTTCGCCGCCCACGATGACCTGGTCTTCGGGATTGGGCTTGCCCACGGTGCCGGGCCTGCGCATCCACGTACGAGGGTCCACCCACGTACCGAGGCCTTCGGTGGCGGCGTAGTACTCGTAGACGACTGGGCCCCACCACTCGATGAGGCGCTGCTTGACACCGACCGGACACGGTGCCGCGCCGTGGAGCACGTTGCGCAACGACGAAATGTCGTAGCGGGCGCGCGTGCTGTCCGGGAGAGCCAGGAGCTGATGGAACATCGTCGGGACCATGTGCGTGTGGGTGACTCGATGTCGCTCGATCAATCGCAATGCCTCTTCCGGGTCCCATGCCGGCATGAGCACGACGGGCACGCCGGCCACCAATGGCGCGTTGAGCGAGAACAGGAGCGGGGCTGCGTGGTACAGGGGGCCGGTCAAGAGGTGGACGTTGCCGTCGCGGTACGCCTGACGGGCGAGCGTCACCGCAGTCGACAGCGACGCCTCGTCGCGGTAGACGCCTTTGGGCCGGCCGGTCGTCCCGGACGTGTAGAGCATCTGGCTGCCGAGCACGGAATCGGGCAGGTCCTCGCCCGACTCGGCGTCGGTCGCGTCGGCAGAGTTGTCGAATCCCTCGATGCTTCCGCCGACGGCCAGTCGCGTGGTGGCGCCGGGCGCGGCTGCCGCAGCGGCGCGTGCGGCGTCGGCGAAGCGTGCTTCGGCGACGAACGCCTTCGCCTCGCAGTCGTCGACGACGTAACCGGCCTCTTCACCCGTGAGATGCCAGTTCACGGTGGTGAGGCGGAGCCCGCTCCTTTGCGTGGCGAGCACGACGTCGACGAACTCGGGCCGGTTCGAGCACAAGAGCGCGACCGCGTCGCCGCGTCGCAGACCGAGACGGCGGAACGCTCGAGCCAGGCGGTTGGCGCGTGCGTTCAACTCGCCGTATGTGTTCGTGTCTCCGGTCGAGATGAGGGCCGGCTTGTCGGGCAGACGCGCCGCGTGCCAGGCGACGGCCATGCCACGGTTCGCGAATGCGACCAGCTCTTCGAGCTCGGCGTCCACGCGCCCCCCTCGTGCGGCGAAACCCGGCGGCGGCGACGATAGTCCCCGGGTAGCGTCCTCGACGTGCCCAGGCGTGCCGGCTACGTCTTCGGCGACACGGACGTCGCCGCGCGTCGACTCGACCTCATCGCCGAAGTCTGGGCGCCGCCGAGCGCAGCGTTTCTGCGCGATGACGCGCCGAAGGCTCCCGGATTGGCGGTTGATCTCGGCTGCGGACCGGGGCACACGACGCGTCTCCTGGCGTCGACGACGGATGCGACGATGACGGTCGGTCTCGACAACTCGAAGGTGTTCCTGGGCCGCGCTCGAGCCGACGCGCCGGACGGGGTGACGTTCCTTCACCACGACGTGACGGAGTTGCCGTTCCCGACGCGCCCGGCGGACATCCTGTACGCCCGATTCGTGCTCTCACACGTGCCGCGACCTCGGCACTTCATCTCCGCCTGGATCGGCGAGCTCGATCCCGGCGGTCTGCTCGCGCTCGACGAGGTCGAATCGATCCGCACCGGCAACGGCGTCTTCCGAAGCTACTTGCAGCTGCTCGAGGCGGTGCTCTCGGCGCGCGGCAACACGATCGCCGCGGGTCCGATCGTCGAGCGCTTCGACGGAGGACCACACGGTCGGCAACGGACGAGCGAGGTGCGCTCGCATGCCGTCCCGGCCGCGGTGGCGGCGGAGCTGTTCGCCCTGAATCTCGTCACCTGGCGCGAGGAGCCATACGTTCGAGAGAACTACAGCCCGGGTGAGCTGGACGGCCTCGACGGCGAGCTCCGGGAGTTGGCCCGTGGTCGGCCGGAATGCGACGACGTCATCTGGGAGATGCGTCAGGCCACGTTCGAGCGGATTGACTAGCTAGCCGCGCAGCTCGAAGGCGACCTTGATCGCTGCGCTGCGGTCCTGGGTCGCGAGCGCGGCGAACGCTTCGCGCCAGTCGTCGAGGGCGAACGTGTGCGTGAGCATGCCGGTCAGGTCCACGCGTCCGTCGGCGACCAGGTCGAGATAGTGCTGGATGCCGTGCTGGCGGACGCCGTCGACCTCCTCGAACCCGAACGCATTCGAGCCGACGAGCGAGATCTCCTTGAAGTAAAGCGGCGTGTCCTCCCAGTACGTCGGGCCGTGGACGCCCGCCTTCACGAGCGTGCCGCGCGCTTTGAGTACGCGCGCGCCCACCTCGAACGTCTCCTGCTTGCCGATCGTGTCGTATACGACGTCGATCGCACCCGGATAGGCCATGGGTAGCCCGTCGCTCGGCTGGAGCACCCCACCCGACCAGTGCGAGGCCTCCTCGATGACGCGCTGCGCGGGCTCGTGTCCGATCACGGTCGCGCCGAGCTTGCGCGCCAGCGCGGCCTGAGCCTCGAAGCGGGCGACCACGAGCACCTCGACGTCGGGATAGAGCGCACGGAGGATCCCGGTCGCGCACGTGCCGAGGGCGCCGGCGCCGTACACCATCACCTTGCCGCCCGGGACCGGGGGGTGGCGCGTGATGGAGTGGAGGCTGACTGCGAACGGGTCCGCGAACACGGCGAGCTCGTCGGGGATCTCGTCGGGCACCTTGAAGAGCTGCGTGTCGTGCGCGGGCATGAGCTGCGCGTACCCGCCGCTCGCGTCGCGTGACGTCCCAGTGTGGATGCCAGGCGCGATGGGCCCGACGCCGAAGCTCCAGCACAGGCTGAGGTCGCCGGCCTCACATGCAGGACAGATCGGGTCGACGCCACGTGGCCGGCACGACAGCCATGGGTTCAGCACCACCCGGTCGCCGACCTCAAGTCCTTCGGCCTCGGGCCCGAGGGCAACGACGTCGGCGACCACCTCGTGCCCGAGCACCTGCGGGAGCGAGAAGAACCCCTTCATCGGATTGTCGGGCGTGGCGACGTTCGCCCAGTCCATGAACACCTGCTTGGCGTCGGAGCCGCAGATGCCGGTGAGCCGCGGACGGGTGATCAGCCAGTCGGGCAACAGGAAGTCGGGTTCGGGGAGGTCGAGCAGCCGCATCGGCGTCTGGGCGAGGCCCCGCAGCAGGTGGTTGTCCTCTTCCGGCTCCGGCTGCGGCTCCGGCGCCACTCCGTACAGAAGGCCTTGCATGGGCTCCCCGCTTCGGTCGCTCCGAGCAGTTGACAGTAGTGCGGACCGTACTCAGAGCCGTTGGGCCAGACCGGCGTAGTCGATCGTGATGCCCTCGGCGTCGGTGCGGAACTCGAAACGGCCGTACTCGTCGTCCGCGTACACCCACCGATCGGGGCCGAGCCGCCGATAGCGCTGCTCGAGGGGACGCACCGAGAGCGTGGGCGTCTCGACGAACGCGGCCCGGACTGCGACTTCGGCACCGACCTCAGGCGCGACCCGGCGGGTCACGAACGCGTTCGTGAACGCGTTGCCGGCGAGGTCGAGATCGGTGCAGCCATCCAAGGAAGAATCCACCTGCCCGTTCCGCGTCCAGCCGCCGCGGTCGTCGGACGAGAGCTCCAGCCGCCGTGTACCGGTGCCGTCGAGCACGTCGATCGTCGTGCCGCGATGCCGCCACTGCGTGTCGAGCATGACGACGAACCGCGCCGCCCACCGGTCGTCATCGCCTGCGCAGATCTCGCACCCCTCGGCGTGCACTCCGTCGACGCCGAGGTCGAGACGAACGAAAACGATCCCGTCGAGATCGAGACGACGCCAGACGTAGGTGCGGCCGCTCACGCGGGGTTGAGCGATCGTTGCATCTTTACGACCAACGCCTCGAACATCGGGTAGATGTTCGCTCCCATCGCGTCGATCGACGGCTTCCACATCTCCCATCGTTCGATCAGTCTGTGCCCGAGCAAGAGCTGCAGCAGGTCGAAGTTGACCGCCCCGACCTGCTCGAGCGCACCCAACTGCTCGAAATAGTCGAGCTCGCGGTAGAGCACGTAGGCCTCGGGCGAGTTCCCAGCGATGTAGCGCTGAAACGCGTCGCGCAGATCTTCTTTGGTCTTGAACTGGGCCACCAGCCGTCGGGTCTCGACGAGGGCGTCTTCGTCCCAGCGACGCACGAAGTCGGCAGCAATCTGCGATTGGCGGGCATGCCGTGCCTCCCGGACCTGTCGTCCGGCCGCAATCGCCAATCCGACGGTGCTGAGCAGGCCGACGGCGCCCACGGCTGTTGCGATGGCCGTGACCTGCTCGGCCCAATTGGCCATGCGCTCACCGACTCCGGCCGCGGAGCTGTGCCAGTGCCTCTGCCACCATCGACTCGGTGATGCGGTCGTCGAGCTCCGCGGCGGCGGCCTCGACCGCTTCACGCCGCCCGAGCGGGTCCCGCGCCCGGGCGCGTGCCATGCGGTCCTCCCGACTCAGCCACCGGGCCAGCTCGGCCGGCGACGCACCCGACAGCTCAGGTCGTTCCTCGAACAGGTAGCGGAGCTGGCCTGCGACGCGCGACACCGACGGGGCGTCGCTCATGTCAGCTGACTGCGCGGTCGCGGCCTTCCCAGAACGGTGCACGGAGCTTGAACTTCTGGAGCTTCCCGGTCGCGGTGCGGGCGAGCTCGTCACGGAACTCGACCGAAGTCGGGCACTTGTAGTGCGCAAGGCGGTCCCGAGCGTGTGCCATGAGGTCGGACTCGCTGGCTTGCGCGCCCGGCGCCAGCACGACGAGCGCCTTGACGGTCTCCCCCCACCTCTCGTCGGGTACGCCGATCACCGCGACCTCCGCCACCGCCGGGTGCGAGAACAGGCAGTCTTCGACCTCGATCGAGGACACGTTCTCGCCGCCCGAGATGATGACGTCCTTCTTGCGGTCCGAGATCGACAGGTAGTGCTCGGCGTCGAGGGCGCCGCCGTCGCCGGTGCGGAACCACCCGTCGGGGATCGCCTCCGCCGTCTCGTCGGGCTGCTTCCAGTAGCCCTCCATGATCACGTTTCCGCGTGCGTGCACCTCTCCCTCGTCGTCGACGCGCAGCTGTATGCCCAACGCGGGCGCGCCCGCGCGACTCAGCCGCTGCGCGCGCTCGGCAGGTGAGAGATCGTCGTTTTCGGCGCGGCTCCGGTTGACCGTGAGCAGTGGGGCGGTCTCGGTGAGCCCGTAGATCTGGATGAACTCCCAGCCGAGGTCGGTCTCGACGCGCTCGATCGTGCGGGTGGGCGGAGGGGCGCCTGCGACCACCACGCGGGTGCGGCCCCGGCCCGGGATCTCACCCTGCCATTCGGCGGCCGCGTCGAGGACCGCGTTCACGACCGCGGGCGCGCCGTTGAGCAGCGTGACGCCGTGTGCGTCGATCCGCCGCAGGATCTCGGCCCCGTCGATCTTGCGCAGCACGATGTGACGGCCGCCCATGCCGGTGACGGCGTACGGCATGCCCCAGCCGTTGCAGTGGAACATCGGCAGCGTGTGGAGATACACGTCGCGGTCGTTCACGCCCGTGTGATATCCGAAGACGGTGGCATTGATCCAGGCGTTCCTGTGGGTGATCTGCACGCCCTTGGGCCGAGCCGTCGTGCCGCTCGTGTAGTTGATCGTGGCCGTCGCGTCTTCGTCCGGCTCCCAGGGTTCGGGCTCGACGCCCTCGCGGAACAACTCGCGGTCGGCGTCAGCGCCTATGACGAACCGGTGCTTGGCGCCCACGCCTGAGAGCGACTCGTCGAGCTCCGGGTCGACGAGCAGCATCGAGGCACCGGAGTGCTCGACGATGTACCCGACCTCGTCGGCGTTGAGCCGGAAGTTGATCGGCACGAGGATGCGACCGGAGCCGCTCACGCCGAAGAACGACACGAACAGGCGGGCGGCATTGGGCGAGACGACGGCGACTCGTTCGCCGAACCCGACGCCCAGATGATCGAGCGCGGCGGCCTGCGCCTGCGCGAGCTCCCGCACGCGGCGGTACGTCAGCTCATCGAGGGCTGCGGCCGGCTGGTCGGGCTCGTCGACGAGACCGATCCGGTCGCCGTAGACGAGCGCGGCGCGCTCCAGGAAGTCGTTCACCGTCAGCGGCACCTTCATACGGACCTCCTCGGTGCTCGGTTCGCACGCGAGACGGTGGCATAAGGACGACTCACGTGCCAACGTTGCGGCCGCGGCAATCGTCCGAAAAGGGGGAAGGATGCCCGAGTTCCCGGCCATCACCGATGTCGCCCTCACCGTCACCGACCTGCAGCACAGCGTGCCCTGGTATCGGCGGCTGTTCGACAAGGATCCCGTCCTCGACGAGGACACGGGGCCGTATCACCATGTCGCGTGGCTGATCGGAAACGGGACGCTCGTGTCGATACATCAGCACCAGGCTCGACAGCACGGAGCCGGCGAACGAGCTTCGACCCGGGCTCGACCATCTGGCATTCGCGTGCGCCGACCGGTCAGAACTCGAGTCTTGGAAGCAGCGGCTGGGCGAACTTGGGATCCCGAACGGCGGCATCGTCGAGGCTCCGTACGGCTCCGGGCTCTCGTTCCGCGACCCCGACAACATTCCGCTCGAGTTCTTCGCCCCGCCGGATTAGTCGATGCGTCTCTGAGGGACGCATCGGGGGCTCAGGTCGGGCGCAGGCTGCGCAGCGGGGCGCCATTGGTCCAGGCCGCGGGGTCGCCGGGCTTCCAGCGACGTCCGCCGCCCTCCTCGGCGATGCGCCGGCGCGCCATCTGCTCGGCCGCACGCCCTGGTGGCACACCCTCCTCGCGCGCGCGCGCAAAGACACGAAGGAGGGTGTCGGCGATCTGCGCGGTACGGGCTTGAGCGCGCTCGCGGTCGTAGCCGACGAACTCCTCGGCGAGATTGATGATCCCGCCTGCGTTCACGACGAAGTCCGGCGCGTAGAGCATCCCGCGCGCCGCCAGCGCGTCGTCGTCAGCCGGGTCGGCCAGCTGATTGTTGGCGGCCCCGCAGACCGCCCGGCACTGCAATCGCGGGATCGTCTCCTTGTTGAGCACGCCGCCGAGCGCGCACGGCGCCAGCACATCGCACACTTCCTCCAGAGCCCTTTCGACGGATAGGGCGTCGGCGCCGATCTCGCGCACCAGCGCGTCGACACGTTCGGGATTCACGTCGGCGACCGCGACGCGGGCGCCCGTGTCTGCCACCATTCGGGCGAGATGCGAGCCGACGTGACCCACGCCGTCGACGACGATCCGCTTCCCGGCGAGTGTGGCGTAGCCGTCGAGCTCTTCGAGCACCGTTTCCATCGCCTTCACGACGCCATACGCGGTCATGGGCGACGGGTCGCCCGAGCCGCGCGGTCCCTCGATGCCTGTCACCCAGGGCGTCTCCGACCCGATCACCTGCATGTCGCGCGGCGTCGCCCCGACGTCCTCGGCCGCGATGTAGCGGCCGCCGAGCTCGTCGATCGCCCGCCCCATTGCGCGCAGGAGCGCCTCGCTGCGCGGCGCGTCCGGGTCGTCCCACAGCACGACGGCCTTTCCCCCGCCTTGGTGGAGGCCGGCGGTGGACGCCTTGAGACTCATCGCCTCCGAGAGGCGAAGCACGTCGAGCACGGCGTCGTGCTCCGCCGGGTACCGCCAGAAGCGGATGCCCCCGAGCGAGGGGCCGAGCGCGGTGGAGTGCACGGCGATGATCGCCCGCAAACCGGAGGTCGGATCGGTCACGAAGACGACCTGCTCATGACCCTTCGCGGTCATGAATTCGGTGATCGCGGTCGTGTCCGAACCCATGAGGCCGACGGTACTGTGCGCCGCGATGGCCCGCGCCAAGATCGGCGTCAACTTCGCTCAGCATCACACGACCATCGACGAGCTGCGCGCCGCGTGGCAGGCAGCCGACGACCTCGGTGTCGACACCATCTGGCTCTGGGACCACTTCTTCCCGCTCTACGGCGACGCGAACGGCAACCACTTCGAGGCGTATACGCTTCTCGGGGCGATGGCCGTCGACACGCGCCGAGCCCGGTTCGGGGCGTTGGTGACGTGCTGCGCGTACCGGAACCCGAACCTGCTGGCCGACATGGCGCGCACCATTCACGTCGTGAGCGGCCAGCGCTTCATCCTCGGTCTCGGGGCAGGATGGTTCGAACGCGACTTCCGCGAATACGGGTACGAGTTCGGCACTGCTGCGAGCCGCTTGCGCGCGCTGGCGCACGGTCTCCCGGTGATCAAAGCTCGCCTCGCGGAACTGCGGCCCCCCGCCGAGAACATGCCGATCGTCATCGGTGGCGGCGGGGAGCAAATCACGCTGCGTCTGGTCGCCGAGCATGCCGACGCGTGGAACGGCTTCGGTCCGCCGGCAAGCTTTCGCCGCAAGAACGACGTACTGAACGACTGGTGCGCGAACGTCGGGCGCGACCCAGCCGAGATCGAACGCACCGTGTCCATCCGGCCCAGCGAGGTCGGCGCCGTCGACGCTTACCTCGACGCCGGCGCCCAACACGTGATCGTCATGTTGGACCCGCCGTACGACCTCGATCCCGTCCGGCGCCTGCTCGGTACCTGACTGGCGCCGTCACCGCCGGTGACATGCCCCGGCCCGGTGCCTGTGCGATGCTGCCGCTTCATGCGCGGCCGGTCCCTGCGTGTCCTTACGCTCCTCGGCGTGGTCGGCCTCGTCGCGGCTGCGTGCTCGACTGGCGGTACCGACGCGAAGAGTGAGAAGAAGGTCCAGAGCACAGCCCCGTCCACGCCTGCCACCGCTGCTCCGCCCACTAGCACGGCGCCCACGCCTCAACAGGCGCCGGACAACGTCTACCAATACACGCAGGCGAACCAGCTCGCGCCGTCCGTGCAAGACATCCCCACGCGCGTCTACGTGCCGAATGGGATGTCGAACACCGTCAGTGTCATCGACCCGAACACCCTGGCCGTCGTCGACGAGTACCCGGTCAAGGAGCTGCCGCAGCACGTCGTGCCGTCTTGGGACATGCAGACGCTCTACGTCAACAACAACAACGGGAACACACTTACGCCGATCGATCCTCGCAGCGGCAAGCCCGGCGCCGACATCCCGATCGACGACCCCTACAACCTCTACTTCTCGCCCGATGGAACGAAGGCCATCATCATGGCCGAGCGCAACAACGCAGTGGACTTCTACGACCCCAAGACATGGACGCTCATCAAGAAGGTCGCGATCCCGCACCGCGGTGTGAACCACGCCGAGTTCACGGCCGACGGGAAGACCATGGTGGCGAGCTGCGAGTTCTCGGGCTTCCTCGTCCGCATCGACCTCGACCGTATGGAGATCACCGGGGAGCTGAACGTGGACGGGAAGCCCGTGGACGTCAAGCTCTCGCCCGACGGCAGCGTCATGTTCAACGCCAACGAGACCAGGGACGGCGTCTCCGTTGTCGACTGGGCGAACATGCGCGACCTCGGGTTCATCCCGACGGGCAAGGGCGCCCACGGCCTGTACCCCAGCCGCGACGGAACGCAGCTGTATGTGACGAACCGCGGCGCCGGCTCGGTCACCGTGATCGACTTCGCAAGCCGCAACGTCGTTGCGAACTGGCAGTTCGGCGGCAGCCCCGACATGGGCGGCGTCAGCACCGACGGAAAGCAGCTCTGGCTCAGTGGCCGCTACAACTCCGAGGTCTACGTCATCGACACGACCACGGGACAGCTGATCAAGCGCATCCCGGTCGGCAACGGGCCCCATGGCCTGGCGCTGTTCCCCCAGCCCGGCCGGTACAGCATGGGCCACACCGGGAACTACCGCTAACCCAGCTTCAGCGTGACGACCGCGGCGACCGGCGTGCGGTCGGTGCCCTGCCCGCCGACGAGATACGCGGTGTCACCGACGGTCGCGGCCGCGCCATCGCTCACGGGCGCGGGAAGTGATCCCGCGTCGGTGACAGCCGCGGTGCGGGGGTCGAAGCGCAGCACCTGCGCGGTCACCTGGTTGTTCACGAAACCGCCGACCACGAGCACCTGGTCGCCGAGCACGACGGCGACTGCGTGAGACAGCGTCGCCGGTAGCCGGCCCACGACCGTGACCTGGCCGCCCGACGGGTCGATCCTCTGGATCGAGCGGGTGTCGCCGCCGCTCGCGGTCGCGACGCCGCCGAACACGTAGATCGCGCCACCGGCCGCGGCGACGGCCGGGTAACGGACGGGCTCGGCCAGGGCGCCGAGCGCGCGATAACTGACGCCGTCGTCGCTGACGAGCACGTCGCGGATGATCTGGTGCCCGTCGAACCCGCCGACGACGTACATCTTCCCGTCGAGCTCGACCACGGCGTGATCGGAGCGCGGAGCGGGCAGACTGCCGACGACCTTGCCGGTCGCGCCCGTGCCGAAGGACTGCACCGCGGCACTGCCCTCTTCGCCGGTCCCGCCCCCGACGACGAGGTAGGTGCCCTTCACGATCGCGCCGGCTGCGTCGTGCACCGGCTGCACCAGCGATCCCGCAGGCTGCGCGCTGCCCGACGACGGGTCGATCCGCACGATGTTGCCGGTCGTCTGCTTGGCGGCGTCGAGGCCGCCGACCACGGACAGCTGGCGGCCGTCGGTCAGGACGACCTCGCGCGACGACGGCGACGGCAGCTCCCATGGCGCAGTTGCGATGCGCAGCGCGCCTCCGCTGCCGGTGGTCGGGGGCGCGGACGACGCCGGCACTGTTGATGCCGCGGTCGACGGTGAGCTCGCCTCCGATCGATCGCCACCACCGCCTCCGCCGCAGGCGGACGCGAGCAGCGCGAGCGCGCTGAACGCGACCAGGAAGCGCGTGAGTCGTCGCACGGGCGCACCCTTGCACACGAAACACAGCGGTCGAGAGTCGGGTGAAGCGGTACGATGCGCGTCGACCCGTGGGGAGCTCGGGACAGCCGGGCTGAGAGGGTGGCCTCGCCACTGTCCATGGCAGACATGGGCAGACATGGAAGGCGTGGCAGCGCCACCGACCCGTGGAACCTGCACCGGGTAATTCCGGCGAAGGGAGAAAGGGAGATCGTGGAGGCGCCCGGAAGGGCCGTGGCGCTCGTGTTCGCAGGTGGCGACCCGGTCGACGGCAACGTCGCGGCGCGCTTGCCGCAGGCGGACGTGACGGTGGTCGCCGCAGACTCTGGTGTCGAGGTCGCACTCGCGCTCGGGCGCCACGTCGATCTCGTGATCGGCGACCTCGATTCCGCCGATCCCGCGGCGGTCGAGGCCGCGGCCGCGGGCGGCGCCGAGGTTCGCCGCTATCACGCCGACAAGGATCAGAGCGACCTCGAGCTCGCGTTGCACGCCGCGCGCGCCGGCGGCGCCAAGAGGGTGATCGTCGTCGGGGGCTACGGCGGACGTCTCGACCACTTCCTCGCCAACGCCCTCCTCCTCGCGTCGCCGGCGTTCGCCGACCTCGACATCGAGGCGCTCGTCGGTGAGGCCCGCATCACCGTGATCCATCACGCCGCCAACCTGTCCGGCTCTACAGGAGACCTGATCTCGCTGCTCGCGGTGGGCGGAGCGGCTCGAGGTGTGCGGACGAGCGGCTTGCGGTTCCCGCTCGAGGGCGAGGACCTGCTCCCGGGCTCCACCCGCGGCGTCAGCAACGAGTTCAGCGAGCCGGTCGCCACCGTCTCGCTCGACCACGGCGCCCTGCTGGCCGTGCAACCCGACATCGGAGGACCCTGACATGCGCCGTCTTCTTACGCTCCCGCTCGTGCTGTCGCTCTTCGTCGTGGCGGCGGTTGCCGTGCCTGTCTCGGCCGCGCCGTCGAAGCCCGACAAGACGACGATCACGCTCATGACTCACGACTCGTTCGCGGCGTCGAAGAGCGTGCTACGCCAGTTCACCAAGGAGACGGGCGTGACCGTGAAGGTGCTGCCGTCGGGCGACGCCGGCGCGGCCGTGAACCAGGCGATCCTCACGAAGAGCAACCCGCTGGGTGACGTGTTCTTCGGCGTCGACAACACGCTGCTGAGCCGTGCTCTCGACGAAGGCATCTTCGTTCGCTACACGTCGCCCGAGCTCGACACCGTGCCCAAGGGGCTGCAGCTCGACTCGAAGCACCGCGTGACACCCGTCGACACCGGCGACGTATGCGTCAACTACGACAAGAAGTACTTCTCCGACAAGGGGCTGACCGTCCCCCGATCGATCGAGGACCTCGCCGAGCCAGAGTACAAGGGCCTGTTCGTGGTCGAGAATCCGGCCACGTCGTCACCCGGGCTCGCGTTCCTGCTCGCCACGGTGGCCAAGTTCGGGACCAACGGCTGGCGCGACTACTGGTCGCGGCTACGCAGCAACGACGTGAAGGTCGTCGACGGCTGGGAGCAGGCGTACAACACGGAGTTCTCGGGCAGCGCCGGGAAGGGCAACTACCCGTTGGTCGTGTCGTACGCGTCGAGCCCACCCGCTGAGGTGGTCAACGCGGATCCGAAGCCGGCGGAGGCGCCGACGGGCGCGCTGCTCGACACGTGCTTCCGCCAGATCGAGTTCGCAGGAATCTTGAAGGGCACGAAGCACGAGAAGGCGGCGAAGCAGTTCGTCGACTTCATGCTGTCGCAGCGGTTCCAAGAGGACATGCCGCTCCAGATGTTCGTGTTCCCGGTGCGTGAAGGCGTCAACCTGCCGCCCGAGTTCACGAAGTTCGCCGAGCTCGCTCCGAAGCCGCTGGCGCTCCCAACGAGGGAGATCGCCCGCAACCGCGACACCTGGATCAGCGAATGGACCGACACCGTGCTCCGATGAACCCTCATGATGCGTATTTCAGGTACGCATAGCGTGCCGCAGGTACGCATCAATAGCGGGCGCATCGCGCGCGCGCTGATGCTGGCGGTGCCGCTGGCGTTCCTCGGGGTGTTCTTCGTGTATCCGGTGGCATCGATCATCGGGCGCGGCCTGACGCCGGACGGGAGCCTCGATCTCTCGCCGATCGCGAGCGTCGTCACCGACCCGCAGCTGCGGGGCGTGGCGTGGTTCACGATCTGGCAGGCCGCGGTGTCGACGGCGCTCACCGTGCTCGTCGCGCTTCCCGGCGCGTACGTGTTCGCACGCCACGAGTTCCCGGGCAAGCGGCTACTGCGCGCCGCGGTCACCGTGCCGTTCGTGCTGCCGACGGTCGTGGTCGGTTCGGCGTTCCTGTCGTTGCTCGGCGAGGACGGTCCACTCGCGTTCCTGGGCTTGGAGCAGACGGTGGCCGCCATCCTGCTCGCCCACGTGTTCTTCAATTATGCGGTGGTCGTCCGCACCGTGGGTGGCCTGTGGGCGCACCTCGATCCTCGCCAGGAGGACGCGGCGCGCGTGCTCGGCGCCGGGCGATGGCAGACGTTCCGGTCGGTCACGCTGCCGGCGTTGCGACCGGCGATCGCCGCCGCGGCCGCCATCGTGTTCTTGTTCACGTTCACTTCTTTCGGGGTGATCCTGATCCTCGGCGGCCCGCGCTACTCGACACTCGAGGTCGAGATCTACCGGCAGACGGCCCAGTTCCTGAACCTGCCCCAGGCCGCGGCGCTGTCGATCGTGCAGCTCGCCGCGGTCGTCGCCATGCTGCTCGTCGCGGGCAGGGCCCAGGGCCGCCGCACGGAGGCGCTGCGGTTGCGTGCCACAGCGGAGACGGCGCGGCGTCCTCGCACCGGGCGCGAACGCGCGGTGGTCGGGGTGAACCTCGCCTTCATGGCCCTCTTGCTCGGTGGCCCGCTCGCCGTCCTCGTCGAGCGCTCGTTCCACACCGCCGGCGGGTACGGGCTCGGCTTCTACCGGGCGCTCTCCGAGCTGCGCCGGACGAGCACGACCTTCGTGCCCCCCGTCGAGGCGATCGCCAACTCGCTCGTGTTCGCGGTGATAGCAACGGTCATTGCGCTCGTGATCGGCGGCCTAGCCGCGTTTGCGTTCACGGGATCACGGCGTCCGTCCGATCGGGTGCGAGGGCTCGACACGCTGCTGCTGGTGCCGCTCGGGGTCTCGGCGGTGACGATCGGCTTCGGCTTCCTCATCACTCTCGACAAGGCGCCACTCGACCTGCGCGCATCACCCGTCCTGATCCCGATCGCGCACGCTCTGGTCGCGGCGCCGTTCGTCGCCCGCGTGATGATCCCGGTCTTGCGCTCGATCGACCAGAGGCTGCGCGACGCCGCCGCGCTGTTGGGCGCGTCACCGGCACGCGTGTGGCGAGAGATCGATCTGCCCATCGTGTTCCGCGCCCTACTGGTTGCCGCCGGCTTCGCGTTCGCCATCTCGCTCGGAGAGTTCGGCGCCACGATCTTCATCGCCCGACCCGACTACCCGACGCTGCCGGTCGTGATCTTCCGACTCATCGACCAACCGGGTCCGCTGAGCTTCGGGGCCGCCATGGCGGCAAGCGTCATCCTGATGGCGGTGACGGCGACGGCGATCTTCGCCATCGAGCGGTTCCGCATCGCGAACATCGGTGAGTTCTGAGGTGGGCGAGGAGACGCGCTGATGTTGCAGGTCGAACGGCTTGCGATGCACTACGGCGACACCGTCGCGCTTGACGGCGTCGACCTCGTCGTCGGCGACGGCGAGATCGTGTCGGTCCTGGGCCCCAGTGGCAGCGGAAAGAGCACGTTGCTGCGTGTCATCGCCGGGCTCGAGCCGCTGGCGGCGGGCCGCGTGTCGTGGGACGGCGGTGACCTCACCGGTGTGCCGCCTCATCGCCGGCAGCTGGGCTTGATGTTCCAAGACCACACGCTGTTCCCGCACCGCGACGTGCTCGGCAACGTCGCGTTCGGGCTTCGGATGCATGGCGTGCCGCGACCCCAGACGGAGGCCCGCGCCCGCGAGCTGCTGGCGCTCGTCGGCCTGGCCGGATACGAGCACCGCCGGGTTACCGAGCTGTCGGGCGGTGAACAGCAGCGAGTTGCACTCGTACGCGCGCTCGCGCCTGCACCGCGTCTCCTGATGCTCGACGAGCCGCTCGGATCGCTGGATCGAGCGCTCCGCGAGCGGCTCATGGTCGAGCTGCGCGAGCTGTTCACCCGTCTCGGGCTCACTTCGGTGTACGTGACCCACGACCACGACGAGGCGTTCGCGCTCGCCGACCGTGTCGCAGTCATGCACGGCGGCCGCATCGAGCAGCTCGGCGTCCCGGTCGAAGTCTGGGAGCGGCCCGCCACCGAGTTCGTCGCCCGGTTCCTCGGTTACAACGTCACCGATCTGGGCCACGGCCGCGTCGGGGTGCGTCCTGATGCCGTCCGCGTGACGGCGGACGGGCCGATCGCAGGTGTGGTCACGGCGAGGACGTTCCGGCGCGATCACTTCCTGCTCGAGGTCAAAGTGGCGGAAGGGCCGCCCCTCGAGGTGGCGGTGACGGGCGACCGAGTCCCCGCCGTGGGTGACGCCGTGCGCCTCGCCATCGACCCCCACGCCGTCGTCCCCCTGCCGCGATAATCGACTCAGACATCTGCACCGAATCTCCACAGGTCCGGCGGGACTCCTGCGAAACCCGTTCCTTATCCTGGCGTCCGATGCCACCGGCACCGGCGGCCCCTACCTCGGCCCGCACGATCGTCGTCGTCGAAGACGAGGAGCCCATCGCGGCCGCGATCGCAGCGCGTCTGCGCAGCGAGGGCTTCGCGGTCGAGATCGCGGCCGACGGGCACACCGCCGTCGACGTGTGCGAGCGTCTCCATCCCGACCTGGTCGTCCTCGACCTCATGCTGCCGGGACTCGACGGGCTCGAGGTGTGCCGTCGCCTCCAGCAGGACCGGCCGTTGCCCGTGCTCATGCTCACCGCGCGTGATTCGGAGACCGACATGGTCATCGGGCTCGCCGTCGGCGCCGACGACTATCTGACGAAGCCGTTCAGCGTCCGGGTGCTCGTCGCCCGCGTACATGCGCTGCTGCGACGCGTCGAGCGCGCCAACGCCTCGGCCAAGGCCGGCGGAACCCTTCGCGTCGGTGACGTCGAGCTCGACCTCGCCAGCCGGCGCGTGCGCCGCCACGACGACAACGTGCACCTCACCCCCACCGAGTTCGACCTGCTCGCCCACCTCGCCTCACACCCCGGGCAGGTCTTCACCCGTGAGCAGCTGCTGGCGCAAGTGTGGGGATACCACGACGGATCCGGCGCGCGCACCGTCGACTCGCATGTCCGAGCGGTTCGCCGCAAGCTCGGCGCCAACGTCATTCGGACCGTGCACGGCGTCGGCTACGCGGCCGACGACGCCGCGCTCGCCGCCAGCAACAGTGACGGCCGAGGTGGCGCGTGAGCCCGCGCCGTCCGCTCGACACCGTCCGTTCCCTCAAGATCAAGCTCGGCGCGGTCATCTTCTCCGCCGTCGCGGTGACCGTCTTCGTGTACTGGCTCTGCCTCAAAGCGGGTGTGTGGCCGTCGGTGAGCGGCATCATCGCCGGGTCGCTGGCGCTGGTGATGGTGCGCTTCCTCGCTCGGGGCATGACGTCGCCGCTGCGGGAAATGTCGGACGCCGCCCGGGCGATGGCCACGGGCAACTACGACCGCCGTGTCAGCGCGACGTCGCGCGACGAGGTCGGCGAGCTGGCGCGAGCGTTCAACAAGATGGCGGCGGAGCTCGCCGAGACCGACCGCCTGCGTCGGGACCTGGTCGCGAACGTGTCGCACGAGCTGCGGACGCCGATCACCGCGCTGCAGGCCGTCCTCGAGAACCTCGTCGACGGCGTCGAGTCACCCGACCCGCAGACGTTCCGCACGATGCTGGCCCAGGTCGAGCGGCTCGGCCGGCTCGTCACCCAGCTGCTCGACTTGTCGCGGCTCGAGTCCGGCACGGTGCCGCTCGAGCGCAGCGAGTTCGCCGTGCAGCCGGTGCTCGACCACGCCGTGCGCGAGCAGCAGCTGCACGCCCCCGGCGTTGACGTGAGGGTCCTGGTCGAGACGCCGGGCCTCACGGCCGACGGCGACCCCGAGCGCGTCCACCAGGTGGTCGCGAACCTGCTCGAGAACGCGGTGCGCTACACGCCCAACGGGGGGCGGGTCGAGGTTCGGGCCCGGCGTGCGCACGGTCATGGTTCGGCCGTGACGATCGAGGTGTGCGACGAGGGCCCCGGGATCGCCGAGGGGCAGGAGGCCCGGGTGTTCGAGCGCTTCTACCGCGCCGACACCGCTCGCGCGGCGAGCGACGGCGGGGCCGGGCTGGGCCTTGCGATCGCGCAATGGATCGTGGATCTGCATGGCGGCGAGATCCGTCCCGAGCGGCGTCAGCCACACGGCTGCCGCATGGTCGTCACGCTGCCGCGGGGGGCAGCGCAATCCGAGCGAGTCCACAGCCGAGGAGTGCGATGAATCTGGCAACGATCGACGAGTCGGTGCGGCGCATCCGCCGAGGGGAGATGGTGCTCGTCATCGACGACGAAGACCGCGAGAACGAGGGCGATCTCACGATGGCGGCCAGCTGGGTCACCCCCGAGGCCATCAACTTCATGTTGCGGTGGGCGCGCGGCCTCGTCTGCATGCCGTGTGACGCCCGGATGCTCGACAGGCTCGACATCCCGCCGATGCTCCCGGCCGGTCGGGCAACGTGCGACACCGCGTTTTGCATCTCGATCGACCACCGCAGCGCCGGGAGTGGGATCGGCGTCGCCGACCGTGCCGTCACGATCCGCAAGATCCTCGATCCAACCACCCGCGCCGGCGACTTCGTGCGACCGGGTCACGTGTTCCCGTTGCGGGCCCGTCCCGGCGGCGTGCTCGAGCGACGCGGGCACACCGAGGCCGCCGTCGATCTCGCGCGCCTCGCCGGGCTGCCGCCGGTGGCGGTGATCTGCGAGGTGCTGCAGGAGGACGGCTCCCCGGCCCGGCTGTCGTTCCTCGAGCACTTCGCCCAGGAGCACCGGGTCGCCATGATCTCGGTCGACCAGATCGCCGAGCACCGCCACGAGCTCGCCGCAGCCGCCGATCCCGCCAAGGCGCCACTGCTGCTGTAGCGGGGTTTTGGCGTCGCTGCACCGGCATATGTCCGGACCAGCGACGCCAAAATCCTCTCTCTACGACCCCGGGTCATCCCCCAGCTCGCGCAGGGCGGCGGCGAGGGCGGCGCGGAGGCGGCGGGCTTTCTCGGGGGCGAGGTGGGCAACGTATCCGTAGCCGGCGCGTCCGGACTCCTCGACCGTCAGCACGACGCGCAGCTCGCCCGCGCCACAGGCATCGCAGTCGTCGGAGACGGCGACCGCCCATGACACGGGCGGCCGCTCGTCGTCGTCGGGCGGATGGTCGTCGACGGCGTCGTCGATCGATTTGCGCATTGCCGGAGACTACGGGCTAGTTGGAGGAGGCCTCCCCGCCGATGACGCGGCAGTCGCTGCTCGGGAAGTAGATCGACTCGTGGCCGTCGTCCCAGCGCACCCGGTAGTGCTCATGCTCGCCGTCGCCCGGCACCACCTCGAGCACCTCGCCTTCACGGCGGGGTTGGCCGACGTGCGCGCTCTCCACGACGATCCGGTCACCCGTCTTGGCCTGCACGGCGAACCTCCCTTCGCGGGTCTGCCCTCCCTTGGCCCTCTACTCATACCGCGTCAGGCGCCGCCACGGAACCGCTGGCACGTCAACGCACGAGCGACAGCGTCAGACCGGCCTGGCCGAGGTGATACGTCACGATGATTACGACCGGTGCCCACCGGCGAGCTCCGACAAAGCGGGTCTCGGCGATGAGCGCGTCCGACACCATGAACAGCACGGCGCCCGCGCCGGCGAGCACGATCCCTGACGCGAGCGCGCACGTGACCATCGCCGCGATCACCGTCATGTATGCCACCAGCGGACCGAAGAGCTCGCGCTGGCCCGCCCTGCCCGCCGCACGAAGGAACCTCGCTCCCAATGCACCGGCCACGACGACCACCGGAATCGCCGCCAGCAGCAACGCGACCGCCGAGCCGCCGTGCCGGGTGAGGCCGATCACGTAGGCGACGTGCGACAGCAGGAACGACGTCAACCCCGGCACGAATCGGTCGGACGGCAACATCAAGAACACATCGCCCGCAAGCGACAGCACGAGCGCGACGACGAACCACGCACGCGTGTCGCCATGTGTGGGGTCCAAGGCCAGCGCCACACCGATGAGCGCAGCCAGCGTCCCCGGCTTGCACACGTACTCGAGCCGCTTCCGTTGGCCCGCGACGGCGACCCAGTTACCGACCGCGAGCAGCCCGGCCACCACGAGCAGCGTCCATGAGCCCGTCGTCATCGGCGAAATGTCTACTCGGACGGATGTCCACTCCCAGCGTCGCAGTCCCTCTACGCTGGAGCGAGATGCCGACCGACGCAGAGCTCGTGGTCCTTGCGCGGGCGGGCGACCGCGAGGCGCTCGCCGCGATCTACGACTGCTACGCCGACCGTCTCTACGACCTCTGCTCGTCGGTGCTGCGCGATCCGGACGCGGCGTTCGACGCGCTGGTCGACACCTTCGTGCTCGCCGCGCTCGAGCTCTACCGGCTTCGGAAGCCGGACAAGCTCGAACCATGGCTGTTTGCGCTGGCGCGCGAGCAGCTGCTGGTGCGCAACATCCCCATTGGGGTCGACCAGCACGCCGAGTTCGACGGCCAAACGGGCGCTGCCGCGGCAGTCGGCGCCGGCGCCATCGTCTGGGAAGCCGTGTCGTGGTTGCCGCCCCGCGACCGGATCCTGCTCGATCTCCACGCCCGACAGCCGCTCGACGACCGCGCGGTCGCGGCCGCGGTTGGTGTGTCGCTGCCACACGCTGTCGCGCGGACTCGTGACCTCGACGACAAAGTCGAGCGGCTGATGAGCGCGCTGCTGGTCGCTCGCCTGTCGCGTCCCGGGTGCCCGCCGCTGGAGCGGCTCGTCGCGAGCGAGGACCAGCAGCATCCCGATGTGTGGCTCCGTCATGTGGCAGCACACGTCGACGTGTGTCGCACCTGTCTGCTGTGGCGGGAGGACCAGCCCAGCGCCATTCAGCTCATTCGGGACGTTCCCAGCGAGCCGGCGCCGCTCGAGGTGCGCGACGAGGTCCTCGATCGCATCGATCTGTTGTGGTCACAGCTCGGACCACCTGATTGGAGCGCAATGGTCGTCGAGGGCAAACAGCCGGCGGGAGTCGCGCCGGAGGTGCTCACCGAGACGACCGAACTTCCCGCGCCGGAGGCGACCGAAGCGGTCGCCGGAAGCACGGCGGCCGACGAGGAAGAGGAAACGGAAGCGCAAGGCGCGGACACCGCCGTTGAAGAGATCGAGGTGGCTCCGACTGACGGCGCGGGCGAGGACGCGCACGAGGTCGACGTGCCCGCGGCGTCGGAGGAATCCCCCGGCGACGAGTACGACGAGTTCGAGGAGGTCGAGAGTCTGCTACCGCCTCCCCCGCGGCTTCGGCGGAGCGGGTTCCCCCGCCGCTCGATGTATCCGCGCCGCCGCCGGCGCCTGCTCGTCGGCGTGCTGCTCCTGGCCGGGCTGATCTCGGCGGCGCTCGTGCTGAACTTCCGCGGCTTCGCCCCGGAGGGGGAGCGCCTCTACACGGCCGAGGCCAGGGCCGGGGCGCGGGAGGCTCCCCCCACCACGGCGGCACCGACAACGACGACCCCGCCCACGACTGCGGGTCCCGACACCCGGCCGCCGTTCGTGTTCAACCTCGCGACCGTCCACGGCTGCATCGGCCCGACGCAGACGAGGACCACCGGGCTGGCGACCGTGGTCGATGCGCAACCGGGCCGTGTCGCCACGGCCGAGCTCGCGTTCGTCGACGCCAGCGGGAAGGAGACCCGCAACCCGATGACGCGCTCCGGCGGTGGATACGAAGGACCGATCGGTCCCTACGAGGTCGCCGGCAACATCAGCTGGCGGGTGATCGCCACCGACGCCGCCGGGAACCGGTCGGAAGCACCCGGCCCGGCCGTGGCGGCCTTGCCGTCCTGCTGAGGCGATCAGGGGGCGAGACGGTCGATGCGCCAGCCGCCGTGGTCGCGGCGGTAACGCACGCGGTCGTGCAGCCGGTTCGGGCGTCCTTCCCACAGCTCGACCTCGACCGGCGTCACCAGGTAGCCGCCCCAGAAGTCGGGCAGCGGTGGGTCGTCGCCGAAGCGTTCGGCGGCGAGGTCGTAGGCCTCTTCGAGTTTGGCGCGACTGGTGACGACGTCACTCTGCGGCGAGATCAAGGCGCTGAGCCGGCTCCCGAGCGGCCGGTTGCGCCAGTACGCGAGCGATTCGTCGCGCGACAGACGCGTCACCGAACCGGCGGCACGCACCTGTCGCTCGACCTCGCGCCAGTGGAAGACGAGGGCGGCCCAGGGGTTCTCCTCGAGGTCGCGGGCTTTCGGGCTTCGGTAGTTCGTGTAGAACGCGAATCCGCGCTCGTCGAGCCCTCGTAGCGACACCGTCCGCGCCGACGGCGTCCCCGCGAGGCCCGCGGTCGCGACGGTCATCGCGTCCGGCTCGCGGACCTCGGCCGCGACCGCCTCGTCGAACCAGGCCCGAAACTGGACGATCGGGTCGGGGTGGAGATCTCGCTCGTCCACGTCTGGCCTCCGGGCTGGCGGTGCTGGCTCCGCGCGATGCTGGTGCCCTCGAGCAGGAGGGCACGAATGGGGTTTCATCACGTCGCGGTCGCGACCCGCAACCTCGCCGCGACCCACGCTTTCTACACGGACGCCATGGGGTTCGACCTCGTGAAGGTCGAGGCCGCGGCCACCGACGGGGGCGGATGGGCCCGGCACGTCTTCTACGACACGCACGGCCAGGGGCTCATCGCGTTCTGGGACATCCACGACGACGAGAACGTGCCCGCAGAGTTCGACACGTCACTTTCTGCCGGGCTGGGTCTACCGGTCTGGACCAACCATCTTGCCTTCGACGCCCGCGACCTGGATGGGATCGAGTCGCACAAGCGCCGCTGGCTCGACAACGGGCAAGACGTCGCCGAGATCGACCACGGATGGTGCACGTCGATCTACGCAATGGATCCCAACGGAATCCTCGTCGAGTGGTGCGCGACGACGCGGGCGTTCTCCGACGCCGACCGCGCCGACGCCGAGCGTCTGCTCACAGTCGACAAGCCCCCGCTCGGCGACGCGCCGGCGCCGGTCTTCCATCAGGCCGAGAAGAGCACCGCCGCCACATAGCTGCCTGACACATGGCCACGCGAAAGCGCATCGGCCGCTACGACAACCCCTATGCGGTCGCATCGTGGTCAGGACGCGACGACGCAGTCGCCGCGATCGCCGATTCGATGGGCGCTACTGGCTAGCTCCTCGTTTTGGCGTCAACTACCCACGGACAAGCAGGCGGCGGGAGCGAGCGAAGTGAGCGGAGCTCGAATTCTCGGTGGGTAAATAACGCCAAACCAGGTCAGGGCTTGGTGCCGCTGGCGATGAAGAACGTGACGGCGTACAGGAAGTCGCCGTTCGCGACGGCGACGCCCACGTCGGCGTCCCAGCGCGCGAGCTCGTCGTCGGTGAGCAAGCCCTCGAGGTGCATGAGCTTCGGCCAGGTCGAGAAGCCGAACGCGTCGTCGGGGTCCGTGAGCACCAGCGTCGCCGCCTCACAGGCGACGTCGACGAGTCCGGCTCGGCGGAACAAGCGAGGCAGCTCACGGCCGATGGTGCCATTGCACAGGTTGCGATCGCGCCGGAAGTCCTTGACCTTACGGAGCAGCGCGCGATCGGCCACGTCTGCGATCAGTGTCTCCTGGTCGGGATCGATCGCGACCACCCGGCCCCCGGAACGCGTCACACGCAGGAGCTCGTCCACGGCCTGCTCCGGAGCGGCCACGTGCTGGAGCACGCGGTCGATGCGCGAGCCGTCGAAGGTCGCGTCCGGGAACGGAAGCGAGCGGGCGTCGGCCTGGAGGAACGACCCGCCGCGGGTCTCCGCCGACTTGAGCATCACCGCCGATGCGTCCACCCCGATCGCCAGGCCATCGCGTCCGGCGGCCAAACCCAACGCCCGGGTGTCGTGTCCTGTCCCGCAACCTACGTCGAGGAGCAGGGCGCCGGGCTCGACGCGCAGCAACTCGACCGTCCTCGCCTTGTAGGCGCGAATGAACGGCCACGAGCACATCGTGTCCATCCACTCGGCCGCACCGACTGGGTCGGCCGAGTGGTCGACATCGGAGTATGTCCCGGTCAGGTGAACCACTGGGGTCAACGTACCTAAACATCGTGCGGCCGGCCGACGATCACGCCGTCCTTGCCGCCGAGGGCCGCCGGATCATACGCAAAAGGCGGGCCCGGTTGTATCGCTGGATCGCGATGCACGGCACGTTCGCGACGATCCCGTACCCGACCCATCGCCAGCCCCAACCACCACGGGTTCCACAGGAAAACCAGGGCGACGCGGCGAGGATCAGCCAGTGCGCGAGCTCGGCGCGGCGGGTCTCGGCGGCGAACCGCTCCAAGTGCTCGCGATCGCACGAAATCAGCCTGCGCTTCGAGACCCGCCCCGGAACAGGTCGCCTGCATCGGGCAGGCGGTCCTTCCACCGCTTGATGCAAAACCACCGCTCGTAGTACCGGCCGCCCCGCTCGAACGGGCGGAGCCGGAACAGGCGGTTCTCACGCGCCAGGCACGCTGGGGAGAGCCGGTGGGCTACGTACCCGCTGAGCGCGCTCCAGGTCGCCCACACGCCGGCGTCGATCAACGCGATGACGACGTTGCGCTGGGTGACGACACCCATCCCGTTACTCGCGAACCGGCACGGTACGACCCTTCCTTCGCACCTCGCCGCGCGCGGTCGCGACGATCGAGCGGAAGAAGGTCACGAACCACGCCGCCAGCGGGACCGGGAACAGCAGCGACGCCCACGAGTAGTTGCCCAGCGGCCGCAACATGACGGCGAGCTGCACGGCGAACGCGGCGTAGCCGATCCACAACAGGATCCCGGGACCCGACCAGCCCGCGACCGCAGCGACGGCTTCGCGAATCGGCGCCTACGCTGCTGTCCCAACGCCCACCACCCAGGCGAACACGAGCAGGA
>JBKOWY010000034.1:0-6046 GCA_046724655.1 Actinomycetota bacterium
AGCATCCGCCCATGCGACGTGTCGGTGTCGAGCTTGCGCTCGTAGGCGCGGCTAGCGAACGCCATCTCACCCGATCCGAAGCCCATCTTGTGCGCGCGGTAACGAAGGGTGTGCAGGCTGATGTCGCGCGCGTACCGCAGCCCGTTCACGCGGCTGATCTCGTCGCCGTAGAACGTCGGGATCGGCACCTCCTCGATGCGCTTCCCGGCTTCATTGAGCTGCACGATGATCTGGGTGTCGAAGTCGAAGTCGTCCGAGTTCCGCTCGAAGGGAATCTCGCGCAGCGTTGCGACGCTGTAGGCGCGGTATCCGCTGTGCCATTCGCTCAGCTCCATCCCCGCCACCGCGTTCTGGAAGCGCGTGAGGATGCGATTGCCGACGTACTTGTAGAGCGGCATGCCCCCCAGACGTGCCGCGCCCGGCAACAGCATGCGTGACCCGAAGACCGCGTCGCATTTGTCGAGCTCGAGGGGCTCGACGACCTGCGGCAGCGCCTCGGGCGCGTACTGGCCGTCGCCGTGCAGCATCACCACGATGTCGAGACCACTCTCGATGGCCCAGCGGTAGCCGGCTTTCTGGTTACCGCCGTAGCCGAGGTTCTGAGGGCGGCGCACCACCTTCACGGGCAGGTCCTTGTAGACCTGCTGGTAACCGAGCCCCACCAGGTAGGTCGAGTCCTGGCTGAAGTCGTCACAGACCAGGATCTCGGAGATGCGCGGCACGAAGTCGCGCGGGATGCGGTCGAGCACCTGCGCCAGCGTCGAAGCCGCGTTGTACGCGACGACCAGAATTCCGATGCGCTTCATCGTGAAGGGCAAGGCTAGCGAACCGTCACGATTCGGAGGCAGGTCGCGCCTTGCCGATCCGGCGGTACGCCTCGTCCGGGATCGCGTTCACGTCCTTGTAGATGTGGTGGACGCACGGCTCGCCCGCTCGTTCGGGTGGGTGCTCGATGCTGGTCGGCGTCGCGCCCCACTCGACGGGCTGGATCTCGTTGTTGACTGCGCAGTGGGCGCAGTACACGGGGTAGTCCTCGCGCATGAACGTGCGCCCGCTCTTCTCTCGTAGCGACAAGTAGGCGTGCTCGCCCTCGTAGCGGCCTTCGTCGATGAGCCGGCCACCGGACCCGCAGCGGAACGACAGCACGATCTTCTCGTCGTCCTCGTCGACGTCGACGGCGCCGAAGTTGCTCACCATCGCCCGCGCGATCACCTTGGCGCGTGCCGACGCAGGCAGCGAGTCCCACGCGACACCGGTCTCACGGCGCGGGCGCACGAACTCCTCACCCGTCTTGCGTAGGGCACGTTCGACGGCCTCCTCTCCCAGTTCTTCGCCGACGAACGTGAGCAGCGACGTGATCCAGTTGATCGAGTAGTCCTGGAGCGACCGCCACTGCGCGACGGCCTTGTCGAGCAGCGCGGAGCCGTCGACGGTCCGGCCGGCCAGGAACGCGGCCCGAGCCTGCTCCCACAGCGGCGTGCGCATCCGGTCGACGTCGGCGTCTGACAGCATCGGGTCGGCCATCGTCCGCCCCCTTGTCGCTCGTGTCCCTATCTCGGAAGGCCGAGCACGCGCTCGGCGATGATGTTGCGCTGGATCTCACTGGTCCCGCCGGGGATCGTCCCCGAGAACGACCGCAACCACTGCGTGGCCCACGAGCCGTCGCGCCACATCGACGGACCAAGGATGGCCATGTCGAGCCCGTCGGGTCCGAGGGCCTCCGCGCCGGCGGCGAGGCACTTCTGGAGGGTCTCGCTGCCGTACAGCTTGAGCAGCGAATGCTCGGGCGAAGCGCGGCCGCGCATGAACTTGGCGAAGCCGCGGTAGCCGAGCAGCGAGAGCGCCTGCGCGTCGATGTAGAAGCCGGCGACCTGGTCTCGAAAGCGGGGGTCGTCGCGCAACACGCCGCCGTCCGGCGCGGCGCGGTCACCTAGGCCGATCAACTCCCCGACGCCCCGATCGACCAAGTACGCGTAGTCGATCCAGAGCATGGCGCGCTCGTGAGCGAGCGATCCCTGCGTGATCGGCCAGCCCTTGTTGAGCTCCCCGACGAGGTTGTCGCGCGGAACGACCACGTCAGTGAGGAACACCTCGTTGAAGTCGTAGTAATCCGGCTCCGACAGCTCGGGGAACGGCCGGCACTCGACGCCCGGTGTCTTCATGTCGATGATCAGCGCGCTGATCCCCTTGTGCTTGGGCGCGTCCGGGTCGGTGCGCACGAAGCACAGGCACCAGTCGGCGTGGTGCGCGCCGGACGTCCACACCTTCTGGCCGTTGACGACGAAGTGGTCGCCGTCCAGCACGGCGCGAGTCGAGAGCGCGGCGAGGTCGCTGCCGGCGCCGGGCTCGCTCATCCCGATGCACCAGGCGATCTCGGCTCGGAGCGTCGGCACCAGGAAGCGCTCCTGTTGCTCGGGCGTCCCGTAGTCCTTGATCGAGGGCGCCACGATGCCGATGCCCTGTGGGTTGAGGCTGCGGTGGATGTCGCGCTTCGACAGCTCCTCGAAGTAGATCATCTGCTCGGCCGGCGACGCGTTGCGGCCCCCGAGCTCCGGCGGCCACCCGGGCACGAGCCACCCGTGGTCGAAGAGCGTCCGCTGCCACTGCCGGGCCCACTGGGGCAGGTCGGCACTGGACTGCTTGGGCTGGCGCATGACCTCCGGTGGCGGCGCGTGCTCGTCGAGCCACGCGTCCAGGTCACGCCGGAACTGCTCCTCCGCTTCGCCGTAGCGCAATCGCACGTCGATGACCGTACTCGTTACAGTCCGACGGCTTGGACTTCGAATTCAGCGAGGATCAGGAGCACGTCCCGGACACAGTGGCCGCTGACGTCCTGGTCCTGACCGCGACGACGAATGACGGCGAGCGCGGGGCGTTCGTGGTCGAGCGCGACTGGCCGGGCGTCGAGGTCGTAGCCGCGCCGACGGTCGACGGCACCCGCAAATTCGCGGCGCTGACGCTCCCGGACACGCCGGCGGTGCGACTCGGGGGCGCCGGTGACTCGACGAGCGCGGTGGCGGAGACCGCCGACCGCATCGTCGTCGCCGCGGTGGTCGACGGTGTGGGCGCCGCGTCGCGCGCGCTCGACATGGCGGTCGACTACGCGAAGGAGCGGCGCCAGTTCGAACGCCCGGTCGGGTCGTTCGAGGCGTCCAGCACCTCTGCGTCGACATGCTGCGCGCGCTCGAGCTCACCCGCGCCGGTGCGTACTACGCGTGCTGGGCGGCGGACTCCGCCGATCCAGCCGAACGGCACCGCGCCGCCACCATGGCGCAGGCGTTCGCGGCCGACGAGCTCTACGGCGTGGGCGCGTCGCTCATCCAGGTCCACGGCGGGATCGGGTTCACCTGGGAGCACGACGCGCACCTGTACTACAAGCGGCTCCTCACGCTGAAAGAGCTCGCCGGGCGGGTCCCCGCGTCAGCTCGAGGAGCTCGCGGCGCTCATCCTCCGCTGAGCCCGGGCGCGACGGGCCGGCCAGTCACGCGCGATTACAGCTGCGATCGCGATCGCGGCCAGCACGGCGATGCTCAGCTCGGCTGGAACGCGGAAGCGGGTCTGGCCGTACGTCGCGGCCGACGCGATCGTCACGACCAACGCCGGCACGAGTAGCGGCCATGAGCGCTGGCCTCGGCGGCGCATCACGATCCACCCGCCGATCGCGCCGATCAGCAGGGGGTAGTACGCGATGAGCCCGAGGGTCGTGACCCACCCTTCGCGGCCTTCGCCCTTGTTGTAGTTGATCATGTCCCAGGGCCGGAACAGGCTCCAGGTCCGGCCGACGCGCGCAAACGCGACGAGGACGGCGCGCCGCTTGTGCTCCCGGATGTAGTCGAATGCGCGGTCCCGGTAGATCTTGCTGTCGACTGACTGGTCGCCACGAGGATTGCCGCCCAGACATTGGAGGTCGGTGAGCCCCATGCCGTCACCGAAGTACACCGAGTCGCAGTTCGAGCCGAGCAGGGCGATGCCGTCGTTCGTCGACAGGAAAGTCGGCTCCTCGAACCGGTACAGGTTGTAGCCGACCCATGGTGCAACGAGGACGGCCGCCGTGAGGACGGCCACGCCGGCGAGCTTCCACCGCTGCACGCTCGCCACCGACCGGGCCACCAGAGCCGCCGGCACTACGAGCAGCGGCACGAGCAGCACCAACTCGGCCCGGGTCAGCGCGGCAAGGCCGCACAAGCCGCCGACGACCACAGCAGTCCAGAGTCTCGGCTCGCGGATGAACCGGTACGTGTAAAGGAGTGCGAGCGCGACAAGCAGCGTCGCCAGGCTCTCCGACATGACCAGCCCGTCGTTCACCCACAGGTTCGGGTAGACGGCGGCGATGCCGGCCGCGATCCACCCGGCGCGGTTCCCGGCCAGCCGGCGGGCGAGCAACCCGATGACGATCACGGCGAGCGTGCCGATCACCGACATCGTCAGCCGCTGCGCGACCAGGTTGTGGCCGGTCACGAACGACACCGGTGTGAGGACCATGACGGTCAGCGGGGGATGGTCGGCGGCAGGGTCGTGGCCGATGAGCGGCGGCGGGTGTGGGTCGAACGGCTCGATGAACAGGTCGCCGTCGGCCATGCGGTTGGCTTCGGCGTTGTAGAAGAGCTGATCGCCGCGGATCGGCTGGTTGGTCTTCGCGAACGCGACGTAGGCGACGCGCACCGCGAACGCGGCCAGCGCGATCAACACGAGGATGCGCCAGAACCGCCGATCGTCGCCCGACATGGGCGGGGAGCCTAGGGGTGGTCAGCGCCGGTTGGTCAGCAAAAGACACCCGGCGAGCGGCCCGCCGCCGGCGGCCGCGACGCCCACCTCGGGCTCGCCCGGGACCTGTCGCTCGCCCGCCGCGCCCCACAGCTGCACGCACGCCTCGTGCAGGAACCCGTACCCGTGCAGCCGCCCCGCCGACAGCTGCCCGCCGTGTGTGTTGAGCGGAAGCTCGCCGTCGCGCGCGATGCGCTGGCCGCCTTCGACGAACGGCCCTGACTCGCCCCTGCCGCAGAAGCGCATTGCCTCGAGCCAGGCCATCGTGATGAAGCTGAAGCCGTCGTACATCTCGGCGAGCTGCACGTCGGACGGCGCGATGTCGGTACGGGTCCACATCTGGGCGGCGGCGTCGCGGCACGCCATCGTGGTCAGGTCGTCGAACTGGTCCCAGGACGGTCGCCCGTAGAGCGCGGTCCCGACCGCCTCCACCTGGATCGGCGGCTTACGGAGGTCGGGCGCGCTGTCGGCGCGCGACACGATCACCGCCGTCCCGCCGTCGCACGGCACGTCGCAGTCGAACAGGCACAGTGGCGACGAGATCATCCGTGCGTCGAAGTAGTCGTCCATCGTCATCGGGTCGCGGTAGATCGCCTTCGGGTTCACACCCGCGTTCTTGCGGGCGTTCAGCGAGACCTGCGCCAGCTGCTCGCGCGTGGTGCCGAACTCGTGGAAGTGCCGCTGCGCGAACATCGCGATCCACGTCGTCGCCGACGGCGCCGCGAACGGCAGGTTCCACTGCATGAAGCCGCCGGCGCGGAAGCTGCCGCCGCCCCCGCCTCCCGGCATCACCGCGGCGCGGCCCTGCTTGCCCTGAGCGCTCCCTTCGTAGACGCTGCGGAAGCACAGCACGTGCGTCGCCAGCCCGGCGGCCACGGCCATGCACGCGTCGATCACCGACCCGAGCTGACCCGGCAGCTCGATCCCGCCCGTGTACCAACCGACCTCGAGGCGCAGCGCGTCCTGCACCTCGACGAGCCCGGCGCCGGAGAAGCCGGGCGGCGTGTCCATCGGTCCGGGATACGTGGCGATGCCGTCAATCTGGTCGGTGGTGAGGCCGGCGTCCTCGATAGCGGACATGCACGCGTCGAGCGTGAGGTCGAGCGGGTCGCGGAAGAGGCGGCGCCCGATCTCCGACTGTCCGGCCCCGCTGATGACGGAGCGTCGCTCGGTCGGTTCGACGGCCATTACGGCACCGGCTGGAACAGCGGGATGTAGACCGACTCGTCACCGTCGTCGTGGCGCTCGAAGACCACCTCGACCGGCATGCCGATCCGCACGT
>JBKOWY010000147.1:0-22926 GCA_046724655.1 Actinomycetota bacterium
CGTCAGCGTCGGTCGCGTCCGGAGAGGGAGGAGTGATCGCGCACTCGCAGGCCCGCCTGGCGCGGTCGTTCTGAGAGGCGCAGGGGAGCATGGACCTCGCGGTCAAGATCCTGTGGTTCGCGGCCGGTGTGGCGCTGATCCTCGTCGTCGTGGACGCGGCCGTGCGCGCGCTGGTGCTGCCGAGGGGCTCGGTCGTCTCGCTCACGAGGGTGATCTGGCTGGGCACGCGCCGTGTGTTCAACCTGCTCGCGGGTGCGAGCAAGACGTACGAGGGACGCGACCGCGTCATGGCGCTGTACGCGCCGCTGTCATTGCTGCTTCTCCCTTTCGTCTGGCTCGCGATGATCCTCGGCGGGTTCATGATGATGTTCCACGCCCTGGGCGTGTCGAGCTGGCGCACCGCGTTTGTCGAGAGTGGCTCGTCGCTTTTCACACTCGGCTTCGTGCGGCCACGCGACCTGCCTACAAGCGCCTTCGCGTTCTTGGACGCAGCGCTCGGCCTCGGGATTCTCGCCCTCTTCGTCGCCTACCTCCCGTCGATATACAACGCGTTCTCGCGACGCGAAGTGCTCGTCGCCATGCTGTCGGCCCGCGCCGGCACGCCCCCGTCTGCGATCGAGTTCCTCATCCGCGAATCGCGCATCGACGAGCTCGGCAGGCTCGGCGAGGTGTGGGAACGGTGGCAAGAGTGGTTCGCCGAGATTGAAGAGACGCACACGTCGCAAGCGTCATTGGTGTTCTTCCGGTCGCCGAGGCACGATCGTTCCTGGGTGACGGCGTCGGGCGTGGTCATGGATGCCGCCGCGCTGTCGAACTCGACCATCGACATCCCGTGGTCACCGGAGGCGGCGCTGTGCGTGCGTGCCGGCTACTCGGCGCTGCGGTCGATCGCCGACTTCTTCAGCATCCCCTACGACCCCGACCCACAGCAGACGGACCCGACGAGCATCGCCCGGGAGGAGTTCGACGACGCCTGCCGCCAGCTCGCCGATGCGGGGGTTCCCCTGAAGCCCGACCTCGACCAGGCCTGGATCGACTTCAATGGCTGGCGGGTGAACTACGACTCGGTGCTGATCCACCTCGCCGCGCTCACCATGGCGCCGTACGCGATGTGGTCGTCCGACCGATCGCTGACGGGATTTCGGTTGCCGCCCATCCTCCGGCGGCGTCAGCCGCGGCGCGGTTGACATACCGCGCGTCGGTCAGCCCGCCTCGGCCGGCTGATGGGCGGGCTCCGCCGGGACGTCCGGACGCCGCGCCCGGTGCGCGCTGTGCAGCCAGGCGAGGAATCGCTCGACGCCGTTGACGACGTGGCCGGTCCGGGCGGAGTGGAACACCTCGAACGCGTGGGACGCGCCCGGGAGCTCGGCGTAGAGCACCGGCTTGCGTGACTTCTCGCGCAGCTTGGTCACGAACCGCCGAGCCTGCTCGACGGGAACCAAGTTGTCGCGCGTGCCGTGGATCACGAAGAAAGGAGGAGCGTGTGGCCCCACATGGCTGATCGGAGACATGCGGATGAACCGCTCGCGATCCTCCTTGATCGTGGTGCCGACGATCCGCCGCGCCATCCAGTTGCCGATGCGCTCTCCGCGCGCTCCGGCGCGATCGCGTGGATCGAACACCTCAGCGAGGTCGTACACGCCGTAGAACGGCACGCACGCCGTCACCGATGTGTCGGCGGCCTCGAACCCGGGCTGGAACTCCGAGTCGTTGGGTGTCAGCGCGAGCAGCGCGGCGAGGTGGCCGCCGGCCGAGCCGCCCGTCACCACGACGAAGTCGGGATCGCCTCCGTACTCGGCGATGTGCTCACGGATCCAGCGCAATGCGAGCTTGCAGTCGATCAGGTGATCGGGGAACGCGGAGCGGGGACTCAGCCGGTAGTTGGCGGCCGCGCACACCCACCCCTGCGCGGCGAGGTGGAGCATGAGCGGCAGCGCTTGTTGCGCCTTGTCGCCGATCATCCACCCGCCCCCGTGGATCTGGAACAGCACCGGTGCGCGATCGACGCCGCCCTTCGGGCGCCATACGTCGAGAAGGTGGCGGCGTCCCGCTCCCGGCGCGTAGCGGAGGTCCTTGACCCGCTCGACGCGCCGGTCACGCAGGTAGAATGGCAGCAGCAGGTTCCGCCTCGGCGTTCGGCGCGCCAACCGTTCGGCGAGGCCCGGTGCGATCTCCTCGCGGTAATTCGGGCCAAGGCACTCGCGCAGCGCTGCCTCCATGATGCGGCCAGCCCGGCTCGACACGAGCTGGAGCCAGAGGAGCCCGGCCCACGACGCAAGTGTGATCGCGAGCCCGGCCACCCCCGGCCAGGTGTCTAGTGCCCCCAACCAGACGAACACGCCGGTCGCGGCCCCTTGCCAGACCAGATGGAATGCCGCCAGCTCGGTGGTGAACCAGCCGGCGAAGAAGCTCAGCGCGATCAGCTGCCAGCGCCGTGAAGGCCAATACGCATTGACGGTGAACCAGGCACCGACGAGGCTCACAGCCAGGAACGCCCAACCCATCCCTACATTCTGTCGGGTCGGGCACCAAGGCCGTGAACGGAGGGCACGTGGAGCGCACCTGGAGCGACTGACGGGCCTCGACGCCGCGCTCCTCGCCCTCGAGACACCGTCGTCGCACATGCACGTGATGGCGACGATGGTCCTCGATCCGTCGGATGTCCCAGGCGGATTCACCGTCGACACGCTGCGAGAGCTCGTCGCGGAGGCCTGAAGAGCTCCCCGAGCGCGAGCGGGTCCCGTCCGACGCCGAGCTGCTGCCGGGTGCGGCCACGTCCATCGCGCGACAACCGCTGCGCATGGTGCGCGCCCGCCGCAACCTGGCGCGCTCGGCGATTCGTGTCGTCCAGCGCGTCCGGTCGGGTCCGGTCAGCGCCGGCGTGCCGCTAACCGCGCCGGCGAGCCCACTCAACGGGGTCCTGACGCCCCATCGCCGCGTGACGTTCACTTCGGTGCCGCTCGCCGACATCAAGGAGGTCAAGCGGGCGTTCGGCGTCACCGTGAACGACGTCGTGCTCGCCGTGTGCGCGGGCGCGTTACGACGGTTCCTGGAGCTCCGTGGAAAAGTGCCCGACAAGCCGCTGCTCGCGGCTATCCACGCGTCGGTCCGCACACCGGACGAGCGCAGGGTCTTGGGCAACCGTGTGTCGGCGATGTTCGCCACGCTCGCGACGCAGCTCGACGACCCGGTGGATCGACTCTTCGCCGCGCGCGAGGTGATGGGCGGCGCCAAGCTCGTGCACGAGGACATGGGCGGCACACGCTGCATGAATGGGCCGAGGTGGCGGCGCCGGTCCTGTTCTCCAGCGGGATGCAGCTCTACGAGCGAGTCCTCCAGGGTCGGCATCCGCCGGTGATCAACCTGGTCGTTTCGAATGTTCCCGGGCTGTCGTTCCCGCTGTACCTCGGCGGCGCCCGCCTCGTCAGCCTGTTCGCCCTGGTGCCCGTGATGGCGGGAACCGGCCTCAACGTCACGGTGCTCAGCTACCTCGACACGGTGGGATTCGGGCTCATCGGCTGCCGTGAGATCGTTCCGAACATCGACGACATCGCGGCCACGGTGCCCGACGCGCTGGCTGAGCTGGTGAAGGCGGCACAGGACCGCTAAGGCAGCGGCGCGAACAGGTCGGTGTCGTGCGCGCTCGGAGGCGCGCCGCGCCTAATGAAGAACTCGTAACCGAAGCCCTCGCGGAACGCGTCGGCCGGCATCTTGAGGAAGAAGTGTGACTCCGCGATCTGGCTCGCGTGGGCGACCATCGCAGCCCGCTTGCGGTCGATGAAATCACGCACGTCGACCACCGTCGTGATGATCGACTCGGGCGAGCCGAAGGTCTCGTCGCCGGGATCAGGGAGGTCCTCGGGGTCCAGCCCTCCGGGCAGGTCGGCGTTCCCGTCCGCAATCTGCTGCTCGAGCAACCGACGCACGTGATCGCGGTTGATCGTCGCCTCGTACACGAGCGGAGTGCCCGCCAGTTCCGCAGCGCGCACGCCCACGCGATGCACCTGGATGTGATCGGGATGCCCATAGTTCCCGTGATCGTCGTACACCGTGAGCGCGTCGGCTTGCTCGTCTTCGAGGATCTTCGCCAAGCGCTTCGCCGCTTCGTCGATGTCCGCAGTCCAGAACGATCCGTCGGCGTCGTTCTCGGGCGTTCCCATCATCCCCGAGTCGACGTAACCCATGAACTCGACGCGGGAGACGCCGAGAATCTCTGCCGACCGATGGGTTTCCTCGACCCGCCGCTGGGCGATGTCCTCACCCTCGGCCAGCAGCTCGTGCCCGAAGCCTGCGTGCTCGCCGCGTGTGGCGACCATGAGCACGACCCGATGACCTTCCGAAGCGGCCTTTGCCATCACTCCCGCCGTCGCGATCGCCTCGTCGTCCGGATGGGCGTGAAAGGTCACGAGGGTGTGTCGCACCGGGTCATCCTCGCGCGTCGCCCGCCGAGCTTCGACGCCCTGGGCGTCCGCGGCGGCCGACATTAGAGTTCGCACGCCCGATTCGCCTCGGCGCTCTTGGGGGAGGGACCGATGCGAGGTCGTCGTGCGCTTGCGCTGCTGGCCAGCGCGGGGATGGCATCTGCCGCGGCAGTCGCGACGCCACTATCTATCGCGGTCGCGGGCGCACCGCGTCAGCCGTTTCCGAAGGTCGACCAGCCCGGCGTCTCCGACACTGAGATCCGTGTCGGCGGCGTCGCGTCGATAACGAACCCGCTCGGTACCGAGCATTCCGCCGCGTTCGACGGCGCGCATGCCTACTTCAACATGGTCAACTCGTCGAAGGACGAGGGCATCTACGGACGCAAGCTCCGGTTGGCCTCCAAACGCGACGATCAGCTGGGCAGCAACCGAACCGAGGTGCAGGGCCTCATCTCGGAGGACAATGTGTTCGCGGCCCTGCCCGTGTCGGTGATCCTGTTCACAGGCGCCGACCTGCTCGGCCAGGCGGGGATTCCCACGTTCGGCTGGAACATCAATGCCGAGTGGGGCTCCGAGCAGGGCCCGGGCCCGCCGAACCTCTTCGGCGAGAAGGGCTCGTACCTGTGCTTCACGTGCCCCGGCCAGCTCCTGCCGTGGTTCGCCAAGCAAGTGAAACGCAAGAAGCTGGGCGTGCTCTCGTACCAGGTCCCGCAGTCCGCCGACTGCGCCAAGGGCATCCAGGCGTCCTTCCAGAAGTACCCCTCAGCGAAGATCGAGTTCCTGGACACGAGCCTGTCGTTCGGGGTGACGGACCTCAGCAACGATGTGTCGCAGATGAAGGACAAAGGCGTGGACCTGGTGACGACGTGCATGGACAACAACGGCACGCTGACGCTGGCCAAGGAGATGAAGAAGCAGGGCCTCGAAGCGATCCAGTATCTGCCCAATGCCTACAACCAAAAGTTCATCGAGGAGAACGCGCTGTTCTTCGAGGGTTCGTACGCGCTCACCTTCTTCACGCCGTTCGAGGTGAAGCAGAAGCCGAAGGGCCTGAAGGACTTCCAGAAGTGGATGAAGAAAGGGGGGTTCCAGCAGAACGAGCAGTCGTTGGTCGGCTGGATCAATGCCGATTTGTTCGTGAACGGCCTCCGGGCGGCAGGACCGGACTTCACCCGGCAGAAGGTCGTCGACGAGATCAACAAGATGACGGACTACACCGCGCAAGGGATACTGCCCGGTATCGACTGGACGGTCTCGCACCGGGGTCCGCAGGCCGAGGGGTGCAACGCCTTGTCGAAGATCCACAACGGCAGCTTCGTTCCGTCGTTCGGTGAACCGGGCAAGCCCTTCGTCTGCCTTCAGCTGAACCCGCTGCCGGACAAGCTCCAGTCGAACGCGGCGCACACATGACGGCGCGGGCGCTCCGGCGCGCGCCCATCGCTCCGCGTAACCTGACGTTAGAGTTAGGAAACTTCCGATTCGCCTTGGTGCTCTGGGGGGTGCCGGATGCGTGGTCGTCGTGCAATGGCGGTGCTCGTGAGTCTGGGGGTGGCGGCGGGTGCTTTGGCGGCGACCGGGTTGCCCGGTTCGGCCGGGGCGAGCGCACCCGATCAGCAGTTCCCGCCGGTCGACCAGTCCGGCGTGTCCCAAACCGAGATCAGGGTGGGGGGCGTGGCTTCCAAGACGAACCCCCTCGGCGGTAACTACGCATCCTCCTTCGACGGGGTCAAGGCCTACTTCAACATGGTCAACTCCTCGAAGGACAAAGGCATCTACGGCCGCGAGTTGAACTTGGTGTCCGAACGTGACGATCAACTCGGCAGCAACCGCCAGGAGGTGCAGGGCCTCCTCTCCGAGGACAACCTGTTCGCGGTCCTGCCCGTCGCAGTTTTGCTGTTCACCGGGGCCGACTTGCTCGGCTCGGCAGGCGTTCCCACGTTCGGATGGAACATCAACGCCGAATGGGGGTCCGAACAGGGTGCCGGCCCGCCGAACCTGTTCGGGGAGAAGGGCTCCTTCCTCTGCTTCACGTGCGCGGGTTCCCTGTTGCCACTGTTCGCGAAAACCGTGAAGGCCAAGAAGATCGGTGTGCTCGCCTATCAAAACCCGCAATCGGCGGACTGCGCCAAGGGTATCCAGGCCTCGTTCGACAAGTACCCGTCGGGAAAGATCGAGTTCCTCGATACGAGCCTTTCGTTCGGCGTGACGGATCTGAGCAACGACGTGTCGCAGATGAAGGACAAGGGGGTCGACCTCGTCACGACGTGCATGGACAGCAACGGCACGCTGACCCTCGCGAAGGAGATGAAGAAGCAAGGCCTCGAGGCGAAGCAGTACCTGCCGAACGCCTACGACCAGAAGTTCATCGAGGAGAACGCACCGTTCTTCCAAGGCTCCTATGCGCTGACGTTCTTCACGCCGTTCGAGGTGAAGCAGAAGCCGAAGGGCCTGAAGGACTTCCAGAAGTGGATGAAGAAGGGCGGCTTCGAGCAGAACGAGAACTCACTGGCCGGCTGGATCAACGCCGACCTCTTCTACCAGGGCCTCAAGGCGGCGGGGCCGGACTTCACGCGTCAGAAGGTCGTGGACGCCATCAACAGCATGACCGACTACACGGCCAACGGCCTGCTGGCCGGCATCGACTGGAGGACGGGGCACTCGCAGGAGTCGCCGAACGGCTGCGTCGTCCTCTCGAAGGTCGAGAACGGAAAGTTCAAGCCTGCGTTCGGGCAGCCCGGGAAGCCGTTCGTCTGCTATCCGAACCAACCCGCCCAGCTGCCGGCGAAGTTCGTGCCGGCATCGGGGCAGGCAGAATTCGCGAAAGAGTCCGGCCAATAGCTTGAGTCGCGCGAACGGGAGACCGCCCGCGTGAGCGATCTCGTCAACTTCATCATCCTGGGCATCCCGTTCGGGTGCGTCTTCGCACTCGTCGCGATCGGCTTGGTCCTGACGTACAAGACGTCAGGGGTCTTCAACTTGGCCTTTGGCGCCCAGGCCTTCGTCTGCGCCGCGGTTTTCTACAACACCCGGGTGAATCACGACTGGCCGCTTCTTCCTGCGTTCGTCTTTTCCGTATTCATCGTGGGGCCACTCTTGGGCCTCCTCCTGGACCGCACGCTCTTCCGATACCTGCGCACCGCGCCTGCGATCGCGAAGCTCGTGACGTCGCTCGGCTTGCTCATCGCGATCCCGGAGATCATGAAACAGCTGCCGGACTTCGACTTTCTCCAGAAGTCCGTCTTCAACCCGCCCACGATCTGGCCCAACGAGTTCGCCTACTACCACTTCGGTGACTACGTGCTCGACGGCAACCAGGTCGCCACTCTGATAGCGACGGGCGCCGGGGTGCTCTTCCTCACCGCGCTCTTCCGCTACACGACGATCGGGCTCCAGATGCGGGCGGTGGTCGAGAGCCCGCGCATGACCGAGCTCGCCGGCATCAACTCCGAACGCGTGAGCGCCTTCTCCTGGATGCTGTCGAGCTTGTTCGCCGGGCTCGCCGGGGTCTTGCTCGCGCCACTTTTCGCGCAGCTCGCATCGCCGAACTTCACGATCCTGCTCATCGCCGCCATCGCCGCCGCCGCCTTCGGCCGGCTCACCAGCATCCCGCTCGCCTTCCTCGGCGGAATCCTCCTCGGTGTCCTCCAAGGGATCCTCGGCGGGTACCTCCCGAGCGACAGCATCCTTTCCAACGGGCTGCGACCTTCGCTGCCCTTCGTCGCCTTGTTCCTCCTGTTGCTGTTCTGGCCCGGGCTGCGCCAGCGCCGCGAGATCACGGATCCGCTCTCGGGCGTCGACCCGCCGCCCCCCGGGCTCGCGGCCGCCCAGCGCATGCGGCTTCTCACCTACACCACGTGGGGCCTTGGCGTCGTGACGATCGCGATCGGCATCTACGTCGGGCTGTTCGTCGTGAGCGACTTCTGGCTCCTCATCATCACGCGGGCAGTGATCTTCTCCCTGATCTTCCTCTCGATCACGGTGATCACGGGGATGGCGGGTCAGATCTCGCTGTGCCAGGGCGCGTTCGCGGCCGTCGGCGCGTTCGGGACCGCTCAGCTCGCCACGCGGCTCGACCTCCCACCCCTGCTCACGATGGTGGTGGGCGCGGCCATGGCCGCCGCGGTCGGTGCGCTCTTGGCGATCCCGGCGCTCCGGCTCGGCGGCATCTACCTGGCTCTCGCGACGCTCGCGTTCGCGTACATGTTCGACAACATCTTCGTACCGCTGAAGTGGGTCAGCGGCGGTCAACTGCCGATCCGCGTTGCCCGACCATCGTTTCTCGCCGGCGACCGCGCCTTCTTGCTGTTTGCGCTCGCGATGCTGACGGTCGTCGCCATCGGCGTGATCCTCGTACGCAGCGGGACCACTGGGCGGTTCCTCGACGCGTTGCGTGGTAGCGAGACGGCCGCGACTTCGATTGGGATCAATCCGGCTCGGGCACGCGTCATCGCGTTTGCACTCTCCGCCGGCATAGCCGGAATTGGCGGCGGCCTCCTCGCCATCCAGGAGACCCAGGCGAACTACGCGGCGAACTTCAGTCCGCTTCTGAGTCTCTTGTTCCTCGTCATCGTCGTGACGATCGGTTCCCGTACCGTCGAAGGCGCCGTGCAGGCGGGACTCGCCTTCGCATTCGTGCCCGAGATCCTCAAGTCGCTCGGGATCTCACCGTCGTATCAGTTCATCCTGTTCGGGCTGGGTGCATTCACCTTTGCGAAGCACCCCGAAGGGATCCTCGAATACAACAAGCGCAGGTCACTCGAGTTCACGCAGCGACTCCTCACACGCCGGAAGGCGGCGCCAGGGCGCGAGGAGCCTGCAGTCGTCGCCGCTCAGCCCGATCGTGCGCCGGTCGCGGCGAAGGTCGGCAACCCGGCGGACGACTCATGAGTCTTCTGGAAGCGAGCAACGTCACGAAGCGGTTCTCGGGCATCACCGCGCTGGACGACGTGTCGCTGACGGTCGAGCCGTGTGAGCCCGTCGGGCTCATCGGGCCCAACGGCGCCGGCAAGACGACCTTCTTCAACTGCCTTCTCGGCATGCTCCGGTGCGACCAGGGCCGCGTCCGCTTCGACGGCCGCGACATCACGCGCATGCCCGTGTACAGGCGGGCGCGACTCGGCTTCGGCCGAACCTTCCAGCGGGTCGAGCTGTTCACGGGCACGACCGTGCGGGACCACCTGCTCGTCGCCGAGCGCGCCCGCGAGGGCACCGGCCGGCTGTGGAAGGACCTTCTCAACCTCGCCCGGCCGACCGCATCCGAGCGCGATCGGGCCGACAGCACGCTCGAGCTGCTCGGGCTCAGCGACGTCGGAGACCAGCCGATCGAGACCCTGAGCCTCGGCCGGGCCCGGCTGGTCGAGCTGGGCCGCGCGCTGATGACCGATCCGAAGCTGCTGCTGCTCGACGAGCCGTCCTCGGGACTCGACCAAAGCGAGACGATGGAGCTGGTCAGCACCCTGCAGGCCGTGCAGCGCGAGCGAGGTACCGCGATCCTGCTCGTCGAGCACGACGTGGAGATGGTCCAGGCGTTCGCCAAGCGTCTGTACGTCCTGGACTTCGGGGAAGTGATCGCTTCCGGCCCGACGGCGAGCGTCATGGACGACGAGGCCGTCCGGCGGGCATACCTCGGGGAGCTCGTGTGAGCCAGGCTGCGAGCCAGCACCCGCGCCTGCTCGAGCTGCGTGACGTCCAAGCCGGGTACGGGCCCTTTCGTGCCCTCTTCGGCGTGTCGCTCACCGTCCGGGAGGGTTCGGTCGTCGCGCTGCTGGGATCGAACGGCGCCGGCAAAACGACGGTGGCGCGCGTCTGCTCCGGCCTCATCAAACCCACGGCAGGCAAGCTCTTCTTCGACGGCCAGGACGTCACGGGGCAGCGTCCATACCGTCTGGCCCGCAAGGGGATCACGCAAGCGCCCGAAGGACGATCGGTGTTCGCCTCGCTCACCGTGGAGGAGAACCTGCTCCTCCCTCTGCGCAAGACCCTCGGACGGTCCGGGCTCGCGAAGGGTCTCAAGCGCGCCTATGAGCTCTTCCCGCAGCTCGGCCACCGGCGCCGCCAAGCGGCGGGCACGCTGTCGGGTGGCGAGCAGCGGATGCTGGCGCTGGCGCGCGTACTGGCGAAACCGCCCCGGCTCCTCGTGTGCGACGAGCTGTCGCTGGGTTTGGCGCCGATCATCGTCGACGAGGTGTACAAGACATTGAGCGCGATTCGCGAGACCGGAACCACGCTGCTGATCGTTGAGCAGCACGTCGGTCACGCACTGGGCATCGCCGACGACGTGGCGGTCCTCGTGAAGGGCCGCGTCACCTACGACGGGCCGGTCTCCGAGATGGGCGACCTCAGCGAGAGGCTGCTGCCGACGGCAGGTGCCGTCGACTCGCCGTCACCCAACGGTCAATAGCGCGTACCACCGAAGAGCCCGGCGTGCGTGACGCGAGCCAGTGTGTCGAGCATCTCGTCACGGCTCACACGCACTTGGCGCGAGAGCACGTAGTAGTTGAACCGCTCGATCATGGCGACGACCGCGAGCGCGGCGATCTGTGGGTTCACATCCGGCGACGACGAGCGGCGGATACGTCCAGTGAGGACGCGGGAGAACTCAGTGAGCACATCGGTTCCGAGGCGCCCAAACTCGCTGCCGCCGATCTCGGCCTCCGTCCAGGCGCGGATCACAGGGCCGTAGTGCTCGTAGACCTCCACGAAGCGATCGAGCCACGCCCGTAGTTCCGCGCGACCTTTGGGTCCGGGATCGATCGGTGGGAGGGAATCCGCCAAGCCGATCATCTGCTCGGCGACTTCGTGAGCGAGCGCGCGGAACAACTCTTCCTTGTTGGCGAAGTACAGGTAAAACGTTCCGTGGGATGTCCGCGCGAGCTTGACGATGTCGTCGACACGTGCGGCATGGAAACCCCTCTGGGCGAAGGTCTCGACGCCGGCGTCGAGTAGCCTGCGCATGGTCCGGCGTCCCCGTGCCCGCAACTCGCGACCTTGGGCCGGCGTGCCGAGGTGCAGAGTCCCGGCGCTGCGGCCCGATCCGTCGAGCGTTGCTCGACGAGTGGGGGTGGCGCGCTTGACCGGAGGCCGTCGGGATGGGCGCACGCCTTTGGGACGCGGCATCGACTCAGGGTAGGCGTGCCCGACACGCATGTCACATTTCTTGCTTTCGCCGGATACGCTCCGGATGCTTTCGACGAGAAGCATTCATCAGGAGGACGACACGTGAGCACTCCGGTGACCGCGCACGCGTTCGAAGACCTGAAGGTCGGCGACGCGGCGCCGCCACTCGTGGTCGAGGACATCTCGCGCACGCACTTCGTGCGGTATGCGGGTGCCTCCGGCGACTTCAATCCCATGCACCACGACGACACGGTCGCGACGTCGGTAGGCAACCCATCGGTGTTCGGCCATGGCATGCTCACGGCGGGGCTCATGGCCCGGGTGCTCACGGATTGGTTCGGGCCCACGGCCTTGCAGCGATTCCAGGTCCGGTTCTCGAAGCAGGTGTGGCCGGGGGAGACGCTGACGTGCACGGCCACGGTCACCGGCTTGCGCGACGAGGGCGTTGACGGGCTTGCAGACGTCGAGTGCCAGGTTGCGAACCAGGACGGCGAGGTCAAGCTCACCGGAAACGCAACGGCCGCGGTTCCCAAAGGGGGACGGTAATGGGCCTCCTCGACGGACGCGTCGCCATCATCACGGGTTCCGGACGGGGAATTGGCCGCGAATTCGCCCTGTGCATGGCAGGCGAAGGCGCCAAGGTGGTGGTGAACGACGTCGGCGTCAGCCTCGACGGCCGTGGCACCGATGAGGACCCGGCTGCGCAGGTATGCAAGGAGATCGAGGCGCGCGGCGGTCAAGCCGTCCCGAGCTACGACTCGGTCTCCGACTTCGACGCCGCAGCCCGGATCATCCAGACCGCAGTCGACGCCTTCGGGCAAGTCGACATCCTCGTGAACAACGCTGGGATCGTGCGCGACCGCACGCTGCTGAAGATGGGCGAGGACGACTTCGAGGCGGTGATCGGCGTCCATCTCAAGGGCTCGTTCAACTGCGCGCGCCACGCAGCGCCGATCATGAAGGAAGCCGGCTACGGGCGCATCATCAACATCACGTCGTCGGCAGGGTTACGCGGCAACTTCGGGCAGACCAACTACGGCGCCGCGAAGGCGGGCCTCATGGGCATGACGTTCATCTGGGCGCTCGAACTGGGCAAGTACGGCATCACGGTCAACGCAGTGGCGCCCGCCGGCGCCACGCGCATGACCGCGAGCTTGTTCGAGCGTACCGGCGAAGAACCGCCGCCCGAACAGAACCCGGCGCTCAACGCGCCGCTGGTCGCGTTCCTCGCGTCGGAGCGCGCCAGCCACGTCAACGGCCAGATACTCGGTCGGACCGACTACGCCTACACGATCTTCCAGCACCCGAAGCAGATCGCCTGGATGTGGCGCGACGGCGGGTGGGAGCCGCAGCAGCTCGCCGACCACTTCGACCAGGTGCTCGGCCAGCATCTGCAGCACGTCGGCATGGTCATGCCCCGCGGCATGGAGTACGGCGAGCAGAAGTAGCCGCGTGGGATACGCGCTCGGCGTCGTCGACATCGTCTACGCGCCGCGCGCCGTGGCCGAACGGGCCGCGCTCGCCGTCGAGGACGGCTTCGAGCACATCGACGTGCTCGTAGACGTCGATCCGGCGATGCTCCCGTTGCCGGTCGGCTGCCCGACCGCGTTCCCGAAGCCGCGCCCGGGCTGGTGCTCGACCCCGGCGCCGCGGGACGAACCGGGCGCGTGGGAGCGCACCGCCGAGCTGTTCCGGGCCGCGCCCGGCGCCCTGCTCGAGCCGTGGGCCGGCGCGGTCGTGCGGTCGGCCGAAGGATGCCGGGCGATGATGGCCGAGGTGCCCGGCCTGCGGTTGCTCGTCGACACCGGGCACGTGGCCGACTGGGGCGGCGACCCGCTCGAGCTGTTGCTGTACGCCGACCATGTGCAGCTGCGCCAGGGCCGTCCCGGGGCCACGCAAGTGCACGCCGAAGACGCGAGCGGGGTCGTCGACTTCGGTGCCGTCGTGCGCCGGCTGGACGAGCTCGACTACCGGGGCCGGCTCAGCGTCGAGTACTTCGATCTTCCCGAGCTCGGCTGGCCGCTCGCCGACCCACGCGCCTGGGCACGCGACCTCGCCGCGCAGCTGCGGCCACTGTTGCGCTGAGCTCGCCGGTGCGTATCTCAACGTCGCTATGCGACGTTGAGATACGCATCAGTGTGGTCCGGGCCAGGCGTGCAGCGGCAGGCCCGGGTGGGGGAGGCCCTCCCATACGACGACGCGGCCGGGCATGGCGTCCGTGGCGAACAGTGTGCGGCCGTCCGCGCCGCCGAAGCAGCAGTTCGTAGTGACGCCATTGCCGTCGAGCACCAGGAAGTCGAGCTCCTTGCCGGACGGGTCGACGACGCGCACGCCGTGATCGACCGTCGCGGCGACGTAGTAGTTGCCCTCGACGTCGAGGCAGAATCCGTCGCCGCCGCCGCCGCCCAGCACCTCGACGATCCACTCGCGGCCACCATCGGGCCGTATGCGTTGCAGCCCGCGCGCCTCGATCACAACGAGCGCACCGTCGCGGTCGAGCGCGATTCCGTTGCAGTACATGAACCCGTCGGCGACGACGCGAACCTTGCCATCACGCGAATACGCCATCACGCGCCCAACGGGGTCCGATGGAGGCGGATAGTGCGGCGGGTCGGTGAAGTACACGGTTCCATCCGCCGCGACGACGAGGTCGTTCGGGGCCTGAAAGCCATCGTTGGCGACGTAGCGGACGGTGCCGTCGAGCGTGGCGAGCTGCAGGCCAGGCGTCGCCTCGCGGTACGGGAAGTCGGCGGCGATCGGCAGCTTCGAGAAGTCCATACCGCCGTTCTGGGTGACGAGGATGCTCCCATCGGCCGCGAGCGCGGCGCCGTTGGCGCCGCCGCCGGTCTCGGCGAGCTGCTCGAAGCGCTGTTCATCGGGCCAGATGCGGTAGAGCGCGCCGGCGGGGACGCTGGTCACGACCAGGCTCGGCCCACCGGGCGTGCCCTCGGGCACCCATACCGGCCCTTCGCCGAACACGATCCCATCGACGACGACCTCGGCGCGCATGGTTTCCGAGCCTACGCGTACGATCGATTGGACCGAGAGGAGGACGCATTGGCACGTATCACGGTGCTCGATCCGACGGCGGCGCCGCCCGAAGTCGATCCCGATCCCGGACCCGACGCCGGGCGTCTCGCCGGTCGCACGGTCGGGCTGCGCTCCGATCGCACGTGGCCGTCGTTCGAGTGGGTGCTCGACGAGTGGACGCGCGGGCTGACTGGCGCGGGGGCGCACGTTCGTCCGTGGCGCGCCGGCAATCGCATTGGCGACGAGGGGCAGCGGACGTTCGTCGAGCTCGAGCACTTCGCCACCGAGGTCGACATCGCCATCATCGGATTGGGCAACTGAGGCTCCTGCACCTCTTGGAGCGTCCACGACTCGGTCCGCGTGGCCTCCCAGGGCAAGGCGGCGGTCGTCGTCGTGACAGCGGAGTTCGAGCATCTGGCCCACACCATGGCCGCCAACGCCGGGCGGGCGGGTCTACGCGTCCACGTGCTGCCATACCCGCTCGAGTCCCGGCCCGAGTCCGAGGTACGTGAGATCGCACGCGACCACTGGCCCCGGTTACTCGACACCCTCGGCGCCGAGGCCTAGAGGCCGTGGTCCATCAGCACAGCGAGATCGCCGGGCGCGTGGACTGCGGGCCCGAGGGCTGCGAGCTCGACTGGCTCACGAGCGCGCGCCTCGAGGTCGACGACGACCCGGCCGCGTTCCAAAAGCTCGCCACCGACGCCGGCTGGGGCGACGGTCTCCCGTTGATCCCACCGACCGAGGAGCGGGTCCGCCAACATCTCGTCGCGTCGGGTCGTTTTCCCGACGAATGCCTGGCCGAGCTCCCGCCCCGCAACGGCCGCTGCACGGTCGAGAAGCTCGCCGTCAACGCAGTGATGGCCGGGGCCGCGCCCGAGGCAATGCCATTGCTGTCCGCCGCAGTCGAGGCGATGGCCGACCCGGCGTTCAACCTCTTCGCGCTGAACACGACGACGTCGTGTGTCGTGCCGGGTCTCTTCGTGAACGGCCCGGCACGCCACGAACTGTCGATCCCGTTCGACACCGGGTGTTTCGGCGGCGTCGCCGGCCCCGGGCCGGCCATCGGGCGGGCAACGCGACTCGCCATGCGCAACGTCGCCGGCCAGGTCGTGGGCATCAGCTCCAAGAGCGTGTTCGGACAGCCGGGGCGGGTCGCCGGCATCGTGGTTGGCGAATGGGAGGAGCGCTCACCGTGGGCGCCGCTCGGCGAACGGCGCGGCGTCTCCGGCAACGCCGTCACCGTGCACGGGTGCACGGGCACGATCGACGTCGCCGACATCGTGGCCGACAACGGCGTCGACCTCCTCGAGATCATTGGAAAGTCGCTCGCGTTCCCGGGCACGAACGCGTTCATCGGCGCGCACCACGGCGCCGAGATCCTTGTGTGCATAGCTCCATCGTGGGCGGAGCTGATCGTCAAGGCCTACCCGAACATCGAAGACGTGCAGGAGCGGCTGTGGGCGCACGCCTCGCTCCCGGTGGACCGATGGCCTGAGCCACACCGGAAGAAAGCGGTCGAGGCGGGCCGGGTCGACGAGCACGGGCTTGTGCACCTCGTCGCGAGCCCCGAGCACATGCTCGTCATGGTGTGCGGCGGCCTCGGCAACCTGCACGCGCTCGCGCTGCACAGCTTCGGCCCGACCCGTGCGGTCACCCACTCCTTCTGACGTAGGTTTCCGTCGTGGCCGTACGTGTGATCAACCAGCTCGGGAAGAAGGCCGCCGACGCGATGAGAGCGGCCGTGCCCGACGTCGAGGTCATCGATATCGGAGCCGACCCGCCGCCGCCTGATCTGCGCGCCGACGTGCTCTTCGGTGGTTGGGGCCCGCACACGCTCGAGTACGCGCAGCGCGTCGGGTGGGTGCACCTCGCCGGTACCGGCATCGACAGCTTCCCGCGTGAGCTGTTCGAAGGCAGGACGGTCACGAACGCCCGCGGCGCGTCGGCAGTCCCGATCTCCGAATTTGTGCTCGCCGCGATGCTGGCGTTCGAGAAGCGCCTCCCCGAGACTTGGATCCACGAACCGCCCGAGCACTGGAACGTCGCCCCGCTGGGATGGCTGAACACGCGCACGCTCGGCCTCGTCGGACTCGGCGGCATCGGTGTCGCCATCGCGGAGCGTGCGCTGCCGTTCGGGATGCGCGTGCGGGCGTCGCGCCGCCGAGCTGACCAGCGGAGCCCGGTCGAGGGCGTCGACGTCGTCGGCTCACTCGAGGAGCTCCTCTCCGAGGCCGATCACCTGGTGCTGGCCGCGCCCGCGACGCATCGGACTCGTCACCTGTTCAACGCCGAAACCTTGAAGCTCGTCAAGCCCGGCGTGCACCTCGTCAACATCGCGCGAGGCGCGCTCGTCGACCAGGACGCCCTCCGCGACGCACTCGACGACGGCCGTGTCGCGATGGCAACGCTCGACACCGTGGAGCCCGAGCCCCTTCCCGATGGCCACTGGCTGTACTCGCATCCGAAAGTGCGACTCAGCGCGCACGTGTCGTGGGCGTCACCCGCTGGCATGGACCGTACGCTCGAGATCTTCATCGAGAACCTGCGTCGCTTCGCCAACAACGAGCCGTTGCTACACCACGTGGACGCCGACGAGGGCTACTAACTCGACCAGGGCTCGTCGTACCGATCACGAAACATCTTCTCGGTGACTGGTGAGCGACGGGGCGGGCTCAATTCGCGCGCAGGCCATCCGAGCGGGACCATGGCCATCGGGCGGACGTGGTCGGGGAGCGCGAGCAGTGTTCGCAGCTCGGCCGCCGAGGTGGTGAGGGTCGTCAGCGCGGCCCCGAGGCCGAGGGCGTGCGCGGCGAGCAGCAAGTTTTGCACCGCGGGATAGATGGACGCCTCGAGCACGGCTTCGTTGCACCGCGACGTGTCACCATCGACGATGACGACCACGGGGGCGCCTGCGATGCCGCCCATGGCACCGCGCTCGACGTCGTTGAACATCGCCGCGCTCAGCCGTGGTCGCGAGTAGTCGCGTCCACCTCGTTCCCACTGGCGCTGCGTGAGCTCACCGATCCGAGCACGCGTCTCGCCGTCACGTACGACGACGAACACCCACGGCTGGGTGTTCTCGGCACTCGGGGCGTACGTAGCCGCTTCGAGCACGTGCTCGACGAGCTCATCGGGAACGGGCTCGTCGGTGAACGCCCGGTGGGCGCGCTGGGTCCGGATGACCGAGAAGAGGTCTCGGTCGGTCACGCCAGCCGCTCGCCGAGGCGGCGGAACGTGTTCACGTACATGATCCGCAACTCGGGCGTGTTCGCCCACCCGTCCCATGCCGGTGTGCCCGGCTTGCCGATCCGGTCGCTGACCAGCGGCGTCATGGTTTGGAACGCGGGCTCGGGATCGTCGGTGTCCATTTCGTAGAAGTGGAGAAAGCGGGGGTCGCCGCCGGTGACGTTCTCGTACGGCGTGATCATCGAGAACCCGGGTACACCGGCCTCGGCGATGTGCCGGATGTGAACGAAGTCGGCCCAGTCCCGCAAGGACTGGGCCCGGACCGGCTCACGGGGGCTGATGAGTACCAGCATGATCCCGAGCGTCGGGCGGCCGGTGAGGCACCCCTGGCCCGGACGCGGCGTGCGTCGGAAGTGATGGCCGGTGACCCCGCCGGGGGTTGCGGGGGACCCGAACGACTCGTCGACCTCGAACACGCCCAGCAATCCGAACTCCGGGAGCTTGCGCGGCAAGTCGGTGCGGTCGCGGCACGCGTTCGCCCACCACGTGGCGCGCGTGACGCCGGGACGGCCGAGCATCACGGGGACTCGATGTGCCGCGTAGTCATCCCCCCGAACGTCTGTCATCTCGAGGTACAGGCCGGGCGTGACGCGGTCTTCCACGGGCGGAATCCTACGCAGCGGTTCAGGCGGGCAGCCTGAGGAGGGCACAAGGGTTTTCGCACGCCATGCGCAGGATCGACTGCCGCGCTGGCCACGATCTCAGTCCTCGAGCCTGAACCCGATCTTCATCGTGACCTGGAAGTGGCCGACTTCGCCGCCATTGATCCATCCCCGGATCTCCGTGACCTCGAACCAGTCGAGATGGCGCACCGTCTTGCTGGCGCGCGAGACGCCGTTGCGCACAGCCTGCTGGATACTGTCCGTCGACGTTCCGACGACTTCCGTAACGCGGTAGGTGTGGTCTGGGTGGGTCGGCATCGAGCCTCCTCGGCAACGCCATGGCCTGAGCGGGAAGGTCACACCGTACGCTGCCGATGTGCCCCGGCAACACGACCGCGACGCAGGCGGCGACGCCGCCGTCCTCGCAGCGAAGGCGCAGCTTCGTGAAGAAGTCTGGAACGCGCTGACCGCGGCCAAGGTGACGCGCTTTCCCGGCGCCGCCGGGCGGATCCCCAACTTCGTCGGCGCCGAGCGCGCAGCGGAGCGCGTGCGCAGCGTGCCCACCTGGCAGCGCGCCCGCACGGTCAAGGCGAACCCGGACTCGCCGCAATGGCCGGTGCGCCAGCGCGCGCTCGAAGACGGCAAGACCTTGTTCATGGCGGTTCCCCGCCTCGCCGAGGACAAGCCGTTCTTCCTCCTCGATCCGGCTCGGCTCACGGGCTCGCCCCGCCAGGCATCGTCCATCAAGGGCGCGTCGCGTTCCGCCGTTCCGGTCGACGTCTGGCAGCTCGCGCCCGTCGACCTCGTCGTCGCGGGTTGCGTCGCGGTGGGCGAGGACGGAGCACGGCTCGGCAAGGGCGGCGGCTTCAGCGACCTCGAGCTGGCGGTTGCCGCCGAGGCAGGCCTCGTCGGACCGGCGACTCTGGTCGTGACGACCGTGCACGAGCTACAGGTCCGACCGGCGGGCCAGATACCGACGGTTGACCATGACGTTCATGTCGATCTCGTGGTCACATCAGATCGCGTCATCGAGTGCGCGCGATCTCCCGGATACGAAACCCCGCGTTTGCGATGGTCCGAGCTGACGGAAGAGAAGGTCGCGGCCATCCCGCTGTTGCAGCGCCTGCGCGCGACACGGGACTGACGCGTTAGCCGTTCGGTAACGTGACGCCCATGTCAGTGAAGGAGCGCGCCTGTGGCGCCCCGGTCGGCGCCGCCTCCGGGGCAGGTGCCGATGCCGGCTGCCAATCATCGGCGAGCGTCTCCTCGGACTTCCGAGAGGTTAGGTTCCGGGGATGGTGAAAGCGGTTGGACTCGATCACGTCGTGCTCAACGTCGCCGACGTCGAGCGCAGTCTCGAGTGGTATTGCGGTGAGCTCGGCCTCGAAGGTGTCCGGGTCGATGAGTGGCGGCGCGGCGAGGTGCTGTTCCCGTCCGTGCGACTCGACGAGGGCACGATCATCGATCTTCTCCAGACCGAACGAACCGGACAAAACGTTGATCACGTCTGCTTGGTGGTCGAACCGACCGACCTCGAGGCGCTTGCCGGCTCGGGTGTGTTCGACGTCGTCGGCGGACCCGCTCGGTTGTTCGGGGCTCGGGGTGAGGGTGCCGGCCTCTATGTGCGCGACCCGGACGGCAACGTGGTCGAGCTCCGCCACTATGAATGAATCGTGTGACACGGGGTCGATGTTGCTCGGAGCCGCTGATACGGTGCGGGCGCGGTCGCTGTAGAAATCGGCTCGCTGCGAAGTGCTCAAGAAGCGGGCACAGAAGTGCTCAAGAAGTGGGCAGGAGATGCTTTTGGCAAGAGAGTAAGGAGCAGTTTCGTTGGCATCAGGCATCGTGAAGTGGTTCAACGCCGAGAAGGGATACGGGTTCATCTCGCGAGAGAACGGCCCCGACGTGTTCGTCCACTACTCGGCAATCCAGATGCCTGGCTACCGCACCCTCGAAGAGGGTCAGCGCGTCGAGTTCGACGTCGGACCGGGCAAGAAGGGCGAGGAAGCTCAGAACGTCCGGCTCGTCTGATCCACACGCTCATCCATTTTCTTGGCGCGGCGTCAGTCCTCCGGTGAAGCGCGCCTCAAATTCCGTAGAGGGCGCGGCAGCTCTCGCCTGCGATCTGCGCTTGCTGCGCGGCAGTCAGCCCCGACATCGCCTCGCGTAGCTCGTCGGTGACCCCGGGGAACTTGGCGTCGGGGTGTGGATAGTCGCTTGCCCAGACGATCCGATCGGCGCCGACCAGAGGTGAGTTCGCCGTGAAAGCGAGCGCTGACTCGTCGGGGTCGAAGCTGATCCAGCACTGACGCCGGAAGTACTCGGACGGCTCGTGCCGGAGCCACGGGACGTCCCACGAGAAGATCTCGTGATGATGGTCGAGCCGTTCGAGCCAGGGCACGACCCATCCGCCGTTGGCCTCGAGGAACACGACGCGCAGGTCGGGGAACCGTTCGCATACCCCGCCGGCCAGGAGGAACGCGGCCGTGTTCATCATGTCGAACGGGTTCGAGATCGCTTGCGTGAAGTAGATGTTGTCGATGTTGATCGTGTCGTCGGGCCCGGCCGGCATCGTGGTGTGACCGAGCCGGTTGATCCGCAGCCCGAGGCAGGCGCCCGGGAGGTCGGCAGTCAGGAACGGGTGGAAGCCGATGGCGAGGCCGGCGTCCGACGCGGCTCGCCACAGCGGCTCGTACACCTCGTCGTGAAGGGGCTTCCAGTCTTCGCTCGGGTTGGGGCGCAGCATCACGCCGACGATCCCGGGTTTCGTTCCCACGCGGCGGATCTCGGCCGCGGCGCGCTCGATGTCCTGCTGGGGGACGATCGCCACGCCGTAGAGGCGGCCCTGTCCGTCCGCCACGTGGTCGGAAAGCCAGTCGTTGTAGGCCCGGCACTGCGCGGCCGCGAATTCCGCGTCACGTACGCCTGCGATCCCGAGCAGCATCGTCGGGTAGACGATCGCGCTCGAGATCCCGTCGGTGTCCATGTCGGCGAGGCGCGCCCGTGCGTTGTACGCCGCTGGCCGAACCTCGGTGTAGCGGAGCTCGCCGCGTTGCGCGCGCTCTCGCTCCTCGAGCGTCATGCCCGCCGTTCCCGCGAGCGACAGACCGCTCGCGAGCATGCGTTGCCGGTCGTAGATGCACCACTCCGTGCCGTCGGCGTCGGTTTCGATGTGCCAAATCCTGTCGGCGAACTCGGTGGGCGCGTACTCCAGCATCCCGTCTGGGTGCTCGAGAACGTGACCGTCCGAATCGACGTACCGCAGTGGTGCCGTGGTGGTCATCGCGCCCCCCGATGGTGCCGTTGAACGTTGATCGACTCTAGAGGAACCGCCGGATGATCCGCTCTTTCAGTCTCGTGTACGGCGGGTAGGCGACCTTCGGATCGGGTCGTGTCGGCCTCCTCAGCACGCTCTTCCTGTGGCTGAAGACGTCGAAGCTCGCCTTGCCGTGGTACGCGCCCATGCCGCTCGCTCCGACCCCGCCGAACGGCAACTCGGGCACGGCGACATGCATCACCGTCGTGTTCACGCAGGCGCCTCCAGAGGTCGTTTCGGCCAGCACCCGCTGCTGGACATCGTCCGATTCGGAGAACAGGTACAGCGCGAGGGGACGATCACGATCGTTCACGAACCGGATGGCGTCGTCGACGTCGCCAACCGGCAGAACGGGCAGGATCGGCCCGAAGATCTCGTCGCGCATCACGGGCGAGTCGACGGGGACGTCTCGCAGCACCGTGGGGGCGATGTAACGCTCGGAGGCCCGGCTGTCTCCTCCGACGGCGGGCGTACCGCTCCCGAGGAGCTGCTCGAGGCGCTGGAAATGAGCATCGTTCACGATGCGGGCGTAATCCGGGCTCTGAGCGGGATCAGATCCGTAGAAGTCACGGATCGCCTTGCCGATCCGCTCGATGAGGGGCTGCTCCTGTTCTCGGGTCACCAGGACGTAGTCCGGGGCGACGCACGTCTGCCCCGCGTTCAGGAACTTTCCGAATGCGATGCGTCGCGCCGCGACGTCGAGGTTCACGTCGCCGTCGACGATCGCGGGAGACTTGCCGCCGAGCTCGAGGGTCACCGGAGTCAGGTGCTTCGCTGCTGCCTCCATCACGACACGGCCGACACGACCATTCCCCGTGTAGAAGACGTGGTCGAAGCGTTCGGCGAGGAGCGCCTGCGTCTCCGGAACGCCGCCCTCGACGATCGCGACGGACTCGCGGTCGAGATAGTCGGGTACGAGGCGCGCCAGCGCGGCCGAAGTGTTCACCGTCACCTCGGACGGCTTGCCGACGACGCAGTTGCCGGCGGCGAGCGCGCCCACCATGGGCAGGAGCAAGAGATGCACGGGATAGTTCCAAGGTGCGATGACGAGCACCACGCCCTTGGGCTCGCGGTGAATGGATGCGCGCCCGGGCCGCTGCGCGATCGGTGTCCACACCCGCTCGGGTTTCATCCAGCCGGCAAGATGGCGCAGTGCGTGCTCGATCTCGTTGATCACGACGCCGATTTCGGT
>JBKOWY010000105.1:0-3398 GCA_046724655.1 Actinomycetota bacterium
GAGCGCCCGGCCGAAAGAGCGAGGGCATCGTCGCCGGTTTCTCGGCGCAGGGCCCGGCTCGAAGCATCGACGACGAGCCAGAGGATGACCAGCTGCTCCGGGCCATCGAGGTAGCGCGCCTGTTGGACGTCACCCCGAAGACGATCGGGCGCTGGGCGGCCAACGAAGGGTTGCCATGCATCCGCACGATCGGTGGACAGCGGCGCTACTACTGGGCGGACGTGGCCGCGTGGCTCGACCGAGACCATTAGGAATCGAGCCGCCGCCGAAGCTCCCGGACTTCCTCTAGCGCCTCGACGAGTTGCCGTAGGACCTCGAGCGCCTCGTCGCGGTTCAACGCCGGCGCGCCCGGTGCGAGCATCGCGACCGACCGACGTCGGTTCTCGACGAGTTCCGGGATCGGCAAGTCGGCCACGGACGGAGCCTAGGAGACTGCTGAGCAAGGCGGTTTCTTCACGTCGCGTGGGTTCGTAGGCTGCGGGGTGCGGGCCAGGGTTCATTGACCGACCGAAGAGCCGGTGATCGAGGGTGCAAAGCCGGTCACCCAGGTGGCTTGATGCCGTAGAGGGTCCCTCCTTGTCAGTTCCCTGGCCCGTGTTCAGGTGATCGCCCACGCCGTGCCGTCGTGTCGGAGTCCGTTGCAGGCGCCCTTTAGGCTGCGGGTCGTCTGATTTCCCCCCAAGCGATGCGCGCGCATCGTTTCGGCAGACACGACCAGCGGCACCTCTGAGCGTGCGGTCCTCGGCGTCGCGATCCTGGTCGAGCCCCCGCCGTGCCCGGCCTCATACCCCTGATGTAAAGGAGAAGCCAATGACAACTCACACCACTGGAACACGCGAGGAGTGGCTCGCGGCGCGGCTCGAGCTGCTTCAAGCCGAGAAGGAGCTGACCCGGCGCAGCGACGAGTTGGCCCAGCAGAGGCAGGAGCTTCCGTGGGTCCGAGTCGACAAGGACTACCGCTTCGAGACCGACGCAGGGAGCGCCTCGCTGGCGGACCTGTTCGGGGGCCGCTCGCAGCTCCTCATCTACCACTTCATGTTCGGCCCCGACTACACGGCCGGCTGTCCCGCCTGCTCCGCGATCGCGGACGGCTTCAACGGCTCCGTCGTCCACCTCGAGAACCACGACGTCGCGATGATGGCCATGTCGCGCGCCCCGATCGCCGCCATCCAGGGCTACAAGCGCCGGATGGGGTGGGCCTTCCCGTGGGCGTCGTCGCTCGACAGCGACTTCAACTACGACTTCGACGTGTCCGTCCGGGAGGAAGACCAGCGCTCGGGTGAGGTGGAATACAACTTCCGCGCGGTGGATGTGACGCCGGTCCTCGAGTCCGGCGGCGAGGGCCCGGTCGCCGAGATGGCCGCACGTTGCGGCACCGACGCCGCGACCTATACGCGCGAGGCGCCCGGCATGAGCGCCTTCGCCCTCGAGGACGGCGTCGTCTACCACACCTACTCTGCCTATGCGCGCGGGCTGGATGGCCTCTGGGGGATGTACCAGTGGCTCGATCGGGCGCCGAAAGGGCGCAACGAGACGGACATCTGGTTCCGTCGCCGAGACGAGTACGGGGAGGGCTGAGCCCCACCTCACTCCCATAAGGACTTCCACGAGCAGCTGGTCGAGGCGCTGGCGGGAGTGTTCGCGGATGCCGCTAGTCGCGTCTGCCGCAAACGATGCGCGCGCGCATCGTTTTGGGGGAATCAGACGACCCGTAGCCGTTAAAGGCGTGCTCCCGCGCTCGAGGGTAGGAGCAGGAGCGTAAGAGCGTAAGTACAATCGCTGCATCAGCGGAACGCATCAACGTGCGCGAGCACCCACTGCTCGAAGGAACGAGGGTCGCGGCCGAGGACTTCTCTCACCGTTGGTAGGACCGTCGTCTCGTCGATTGTTCCATCGACGAAGAAGCTAAAAAAGGCGTCGACATAGTCAGTCGGCATCGCCGCACTCATCTCAGCTCGCGCTTCCTCGTTGGACTGAGGTTCGAACCGAAGCTCGCGACCGAGCGCGGAACCGAGGAACCAGACGCGGTCGGCCGGATAGAGCGCCTCGGGCCCGGAGAGGCGCAGGCTGCGCTCTTCGAACTCGCCCGTCACCAGGGCCTTGACGGCAACCGCGGCGATGTCATCCGGATCGATCGTGGCGATCGCCACCTCGCCAAACGGAGCTCGGATCACGTTGCCCTGGCGCAGCTGCGGGATCCACTGCAACGTGTTGGTCATGAAGCTGTTCGGCTGCAGGAACGTCCACGCCACGCCCGACTCGCGTACCGCCCGCTCGGTGAGGATGTGGTAGCGGGCCACAGCGTTACTCAGGTCGCCGCCTGGTGCCGCGCTGTTCGAAAGCAGCACGATCCGCTCGACCCCGACATGGCGGATCTCGGCGAGAAGCTCAGATAGCCGGTCGTATCCGCTCAGCAAGAAAACCCCACGGACGCAGTCGAGCGCGTCCGCGAACGTTCGCGGATCATTCAGATCTCCGACGACCGGCTCGACACCAGCCGGCAGCCCTTCCTCGCGACCGTCACGCACGAGCGCCCTCACCTGATGTCCGCCGCGGACAAGCGCCTGCACGACAGCGCCGCCCGCGTTGCCAGTCGCCCCGGTTACGAAGTACATCCGACTCCTTTCGCGTCACCGCTCATGCCCTGAACCGCTACCAGACGTCGCGGTGCCAGCGAGCCCGGTCTCCGAGGTGATAAGCGATCGACGCGGGATTCGGGCGGTGGATCCTCGCCGAGATACTTCCGCGAAAGCCCTGCCGGCAGGGCCCGCTCGCGGTCGTCGGTCAGCTCACCAAGAAGCATCGTCCTACGCTACGGCTCATCCCGGCGATCGGTAGACAACGAGGAGCACGATGGTGGAGCGCACCACAATCAACCTTGGACGTGGTCCCTGGAGTTCGGGTTCAACCAGGGTGAGCTCGTGGATGGCGCGACCCGTGTCCTGTTCTGCGCTGGCCAGACCTCGGTCGACGGGAACGGCACACCCCAGCATTCCGGCGACATGAAGGCGCAGGTCGCAGCGACGGTCGAGAACGTCGAGGCGGTACTGCGTAACCCCGGGATGACCATGGCGAATGTTGTCCGCCAATATCTACACGACCGACGTCGACTCTTTTCTCGCGAATGAGGCGCCGCTCAGCGAGCACACACGCGCTGCAGGCGTCGCGCCCCGGGCTCGGCGCGCCAACCAGCCGAGAGGAGACCCCGTGAACGACCGTCGCTACATCAAGCCACCATGGATGCAACGCCACGTCGGCAACCGCATGTCCGTGTTGTTCAGGCCCTCACTGATCTCCAAGCTGTCGGTGCGCGGCCGTCGCAGTGGACGCTGGCAGACAACCCCCGTCGCCGTTCTCGAGCACAATGGCGAGCGCTATCTCGTCTCCTACCGGGGAGC
>JBKOWY010000015.1:0-6398 GCA_046724655.1 Actinomycetota bacterium
GAAAATGCTTGGTGATGGTCGGATCGGTGACGAAGCCGAGGTAGTAGTCGAAGATCTGCTTGGGGGTGGACTTTCCCTTCTTGGCCTCGTTGAGCACCGAGTGGTCCTCGAGCAGGTTCTCGCGGCGCTCGATCGCCCACACCTGCCAGCCCTTCGCCTTGCGCACGATGTCCTTAGCCAGCGGCTCGAAGTAGGCCGCGCTCGCCGACGTGCCCGGGACGAGGATGAGTACGTTGTCGGCGTCGCTCGGACCGGTCTCGATCACGCCGACCTTGTTGTACTTGGCCGGTGTCCCGGGCGAGTTGAAGCCGTCGAGCCGGTGGACCCCGACGTCGACCTTCGGTGCAGCCGGCGCGCCGCCGAGTGCCGACGTCGCCGGGACGGGGACCAGCGCGCCGATCGCCACCGCCACCAGGAGCAGCGCGCGCAGGCGCGCCCTCTGCAGCAAGGTCCTCATCGTGCCTCCGGCGCCGGGGTCGGCAGGGCTCGGCGCGGAGACAGCAGTCTTTCAGGTGTTCAGTACTTCGGGACGGCAGTCACGACGCGCGGGGAGCGCCGGCCCCGGGATCACGGGGAGCTCGGTGAGCCCGCGGAGGACGAGGCCGTCGCCGTGACCCCAGTGCAGGTCCTCGGGCGCGACGCCCAGCTGCAAGTGCGGGAAGCGGCGCAGTAGCGACTCCATCGCGAGCTGTCCTTCCATCCGGGCCAGGGCGGCCCCGAGGCAGAAGTGGATGCCATGGCCGAACGCAATGTGACGGACATCGGTTCGATCGATGTCGAGCGTCTCCGGCTCGGCAAACTTGCAGGCGTCACGGTTTGCAGCCGCGAGCGAGACGATGACCTGCGCGCCGGCGGGGACGGTGACGCCGCCGAGCTCGATCGGCTCGGTCGCGTATCGGAACGTCGCGTGCGGTACCGGTGCGTCATAGCGGATGAGCTCCTCGATGGCCGCGAGGATCTTGCTCGGATCCGAACGGAGCGCGGCGAGCGCGTCGGGGTGCCGCAGCAGCGCCACGACGCTGTTGCCGATGAGGCTGGTCGTCGTGTCGTGACCGGCCAGGATCAACTGAAAGATGGTCGAGAGCAGCTCCTTGCGGTCGAGGCGCTCGTCGCCGTCGCGCGCGGCGATCAACCCGCTGATGAGGTCGTCGCCGGGAACGCGCTCCTTCTCCTCGACGAGCTCGGTCAGCAATGCCACGACGCAATCAGAAGCCTCTTTGGCGGCGGCGTACGCCGCCGACGTCGGCGTCGGTGACGACAACGCCCGCAGCTGCCTGCCGAGCGGGGCGCGATCGGCTTCGGGCACCCCGAGCAGCTCGCAGATGACCGTGTAAGGCAAAGGCAACGCGAAGCTGGCCACGAGGTCGACGACCGTGTCGGGGCCCTGGGCCGCAACGTCGTCGAGGAGGTCGTCCACGATCGCTTGCACCCGCGGGCGCAACGCCTCGATCCTGCGCACCGAGAACGCCGACGAGACGAGGCGGCGCAAGCGGGTGTGGTCGGGCGGGTCGGCGACGAGCATGTGATGGGCGAAGTCAGGCCCGGGGAGTCCCTCGGCGACGGTTTCGGTGCTGGCCGCCAGCGCCGCCTGCATGTCCTTGGAGAGCCGCGGGTCACTGAGCGCGGCACGGGCCTCCTCGTGTCGAACGACAAGATACGCTTCGTGCCCGTCGACGAGCGTGACCCGGTGGACCGGGCCACGCTCGCGGGCGTCGGCGAAGAGCGGGAACGGGTCGTCTTGGTTGTACCCGCCCCAGGCCTCGAACGCCTGCACCGTGGTGGTCATCGGCCAGGCTCGATGTTCTGGTTCAGGTGGAACACGTTATCGGGGTCGTAGGTCGCCTTGATCCTCGCCAACCGCTCGTAGTTACTGCCGTAATTGGCTTCGACCCTGTTCTGGTCGTCGCCGCCCATGAAGTTGACGTATCCACCGTCGGTTCCCGGGAATTCTGACAGGTTCGTCACACCACGCGGCGCCGGCAGCGATGGCCGCTGCACCGTTCTTACGGTTCGTTCCCTCCGCCCACGCCCATCGCGTCGTAGAGGAACGTGAGCGTGGTGTCGAGCACCTCGTCGGTGACGGCGCTCGGGTTGGCGAGGCGAACGATCCCGAGGCCGTTGAAGAGGGCCAGCGAGATCTCGGCGAGGTCACGAGTCGGGTACTTCGTGCTCGCACCAACGACGTAGTACTCGTGCTCGATCAGCTGTTGCACTTGCGCGCGGGATCGTTCAATGCTGGCCACCAGCTTGGCCTGTGCCTCCGGATTGCGCCGCGCGTACAGGACGAACTCCATCCAGAGCGCGACGAAGTCCTCGCTCCAGAACATGTCGCTGCGGAAGATCTCACGGATGCGCGGGAACTGCTCAGCTTTCTCGTGGGAGCCGCTCTCGAGGACCTCGCTCACGACCGCGTACTGACGGTTAACGCGGTCGTCGAGGAGCTCGACGAACAGGTCGTCTTTGCTCTTGAAGTTGGAGTAGACGGCGCCCTTGCTGAAGCCGGCGGTGGCGGCCACCTCGTCGAGGGTGGACTCGTGGAATCCATTGCGGGCGAAGACGATCGCGGCGGCGTCGAGCAGGTGCTGACGGGTCATCGCCCGCCGGCGCTCAGGCGTGAGTGGCTCGAACGCCACGGGAAGCCCCCTTGACATACCGGTCATCCGTTTGGATACTTGCCGGTATGCAGACGACGATTCGGAATCTCACCAGCCAGAGGGTAGCCGATCCCGAGGCTGCCGAGGGCAAGGCCTGGGTCGTCCGGGAGCACCGACTGCGCGACCTCGAGTACCACGGTGGCGCGGCGACCTCGTCGGAGGTTCCGCGCGGGGGACGGAGGCGTGCCCACGCCGCCCGCCGGCGCGTCGCCGAGGCGCTGGCGAGCTGACATGACGAGCACAGCCGGCGCTGACGCGTCGGACTTCGATCCGTTCGAGCTGCCGGACACCATCCAGCTCGGCGGGGTCGACGACCCCTATCCGTATCTCGCCTATGCGCGCCGCCGCGGCAGCGTGCTGCTCGACTGGCCGTTTCCGGAGGACATCGCCGCCGACGGGGAGTTCGAGCCGTCGTTCGGCGTCTTCGGCCACGACGAGGCGGTTGCCGTGCTGCGCGATCACGAGACGTACTCGTCGAAGGTCCTGGCCGAGATCATGGGGCCCATGCTCGGCCGCACCATGATTGCGATGGACGAGCCCGAACACCGGGCCCACCGTGCGCTCGTCGCGCCGGCGTTTCGTCCCAAGCTCCTGGCCCGCTGGGAGCAAGAGCTCGTCCGGCGCGTCGTCGACGAGCTCATCGACACGTTCGCGCCACTCGGTCGTGCCGACCTCGTCCGCCGCCTGACCTTCGCGTTTCCCGTCCGGGTGATCGCCCGCATCCTCGGGCTTCCCGAGCGCGACTCGTCACAGTTCCAGCGTTGGTCGCTCGAGCTCATCAGCGTCGTCGTCAACTGGGACCGGGGGATCGAGGCCTCGAACGCGCTCCGCGATTACTTTGCCGAGCAAGTGGCCCAGCGCCGCACCCAGCCCCGGGACGACCTCATCAGCGAGCTCGTCGACGTCGAGCTCGACGGTCACCGGCTCAGCGACGAGGAAATCTTCGCATTCCTCCGGATGCTGCTCCCGGCAGGGATCGAGACGACCTATCGCTCCCTCGGCAACCTGCTGTTCGCGTTACTCACGCACCCCGATCAGCTCGACGAGCTGGTGCTGCGGCCGGAGCTGCGCGCATCCGCGATCGAGGAGGGGCTGCGCTGGGAGTCGCCGGTCGTGCTGATTCCGCGCCGAAGCGTCCGGGACGCCGAGCTGGCCGGCACCGAGATCCCTGCCGGCCGGGACCTGAACGTCTTCATCGGATCCGCGAACCGCGACGAGCGTCGCTATACGGAGCCCGACCGCTTCGACATCCACCGCACGCCCGTCCCACACGTGTCGTTCGGATCAGGACCGCACATGTGCCTCGGCATGCACCTCGCCCGTATGGAAACACGCATCGCGCTCGAGGCTGCGCTCGAGCGACTTCGGGACCTCCGCCTCGATCCCGATGCGCCAAAGCCCAGGATCGTCGGCACTGCCTTCAGGTCGCCCGACAGCCTGCCCGTCTGTTTCAAGGCAAGCTCCTGAGCTACACGCGCCTCATCGCGCGTTGTGGAAGATGATCCCGAGCGCGAGCCGCCGGCCGGTATGGACCGTGCTCACGCCGTGACGCATGGTGACCCGCTTAGGGCCGCGGGCGCCCGGCACAGGGCGGTGCCGGGTCGCGAAGATCACCGCCCTGCCGCGTGCGAGGTTCACCACGCCGGGGCGTGACTGCGCGCGCGGGCGCTGCTCGACGAACACGTTCTCGCCGCCCGTGAAGTCGACGCCGGGCGTGCTGAGCATGATCGTGACCTGGAGCGGAAACGCGACGTCGCCGTAGATGTCCTGATGGAGGCAGTTGTAGCCACCGGCTTCGTAGCAGAGGACGAGGGGCGTCGGACGGTGCTGGCCCGCCGCTGCGCAGATCGCAAGGAGTTCATCGAGGTTGTCGGGGAACACCGAGTCGCCGAGCAGCTCCGCCCACCGGTTCGCGATCTCGGCGAGCGGCGGATAGAGGCCCACGCGCAGGCGCCGGACGACCTGCGGTAGCGGCTCCGCGAAGTACCGGTACGTGCCCTCGCCGAAGGCATGCCGCGACATCACCACGGTGCTGCGGAAGCGCTCGTCGGCATCGAACAGGTCGACGAGCTCGTCGCACTGGTCTCCTTCGAGGAGTCGAGGCGTCGTTGCGTAGCCCCAGCTGTCGAGCTGCTCCGCGAGGCCCGGCCAGTCGAGCTCCGACAACCGGCTCACTCCGAGATCCGTCACGCGACGATCGTTGCACGCGACGCCGGCAGCTGGTTCAGGCGAGCGACTCGGCGATCGCGACCATCCGATCGCGCGACAGGTCGCCCTCGAGACGGATCGTGAGCGGTCCCCGCTGGAAGATCAGCGCGTTGCCGACGAGGCGACCGCTTTCGCGCACCTCGGCGCCGTTCGGGGCGTCATAGAAGAGGAAGTGATCTCCGCCCGAGATGAACACACCTTCGTTGGAATCGATCGTGACCCGGCGGGCGCGGGTATTCGAAGCGAGGTACTTGTCCACGAAGCCGCCTCCGATGTCGCCTGCGAACTCCTGGACGAGGAGGCCGACGGCGGTGTGCTCGGCGGCCGGGAGCCCGCCGCGCGCTTGATAGACGAGCGACACGCCGCCGCCTCCGACGCCCGTGAACCACACTTCGTCCGGGGCCCGGAGCCCGGCCGCCGTCGGTACGACAACCGGAATCTGGGCGCGCGCGTCGGCCAGCGTCATCCGGTCGCCGAGCTGCAAGGCGGCGGTCGGGGAGACCGGCCCCGGCGGCGGTTCGCGATGCACGCGCACCACGCCGATGTCGAGGAAGTTCGTGACCGCGGCGCGAGCCGAGGGGATTGCCGCTGTCGCCGCGATCACGATGCTCGCGACCAACGCGACCGCGAGACGCCGTCGCCGCGGGCGCTCGTGTCGCTGCACCAGCGCCTGCCGTGCCTCCAGCTCGCGTGTCACTGCCGCTGAGACGTCGAGGTCGCCGAGTTCGGCGTCGAGCTCCCGAGTCAACGCCCGGAGATCCGCCTCGAGCAGCGCGTGTGGCTGTTGATCAGGCACGGTGCACCTCGGGATGGAGCTGTCGTTCGAGCCGGTCGAGCGCCCGCGACAAGCGTGATTTCACGGTGCCGCGAGCCAGCCCCAGCGTGCGGGCGGTCTCCTCCTCGCTGAGATCGAGCAGATAGCGGCACGACACGACGTCCCGGTAACGAAGGGGCAGGGCTTCGAGCGCGGCCCGCACCGCGCCGCCGCGATACTGCTTGAGGGTCTCGTCTTCCGCCGAGGGCGCCGCCAGCGGTTGCCCGCCGCGCTCGCCCGATTGCCTGAGCGCCCGGGTCCACCGGTTCGCGGAACGGCGCTGGTTGCGGGCGACGTTGGCGACGACCATGAGCAGCCAGGGCCGGAACGGCGCCCCCGGTCGGAAGCGATGCAGGAAGTCGTACGCGCGCACGAACGCCTCTTGGGCGGCGTCGTCGGCGACGGCGACGCCGGCGATGGCAGCGGCCGTGCGCCTGGCGTCGTGCTGATAGCGGCGCACCAGCTCGCCATAAGCGTCCACGTCTCCTCGCTTCGCACGCTCGATCAGCTCGGCGTCGTCCGTGACGCTCCCTTCCACCGCGGCGTTCTTCCATCTACACCGGCGCCTGCCGCCGCGTTCCCGGAACTTTCGTGCGAAGGCCTGCCCGGCACCCGCATAGCTTGGCCGGATGGCGGTGGCCGAGCGAACGCTCACGCAGCGGGAGCTGAACCGAGCGCTGCTCGCGCGGCAGCTGCTCCTCGAACGACAGCAATCAACGATC
>JBKOWY010000032.1:0-4172 GCA_046724655.1 Actinomycetota bacterium
ATCGGTGAGCGGGTCGATGACGTTGAGCATCTCTATGACCGAACCGGGTCAGCCGTGCGTGATGATGAGCGGCAACGCGTTCTCGTGAGCCGACTTGACGTGGATGAAGTGGATGTCGAGGCCGTCGATTTCGGTAATGAAGTGCGGTAGGGCGTTCAGCCTCGCCTCGAACCTCCGGAAGTCGTAGTCGGTGCCCCAGTAGCGCACGAGTTCCTGAATCGTCGCCAACGGCACGCCCTGCGACTGATCTGCGACGGTCTCCTTCTCCGGCCACCGCGTCGCCTGCACGCGCCGCCGAAGCTCGTCGATCTCCTCTTCCGGAACGTCAATGTGGAAAGGTCGAACTGCGATTTGGGTCAAGGTGTCCTGGGTCATGGTCTCCGCTCGGTGAGTTGGCTCGGGGGGTGAACTCAAGCGGCGGCCCGCATCGAGGGGCCGCTGGCTCATCATGCGCCTGCCCACAAGACCCCGAGCTGGAGGAAGGCGCACATATCCGTCCGGAACTCGCGGAAATCCCGCGCGCCCGTCACGACAACCTCGTCGTTGCGAGGTCCGACGGCGTTATTTGCCGAAGCGGGGGAAAAGATGAAGGCATGCAACCGGCTCAGCCCTCTCACGAGGCCGCACCGCTTTGAGTGACCGAATCTCGAATCCGTGGGGAACTCGATCGCCCTTCGGCGTGGGCGAGAAGTGGACGGCGCGCGTCGACGTGCAGCTCGAGGAGGGTCTGGAGCCCGAGGCGGTCGATCGCTGGGTGCCTTCGACCTGTGTGCTGTGCTCGAACGGCTGCGGTTTGGACATCGCCGTCAAGGATGAGCGAATTGTCGGAGTGCGCGGGCGGGTCGATGACCGGGTCAACCACGGTCGTTTGGGTCCCAAGGGCTTGTTCGGCTGGCAAGCGAACAATTCACCCGATCGTCTGACACGGCCGCTGGTCCGTGTGAACGGCGAGCTCGTCGAGACGACTTGGGACGAGGCCATGGGACGCATCGTCGAGCGATCGCGAGCGGTGCTCGACGCCAAAGGCGGTAGCGCGATCGGCTTCTACACGTCGGGTCAGCTGTTTCTCGAGGAGTATTACACCCTCGCCGTCATAGGAAAGGCGGGCATCGGAACGCCACACATGGACGGCAACACGCGGCTCTGTACCGCCACCGCCGCCCAGGCCCTCAAGGAGTCGTTCGGCTCCGACGGTCAACCCGGTTCCTACACCGATATCGACCACGCCGACACGCTCTTCCTGTTCGGTCACAACGTCGCCGAGACGCAGACCGTGCTGTGGTCACGGATGCTCGACCGTCTTCGTGGCCCTGATCGGCCACGCCTGGTCGTGGTCGACCCGCGGGAAACTGCGCCCGCCCGGGAAGCGGACGTGCACCTTCCGATCCGCAACGGGACCAACCTCGCGCTCATGAACGGAATCCTGCACGAGGTCATCGAGAACGACTGGCTCGATCACGACTACGTGGACGCCCACACCGTCGGCTTTGCCGAGCTCGAGGCGACGGTGCAGGAATACCCGCCCGAGCGAGTGAGCGAGATCTGTGGCGTGGAGCCCGGTGCCATTCGGGAAGCAGCCCGCTTGGTCGGGACGGCCGAGCGTCTGGTCTCGACGGCGCTGCAAGGCGTCTACCAGTCGTGGCAGGCGACGGCGACCGCGTGCCAGCTGAACAATCTCCACCTGATCCGCGGCCAGCTGGGCCGCGTCGGTTGTGCCGTGTTCCAGATGAATGGTCAGCCCACGGCGCAGAACACGCGCGAGACCGGTGCCGACGGCGACCTTCCCGGGTTTCGCAATTGGGATAACGAACAGCACATACAACAGCTGGCCGAGCTGTGGAACGTCGATCCGGCGGTGATCCCCCATTGGGCGCCGCCGACACATGCCATGCAGATCTGGCGCTACGCCGAGCAAGGATCGATCAAGTTGCTCTGGATCAGCGGCACGAACCCGGCGGTGTCTCTGCCGCAACTGGGTCGAATTCGTTCCATCCTGGAGCGCGAGGACCTCTTCGTCGTGGTCAATGACGCCTTCTTGACCGAGACGGCCGAGCGCGCCGACGTCGTTTTGCCGGTCGCGCTCTGGGGCGAGAAGACCGGCACATTCACCAACGCCGATCGCACGGTGCATATCTCCGAACAGGCCGTCGCTCCACCGGGCGAGGCGCGTCCGGATCTCGACATCTTCATGGACTACGCGCGCGGCATGGGCTTCATCGACAAGGACGGCCAGCCGCTGTTGAAGTGGTCTGATCCGCAGTCGGCATTCGAGGCCTGGAAGAAGTGCTCGCGCGGCCGTCCGGCGGAGTACACCGGCCTGTCCTACGCCAAGCTACGCGGAGCGAACGGCATCCAGTGGCCCTGCACGGAGGATGCGCCCGACGGCACCGAGCGCCTCTACACGACTGCGACCTTCTACACCGCTGCCGATGACGCCGAAGGGTTCGGCCACGACCTCGACACCGGTGGCACGCACACGGAGGAGGAATACCGAGCCCATGACCCAGCCGGCCGCGCCATCTTGAAAGCGGCGGACTATCGTCCGCCGGACGAGGAGCCGTCGAACGAGTATCCGTTCCGGTATACGACAGGCCGCACCGTCTATCACTTCCACACGCGCACCAAGACGGGACGTGCGCCCGAGTTGCAGCGCGCCGCACCCGACGCCTGGATAGCGATCTCAGCCGTCGACGCCGAACGGCTCGGCATCACCGAGGGCGACCTCGTGCGCGTCGAGTCACGTCGAGGCGAAATCCAAGTGCAGGCGCGCATCACCGGCGTCGCCGAAGGCATCGTCTTTGCGCCGTTCCATTACGGATCCTGGGATGAGCAAGATGGCCGCCCCCGGGCCGCCAACGAGCTCACCATGACCGAATGGGATCCAGTCTCGAAGCAGCCTTACTTCAAGGTGGCGGCTGTCCGGCTCAGCCCGGCGAAGGAACGCGTCTGATGCTGCTCGCCCACTACCTCGGGCTACTTCACCGCGCCGAGCTCGAACTCGCCAAGGCGTACCGCGAGGTCGCCGACCACCATGGGGACGAACCCGATATCCACTCCACGTGCCAGTACCTGGCCGGACAGTGCGACCAGCACGCCGAACAGCTGCAACCCTTCGTCGAGCGGTACGGCGAGACCGCAGAGAAAGAACCGGAGAGACTTCACTCCGAGTTGTTCCGTGGGAGCCGGGAAGGCTCCTTTGGAATGCTTCGGGATCTGCACGACCTCTACCTCATGGCGTGCGAATCCGACATCTCCTGGACCCTCATCGGCCAGGCGGCCCAAGGCGCCCGGGACAACGACCTCTTCCAGACCGTGAGCAGCTGCGAAACCGAAACCGCCAAGCAATTGAGGTGGCTGACGACCCGCATGAAACAAGCCGCACCTCAAGTCCTCCTAGTGGCCGACCAATGACTGGGGGAAGCACCGACCGAAACGACCTACCGGTGGCGGCTCGGGTCGTACTGCGCCCGCTGGCGAACCCGTTGCCGCTCGGGTTCCTGGCGCTCGGTGCCGCCAATCTCCTCCTCAGCGGGGTGCAACTCGGCTGGTTGGAGACGACCGACGCGGTGATGGTTCCCGTCATCCTGCTCGCCTTCGTCGCGCCACTCTTGTTGATCGCATCCATCCTCGGCTTCCTGGCGCGTGATCCCGTTGCCGGTACCGGGATGGGCGTCCTCGCCGGAGCTTGGGCGGCGATCGGCATCGTGATGTTCCGAGGGCATCCGGGAGCTACGAGCCGCGGTCTCGGGCTCCTGCTCCTCGTCGCGGCGGCCGGGCTGCTCATCGCGGCGGCGGGCGCGATCGGGACGAAGCTGGTACCTGCCGCGGTGTTGTCGCTCACCGCCTTGCGTTTCAGCTTCGGCGGCATCCATCAACTCAGCGGGAACTCGTTCTGGAAGACCAGCGCCGGCGTCCTGGGCCTCTTCGTGCTCGCCGCCGCGTTGTATGCCGCCACCGCGTTCATGCTCGAAGAGACGAATCACACGACCCGGTTGCCGCTCGGACGCCGCCAGGCCGGTCGGCGCGCCATCACCGGTCAGCTCCCCGACCAGCTCGCAAACATCGCCGCCGAAGCAGGAGTCCGAGAACAACTGTGACCGAGCGCTCTACCTCGGGGCTGGGCGGCAGGGGTCGAATGCCTTGACGGCGAGGACCCGCAGCACTGATCGATT
>JBKOWY010000114.1:0-10297 GCA_046724655.1 Actinomycetota bacterium
TCGCCGAGGAACAGCATGAACGTCGCGATACGCGAGAGCTCGGTGAGGATCGTCCGGATGTACTGCGCCCGTGGCGGCGCCTCGATGTCCATGAGCAGCTCGGCGGCGTGCATGAACGGGACTTCGTTGGCGAAGCTCGACAGCCAGTCGATCCGGTTGATGAGCGTGGTGACCTGGGGATAGGTGCGGAACTCGGTGAGCTTCTCGTAGCCGCGGTGCATGTAGCCGATGACCGGGTCGGCCGAGATGACGCGCTCGCCGTCGAGGCGCACGACGAGCCGCAGCGTGCCGTGTGTCGCCGGGTGCTGCGGGCCGAGGTTCAGGATCATGTCGCCCGTATCGAGCTCCACGTTCACCTGCGCGTCGGCCAGATGACGCCACGCCTGCCGGTCGACGGCGAAGTCGGTACTCACGACGCGTCTCCCTCGGCCGGCTGCTCCCCTTCCTCTTTCGCTTCTTCCCTCTTCTCCTCCCCCGGCATGGGCTCGACGTCGACCAGACCCGGCCACGGTTTCACGACCCGGGCGAGGAGCGGGTAGTCCTTGCGCAGGGGATGACCCTCGAACTCCGACGGCAGGTAGAGGTGACGGAGGCTGGGATGGCCGTCGAACGTCACCCCGAACATCTCCCACGTCTCCCGCTCGTGCCAGTCGGCGCCGGGATAGTGCGGTACCCACGATTCGGCGTGCGGATCGTGCTCGTCGACGTCCGTCTTGAGCGTGACGCCCCACTTCTGCGTCGTCGACTCGACGTGCGCGAACACCTGCATGCGCCCCGTCGAGCCCGCAACGCCGAAGGTCATCTCGGTCGGCTGCACCGGCGACGACGTGTCGCCACCGGCCTCCTCGCCTTCGCGCGGCGCGGGCTGCCAGTCGATGCCGGAGATGAACGACAGGAAGTCGCACTCGAGCTCGATCTTCGAGGCCTCGGCTGCCTTGCGCCACGCATCGGGCTTCACGCGGACGACGAGCGAGCCGTAGGCGTCGGCGGATTCGACGATGCCGTCGCCCAGGCTGCGCTCCAGGCGCGCCAGCAGCTCCTGCTCGGTCTCGTCGAGCGGCCGCGGCGGCGAAGCTCCGGCCTTCTCGGCCTCGGCTTTCTCTTCAGTGGGGGGCGCGTCGGCTTCGTCCGCGTCAGACCGCGCCTCGGCGGCGGCCGGCTCGTCGGTCTTCGCTAGCTCGCGCTCGGCTTCGATCTCCGCGCCGGCGCCGCTCTGCTCTCTTTCGAGATCATCCGCCAACGACGATCGGCTCCCCCGTCCACCTGGCCTTCAGGTCGTCGTTCCCGATGCCCTCTTTCTGGATGCGCTCCTGGAGCAGCACGATGCCTTGCAGTAGCGCCTCGGGACGCGGCGGGCATCCCGGCACGTAGACGTCGACGGGGATGATCTGGTCGACGCCCTTGGTGACCGAGTAGGAGTCCCAGTACGGCCCGCCGCAGTTGGCGCACGCGCCCATCGAGATGACGTACTTCGGGTCGGGCATCTGCTCGTACAGGCGCTTGATCGCGGGCGCCATCTTGTCGGTGACCGTGCCCGAGATGACCACCAGGTCAGCTTGACGGGGGCTGGCCGGGAACGGGATGACGCCCAGGCGCATCATGTCGTAGCGAGGGCTGGCGAGCGCAGCGCCCATCTCGATCGCGCAGCACGCGAGCCCCCATTGGAACATCCACAGCGAATACTTGCGGCTGTAGTTGAGAAGCCAGGTGAGCGGCTTCGGGACCTTGCCCCGCTCGACTAGGCCCATCGCAGCACCCCCTTGCGCCACGCGTACACCAGGCCGAGGGCGAGGATCACGATGAAGATGACCATCTCGACGAGGGCGAATGCGCCGAGGCTGTCGAGCCGCACCGCCCACGGGAAGATGAACACGGCCTCGACGTCGAACATCACGAACAGCAGGGCGTAGACGTAGTAGCGGATGTTCGACTGGCCGAAACCGGTCACGGGGTCGGAGCCCGCCTCGTAGGTGACGTACTTCTCGGGCTGGGGCCGGTTCGGGCGCAGCAGCCGACCGACCCCGAGCATGGCGCCGAACATCACGACGGCGGCGAAGGCCAGCACCGCGACTGCGAGATACGTCCGGTAGTAGGCGTCCACTCGTTCTCCCGTCGGGGAAAGGACCTGAATCGGAGGTTACACCGGGCGAATTTAAGGCCTACAAACGGCGCGACCGGCGCGAATCGCAAGCTCACGAGGAATCGCGGGTGTGAACTGAACGTTTTGGAGAGTGGATGGTCCCTACCGTGGGCCTCGATTGCGACCAAGATGTGACGAGGGATCTGACGTGAGCGCTTTCTTGCCGCCGCCGAGACCGCATCGACTGCGCTCGCCCGAGCGCCCGCGGACCGCCTTCGTGCTGTCGGGCGGCGGGAACCAGGGCGTCAGCCAGGTCGGGATGCTGCGGGCTTTGCTCGAGCGAGGTATCGAGCCCGACGTGGTCATTGGCACGTCGGCCGGGGCCCTGAACGGGGCCTCGCTCGCCACCAATCCGACGCTGGCCGGGGTCGAGCAGCTCGCCGACGTGTGGCTGTCGATCCGGTCTGGCGAGGTGTTCCCGGGCAGCAAGCTGGCGCGGGCGTGGAACGTGCTGCGACGCGACGACCACCTGTTCACCAACGACGGACTTCGCGCCGTCATCAAGCGCGCGCATGCCGCGCCGACGTTCGCGGAGCTCGCCGTTCCGCTGCGGGTGATCGCCACCGACCTCGATACCGGCGACGAGGTCGTGCTCGCCTGTGGACCCGTCGAGCCGGCGCTGCTCGCGAGCACGGCGCTGCCGGGGCTGTTCCCGCCGATCGAACACGACGGTCGGCTGCTCGTCGACGGCGCCGTCGTGAACAGCGTTCCCTTGTGGCACGCCCTCTCTGGTCCGGTCGACCGGATCTACGTGTGCAACGTGACCGGCGCCCTCGCTGATCGCAAGCTGCGCTCGCCGCTCGACGTCGCGGTGCGGGCGTTCGCGATCTCCCGGAACCAGCGCTTCGAGCTCGAGCTCCGGCACGCGCCGGCGGACGTCGACGCCGTGGTGCTCCCGGCACCGTCCGATCAGCGCGAGCTCTTCGACTTCTCCGACTCACTCATGCTCATCGAGGAGGCCCACCACCTCGCAGCCCGCACGCTCGACGAGCACGAAGCCGCCCGCGCCCGCCCTCGCGAGCGCGCCGGTCGCCGCTGGTTCCGCCGCCGCAGCGAGGTCGCCTAGGGCTGTGTTGATGCGTCCCTCAACTTCGCATAGCGAAGTTGAGGGACGCATCGGGATCACCGCAATAAGAACGTGGCGTCCTTGGCGACGTCGAGGAAGGCGCCGGGGAGGATGCCGATCACCAGGGTGAGTGCGGCGGTGACGGCGAGCACGACGGCCGCCGGCGCGTCGACGCGCAGAGCCGAGCGAGGCGCAGGCTCGCTCAGAGCTTCGCCCTCGTCGCCGCCCGTGTACATAGTGACGACGATGCGCAGGTAGAAGAACGCCGACACGACGGACGCGAGCACACCCGCGATCACCAAGTAGTACTGGCGGGCGTCCACCCCGGCCGCGAACACCTGCAGCTTCGCCACGAACCCCCCGGTCGCGGGCACGCCCGCCTGCGCGAGCAGGAACAGTGTGAGGAGGCCGGCGAGCACCGGCCGTCTCGCCGCGAGCCCGCGGTACTCGGACAACATGTGGCGGGCGTCGTGCGAAGAGCGCCCGATGATCGTCACGACGGCGAACGCGCCGATCGTCATGAACGCGTACACGAGGAGGTAGAGCACCGCCGATTGCCGGCCCCGGGTGGCGGCGTCGCCATTCGACACGGCCGCTGCTGCGAATCCGATGAGCACGTAGCCGGCGTGCGCGATCGACGAGTAGGCCAGCACGCGTTTGACGTCGTTCTGCACCACGGCGACCACGCTCCCGACCGCCAGGGACAGCACCGCCAGCCCGCCGATCGCGGGGCGCCAGTCGTCTCTGAACAACGGAAACGCGACTGTGAACACACGCAACAGCGCCGCGAAGCCGGCGACCTTGGTGGCCGACGACATGAACGCGGTCACGGGCGTCGGCGCGCCCTGATACACATCGGGCGTCCACATGTGGAACGGCACCGCCGCCACCTTGAACCCAAGGCCGACCAGCAGCAGCCCGAGGCCGATGAGCAGCACGCCCTCGTCGAGCAGGGTGTTGTTGGCGAGAAAGCTGGCGATGCCGGTGAGCGACGTCGTGCCGGTGGCGCCGTAGACCAGCGCGATGCCGTAGAGAAACACCGCCGACGAGAAGGCGCCCAGCACGAAGTACTTGATGCCCGCCTCCTGCGAGGCGAGGCGGCGGCGGTCGAAGGCGGCCAGCACGTACAGCGGGATCGAAAGGATCTCGAGGGCGAGGAACACGACGACGAGGTCGTTGGCGGTTGTCATGACGACCATGCCAGTGGCCGACAGCAGCAACAGCGCCACGAACTCCGGGCCCTCCAGCCGCTCGCGCTCGACGTAGTTGCTCGACAGCAGCAGCGCCAGGACGGCGGCGATGACGACCACTCCGCCCAGGAACACCCCGAACCCGTCGACGCGCAGCATGCCGGCGATCGTCGTGATCGCGCCGTGGTCCTGCACCTCGCGCCACTGCCGCACCAGCAGGGCACCGGCGGCCATCGCGCCGCTGAACGCGATCGCGAGCGAGGCCGGGTACACCCACGCGGCGCGCCGCACGAGCGAGCGCAGCAGCACGATCGCGATGGCGGCGCCGGTGAGCGCGATCTCGGGCGACACCGCGAGCCAGTCGACCGTTGGCGTGCGGATCGGCGGGACGCTCGCCTGACCGAGCACCGTCCAGGTCACCGGCCCGCCAGCTCCGCGGTGTCCATCTTTCGGCAGTCGGCGCCCTTGGCGCCGCGCTTCGCCACCGCCGGCTCCTTGTAGCTGCTGGCGCGTTCGACGCTGCAGATCACCCGGCGCACGGTCGGCTCGACGCGGTCGAGCACGGGCTTCGGGTACACGCCGAGGAAGAAGCTGAGCCCGAGCAGGGGGACGACGGCCGTGAGCTCACGCACCTTGAGGTCGCGCAGCTTGGCGTTCTCGCCGCTGGGCGCGCCGGTGAACGCACGTTGATATGCCCACAATAGGTACACGGCGGCGAGGATCACGCCCACAGCAGAGATCACCGCGTACGGCCGGTGGACGAGGAACGTCCCGATGAGCGACAAGAACTCGCCGACGAAACCCGAGAACCCGGGAAGTCCGATGGACGCGAACGCGATGGCGAGAAAGATCCCGCCGAAGACCGGCGCCGCCTTCCAGAGGCCGCCGAAATCCGAGATATTGAACGTGTGGCGCCGGTCGTAGAGAAAGCCGACGAGGAGGAACAGCGCGCCGGTCGTCAGGCCGTGGCTGATCATCGTGAACAGTCCGCCCTCGAGTCCTTGGGTGGTGAGCGCGAACGTGCCCAGCACGACGAACCCGAGGTGCGCGACCGATGAGTACGCGATCAGCCGTTTGAGGTTCGGCTGCACGGCGGCGACGATCGCCCCGTAGATGATCCCGATCGTCGACAGCACGAGGAGCATCGGCGCGAAGAACACCGTGGCGTCCGGGAACAGCGGCAACGAGAAGCGCAGGAACCCGTACGTCCCCATCTTCAGCAGGACGCCGGCCAGGATCACCGACCCCGCCGTCGGGGCCTCCGTGTGTGCGTCCGGCAGCCAGGTGTGCAGCGGGAACAGCGGCACCTTGACCGCGAAGGCGACGAAGAACGCGAGGAACAGCAGCTTCGCCGTGCCGTCGCTCAGCCCGCCCGGCGCCCAGGCCGTCAGCGTGCGCAGGTCGAACGTGAGCGCGTGGTCCTGCGCGTGCAGGAACGCCAGCGTGAGCAGCCCGACGAGCAGGAACGCCGACCCCCCGGCCGTGTACAGGTAGAACTTGAACGCCGCGTACACCCGCCGGCCGTGACCCCAGCCGGCGATGATGAAGTACATCGGCACCAGCACGAACTCGAAGAACACGAAGAAGAGCACGAGGTCGAGCCCGAGGAAGACGCCGAGCAGTGAGGTCTCGAGCACGAGCATCCATACTGTGTACGGCTTGACGCGCTCGGTGATGGTCTCGGACGCCAGCAATCCGATGGGGAACAGCAAGGCGGTGAGGGCGACCATGAACAGGCTGATGCCGTCGACGCCGAGCACGTAGCGCACGCCCAGCGTGTCGATCCACTGGTGGTCCTCCACGAACTGGTAGCCCGACGCCCCGGCGTCGAAGCTGTAGAGCAGGTAGCCGACGAAGCCAACGGTCGCCGCGGTGGCGCCGTAGCCGACGGCCTTGATGAGCTCCGGCCGCCGCCGGGGCAGCAGGGCAACCAGCACTGCGCCCGCAAGCGGCGTGAAGATGATGAAGGTCAGGAGCGGGAATCCGGCGTCGCGCATCAGCCGGCCCTCACCGCGAGGAACACCAGCAGGACAACGGCGCCGAGCACGACGCCGAGGGCGTAGTTGCGCACCAGACCCGTCTGGACACGTCGCAGCCTGCTGGCGGCGTCTCGCACCAGACGCGCCACGCCGTTGACGGCGCCGTCGATGACGCCCAGGTCGAAGCCGCGATTGAGCCACTCGACGAAGCGCATACCCGGGCCGCTGACGAACGCCGCCATGCTCTCGTCGATGTAGTAGGCGTGCGCGAACACGCGACTGAAGACGCCGAGGCGCTCTGGGAGGGGATCGCGATCGGGCGCCGGGATCCCGGCGCGGTAGAGCGCCGCCCCGACCAGGATGCCGACGACTCCGAACGCGACCGACAGCGTCGACAGCGCGAACGCCGAGACGAACGAGCTCGTCTCGATGACGGCGACGCCTTCGAACACAGGCTCCAGCCAGTGCGTCAGGAACTCGATCGACTTGAAGGGCAGGCTCAAGACCCCGCCGATCACGGCGAGGAAACCAAGCAGCATGACCGGCCCGGTCATGACGGGCGGCGCCTCGTGCGGGGGATGCGCGAGGTGAGCCGGCCGGGGCGGCTCCCACGCCTGCACGGTCGGTGACTCGAGGGAGTACCCCCGCTCCACCTCGAGCGACCCGACCTGCGACTCGCCGCCGGGCTCGGCGCCGGCGTGCGCCTCGGCGCCCGTGAGCTCCGCCGCGACCTCGAAGCGCTCGTTCCCGAAGAACACCATGTACACCTGACGCGTCATGTACAAGGCGGTGAGCGCGGCGGTGACAGTGCCGATGATCCAGACGCCGTAGTCCCCGGCGAAGTAGGCCTTGGCGAGGATCTCGTCCTTGGACCAGAACCCGGAGAAGGGTGGGACGCCGGCGATCGCGAGCCAGGCGGCAATGAACGCCAGCGACGTCAGCGGCAGGTACTTGCGCAGCCCGCCCATCGTGCGGATGTCCTGGTTGTCGTCCATGGCGTGGATGACCGATCCGGCGCCGAGGAAGAGCGTCGCTTTGAAGAAGGCGTGCGTGACGACGAGGAAGATCGCGGCGCTGTAGGCGCCGACGCCCAAACCAAGGAACATGTACCCGAGCTGGCTGATGGTCGAGTACGCCAGGATGCGTTTGATGTCGAACTGCACGAGCGCGATCGATGCCGCGAAGATCGCCGTGCCGGCGCCCAACCACATCACGGTCGTTGTCGCGGCGCCTCCGCTGGCCTCGAAGAACGGGTGGGCGCGGGCGACGAGGAACACACCGGCGGTCACCATCGTCGCGGCGTGGATGAGAGCGGACACCGGCGTCGGGCCCTCCATGGCGTCAGGTAGCCAGACGTGCAACGGGAACTGCGCGCTCTTGCCGACCGCCCCCATGAAGAGCAGCAAGGCGATTGCGGTGGCCGTGCCGGCGGCGAGGGTCTTGGCGCCGGAGTTCATGGCGCTGTAATCGAGCGACCCGAGCTCGGCGAAGATCAGGAACATCGCGATCATGAACCCGAAGTCGCCGACGCGCGTCGTCACGAACGCCTTCTTGCCCGCGACTGCGGCCGAGTTGCGTTGGAACCAGAACGAGACCAGCAGGTACGAGCACAACCCCACGCCCTCCCAGCCGAGGAACGTGACCAGGAAGCCCGACCCGAGGACGAGCACGAGCATCGACGCGCAGAACAGGTTCATGAACGCGAAGAAGCGCCCGAAGTTCTCGTCGCCGTGCATGTAGCCGAGCGAGTACAGATGGATGAGCGTGCCGACGCCCGTGACGAAGAGGATGAACGTGACCGACAGCGGGTCGGCGAGCAGGCCGAGCTTGACCTGGAAGCCGCCGGCCGGGAACCACGAGAAGAGGTCGACCGTGTGGGAGCGCGGCTCCACGTCGCGGAGCGCGAGGAGCATTACGACTGACCACGCGAACGAGAGCGCCATGAGCCCGGTGGCGAGCCATCCCGCCTTCGGATCCCCGAGTCGGCGGCCGAAGAGCAGCAAGATCGCCGCGCCCAACGCCGGGAGGGCAGGCACGATCCAGACGAGGTCCAGGAGGTCGCGGGCGTCCACTGCGTCAGCCCTTCAGCAGTCGCACGTCGTCGGCGGTGGCGCCCTGCCGGCGGCGGAAGATGGCGACGATGATCGCCAGGCCCACCGCCACCTCGGCGGCCGCCACGACGAGCGTGAAGAACACGATCGCCTGGCCGCCGACGTCGTCGAGAGCGCGGGCGAACGTCACGAACGTCAGGTTGGCGGCGTTGAGCATCAGCTCGACGCACATGAACATCACGAGCACGTTGCGGCGAAGGAGCAGCCCGACGGCGCCGATCGTGAACAGCAGCGCGCCCACGACCAGGTAGTAGTTGGGCGTGATGTCGATGGCGGCGAGGGTCACGTCGGAGCCTCCTGATGCGTATCTGAACCGCGCTCAGCGCGGCTGAGATACGCACCGGCGGTTTCCTCGTCTTCCTCTGCCGCCTCGGACAGCTCGGCCTCGGTGATCTGCTCCTCGATGGCCTGCTCGCGCTCGTCGAGCTGGGCGCGCTGACCGCTGCGCCGGGCGAGCACCACGGCGCCGACGACCGCGATGACGAGCAGCGCGGCGGTGAGCTCGAACGCCCACAGGAAGTCCGTGAACAGCGTCCGGGCGACGCGCTCGACGTTGCCGAGGTCGCGACCGTCGACCGGCTTGGTCGCCGAGCCCCGTACCGATCGCGCCCCCGTGGCCCAGTTGCGCCCGGCGAGCACGAAGATCTCGGCGAGGAGGAGGGCGCCGAGCGCGATCGCCGCCGGCCGCTGGTACGGGATCGGGTCCTCCAGGGACTCCTGCCGATCGACGCCGAGAAGGAAGATCACGAAGAGGAACAGCACGACGATCGCGCCCGCGTACACGATGACCTGCACCGCCGCCACGAGCTGCGCCTCCTGGAGCAGGAAGAAGATCGCAACAGCCACGAGCGCCACGACGAGCAGCAGCGCGCAGTGGACCGGGTTGCGCGCGAGCACGACGCCCGCCGCGCCCGCGAGCGCGAGGGCGGCAGCAACGAAGAAGATGACCGCCTCGAGTGTCACGCCGTCTCGCCCTCCGGCGCGCTTTGACCACGCTCGGGCGGGCGCACCCCGTAGCCGAGCTCGCCGGCCCACGCGATCTTTCCCTCGTAGTCGGCGTCGCCCGACGGGGAGGTCGCCCGCATCCACGCGCTCGTGTCGTCGTCCTCGAAGCCCATCCACAACTCCCACGGCAGCCGGCGGGCGTGGCCGTCTTCGTCGACGAGGAGCTCGTCCTTCGTGTAGATGGAGTCGTCGCGGTTCGTGAACGAGTACTCGAACTGCTTGGTCTCGGTGATGGCCTCGGTCGGGCACGCCTCGACGCACATGTCGCAGTGGATGCACCGGAGATAGTTGATCTCGTAGACGAACCCGTACCGCTCGCCGGGGGCGATCGGAGCGTCGGGCGGGTTGTCGGCGCCGCGCACGTAGATGCACCGGGCCGGGCACACGCCTGCGCACAGCTCACAGCCGATGCATTTCTCCACGCCGTCCTCGTAGCGGTTGAGGACGTGGCGGCCGTGGAACCGCGCCGGCTTCGGGCGCTTCTCCCTCGGGAAGAACTCGGTGAGCTTGGGCCGGAACACCTGCCGGATCGGGACGGTGAACCCCCGCAAGAACTCGAGGACGCCCATCAGTGGATCTGCTCCTGCTCGGCCAGCTCACCGGGCTTCGCCATCGACGCCCACAGGACGGCGTAGACGAGCACGGCGCCCACGGTGGCGGCGGGTACGACGATCCAGAGGTTCCACCCCTCTTCGCGTCCGATCACCACGACGCCGGAGACCATCAGCCAGAGAAACGCGATCTCGATCATGTACTTCCAGCCCAGGGCCATGAGCTGGTCGTACCGCAGGCGCGGCAGCGTGGCT
>JBKOWY010000095.1:0-8576 GCA_046724655.1 Actinomycetota bacterium
TCATCCTGATCCTCGCCATCCTGGGGCTGCTGGCCCTGGCGGCGGTGGCGATCCTCGCCGAGGGTCGGCGTCGTGCCACCGGCACCGGGCGGCTGAGCCGCGAGACGCGCCGGCGCGACCGTTCCGAGCCGCCGCCCGACATGGCGCCGGCTGTGAGCGAGAGCACAGACCTCGCCGAGCTCGACGACGAGGCGCGCGAGCGCGCCCAGGCTGCCCGGCAAGCGCTCGAGCCGGTGGGCGAGCGCGCGCCAGTCGAGTACGTCCCCGTCGACGAGGAGGAGCTCGGCATCACCCGCCGGCAGTTCTTCAATCGGGGGATCCTGACCGGGCTCGGCATCTTCGCCGCCGGCATGGGCGCCGCGATGCTCGGGTTCCTGTGGCCGTCGAGCGCCGGCGGCTTCGGCGCCAAGATCACCGTCGGCACAGAGGACGACGCCAAGCAGCAGTTCGACAAGAAACTGCCGTTCTACAACGCCGGGGCGCGCACGTACATCCAGCCGTACCCGAAGGATGACGTCGCGAAGGCGAAAGCGGTCTACGACCCGCGCATCGTCGCGGGGATGGAGAAGGGGTACGTCGCGCTGTACCAGAAGTGCGTGCATCTCGGGTGCCGGGTGCCGTGGTGCGAGACGTCGCAGTGGTTCGAGTGCCCGTGCCACGGCTCGAAGTACAACCGCGTCGGCGAGAAGAAGGGCGGGCCGGCGCCGCGGGGACTCGACCGGTTCCCGCTCGAGGTGTCGGGCGGGTCGATCACGGTCGACACCGGCACGATCGTCCAGGGCCCGCCGATCGGCAGCGACACCACCGGGCAGACGGCCGAAGGGGCGCCCTGTGTGTGAGGGTCACCGGCGGTGAACCTTCGCCTCACGCTGATCGCCGTCAACCTGATCGCGTTCGGGACGATCGGGGTCATCATCCTGTGGCGCGTCTTCAGCCTGCGCCGAAACCCCGAGCCGCGTCCGCCGCAGAACCTGGATCCGTTCCTGCCCGATGAAGAGCTCGAAGGACGCAAGCTCGAACGTGTGCTCTTCATCTCGCTGCTGACGACCGCGTTCATCGCGCTGACGCTGTTCGTCTACTACGTGTTCGAGCCGAGCCGTGAAGAGGCATCGGCGGAGAAGAACTTCCACGACCGATCCGTCGAGCGAGGCGCGATCCTGTTCGCGAACGACCAGAGCAAGCACTACGACCCGACGAGGTCGTTGCTGTGCGCCAACTGCCACGGCGTCGACGGCAAAGGCGGCTCGACGAACTTCACGATCAAATCGGACGACCCGCGTTGCGACCCCAGCGCGCCGGTCACCGCCGAGACGCCGAGCTACTGCCTGCCGACTCAGGTCACCTGGCAAGCGCCGCCACTGGATGTCGAGCTGCTCCGCTTCTCCAAGGAGGAGGTCAAGAACATCATCACCTACGGCCGTCCGGGCACCCCGATGCCGCCGTGGGGTGTGAAGAGCGGCAAGGGCGTCCTCAACCAGCAGGGCATCGACGACGTCGTGAACTACATCCAGAGCATCACCGTGACGCCCGACGAGGCGAAGAAGCGCTTCACCCAGGAGTTCGCGGACGCTCGGGCGAAGAACCCCGGCGTCAGCGACGGGCAGCTGCTCTTCCAGCTGCAGTGCGCGCGGTGTCACACCAAGAACTGGTCGTTCTACGACCCGGAGAAGCCGGTGGGACCGCCGCCGGGCCCGATGGGTGGCGGCGCGTTCGGCCCGAACCTCACCGGCGGGGACACGCTGCGCCAGTTCGCCGGGCCCAAGGGACCCCAGGACCACTACGACTGGGTCGCGAGCGGGAAGCCCCCGAACGAGATGTACGGGACCCGGGGCATCTCGACGGGCCGGATGCCGCACTTCTCGAGCGTGCTGACCAAGGAGCAGATCCAGGCCATCGTCGACTACGAGCGCGGCCTGTGACCGAGCGGAGGTGCCGATCGTGAGCGCGCTGCTCCTCGCCCAGGAGATCATCAACAAGACGCTCTGGTACCCGACGATCCTCGGGATCCTCGTGGTCGGGGCCGGGATCGTGCTGTTCTGCGGCTCGATCTACCTGCTGCTCGGGACGAACCTCGGGGCGCGGTTGGGCTTCCTCGTCGCCGCCACCGGGCTCGCCGGGTTCATGGTCATCTTGAGCATCCTGTGGGTGACGACATCGTCGCCGCTCAACACGCTGAAGGGTCGCATCCCCGAGTGGAACGTGAAGCAGTACGTCAGCAAGCTCGACCAGGCGCAGATCAAGGAGGTGCGCAAGGTCTCGAAGAAGGACAAGGTCGACACGATCGAGGCCGCCAATGTGAAGGCCGCAGTCGACGAGCGGCTGGTAACGAAGCAGCCCACCGCGATCGAGAAGCCAACGCCCGAGGACAACAAATTCGCGAAGTTCGACAAAGTGACCGACTACCAGACCGTGAACACGTACGAGATCGGCGGCAGCGATCCGGAGTTCCTGGACTTCCAGATCACCCACAAGCCGCTCTTCGCCATCGTCGAGGTCTGCGCCGTGAGGCCGGTTGAAACGCCGTTCGGCGTCCCGCCGCCGAAGCCCGAGTGCGACCCGACTTCGGACAAGAACGGTTTCATGATCCTCGAGCGTGACCTCGGTCAGCTGCGGCTGCCGCCGATCCTGGCGCTCATCTGCTCGCTCGTGCTGTTCGGCCTCGGACTGCTCGGCCTCCACTGGCGCGAGCGTGACGAGCAGGAGGCGGCGAAGCGGCGCGAGGCGGCCGGCCCGACCCCGGTACCGGCGAGGACGTGAGGAGCGTGCTTGTGACCCGCCGCCTGCGACACCTCGTCATATTGGCCCTGTCCGTGACGGTTGCGTTCCTTGTGACCGCGCCGCCTGCCGGTGCGCAGCAGCTGGTCGACGCGGGGAAGGAGAACGGGGGCGGCGCCACCGCCTTCGTTCTATTCACGATCCTCGTCGGCCTCACGTTCGCGGTCCTCTTCTCGATGGACCGCATCCGCCGCCGTCGCGAAGAGGCGAGGGAACGGGAAGACCGACACTAGATAGCTAGGAGCGGAGCGCGCTCGACGAGACGTCGCGCGAAATGATCCCCCAGCGCACACTGTCGAGCACGGCCTCGGCGCGGTTACGGGACTCGAGCTTGCCGTACGCCGACGACAAGTCACCGCGCACGGTCCCGTCGGTTACGAGGAGGCGCGACGCCACCTCACGGGTCGAATAGCCGTCGGCGACGAGCTCAAGCGCTTCCGCCTCGCGCTTCGTGATCAGGTCACGCCGCGCCGCGGCCGATGCCGTGAGCTCACGCAGCATCGAGCCCGCGAGGTTCGGTGACAACACGACCTCGCCGGCGGCGACCTTCTCGACCGCCTCGACGACCTCCGGCATGGAGAACGACTTGGTCAGATAGGCAGATGCGCCGGCTCGCACCGCCCGGACCACCAGTGCCGGATCGCCGTGCATGGTCAGAATGATCACGCGCGCATCTGACCCGCGCGCGTTGAGGCGACGCGTGGCTTCGATGCCGTCGAGCTCGGGAAGCGTGACGTCCATCAAGACGATGGAAGGGTGGAGCTCCTCGACGAGCCGAATGGCATCGTAACCGTCGCTTGCTTCTCCGACGACTTCGTGACCGGCAAGTTCGAGCGCCACGCGAATCGCGTCGCGCAACAACGCGTGGTCGTCCACGATCACGACGCGCGCCACACCGTCCAATGTCGCCTCCGCCGTCGCTCGAGTTCGAACAGCATGCGGCACCGCGGCGCGAAGCGTCCATTGCCCGAAATCCGCTCAGACCACCCCGAATGGCGCGAGCGCCGCGCCCCGATCCTCGGTCAACGATCGGGCGCACCGTCGGCTATGGCGCTGGCCGCTTCGGTGGCGGCGGTGACTGTCTGGTCGATCTCGCGCTCACCGTGGGCGAGGCTCGGAAAGATCGCTTCGTAACCACTTGGCGCGAAGTAGACACCGCGATCGAGCAGGCCGTGGAAGAACGACGCGTACGCCTTGTGATCGGCCGCTCGCGCACTTTCGTAGTCGCGCACGGGTCGGTCGGTGAAGAACACGCCGACGAGCGTCTGCGCCCGCGGAACCCGCGCCGGTACCCCGGCGCGCCCGAACGCGTCGGACAGTCCGTCGGCCAACCGCGTGGCGGTCGCCTCGAGGCGCATGTACGCGCTGTCATCGAGCAGCGACATCGCGGCGAGCCCGGCCGCAGTGGCCACCGGGTTTCCCGAGAGCGTGCCCGCCTGGTACACGGGGCCGACCGGCGCGAGCTCCTCCATGAGGTCGGCGCGACCGCCGACCGCGGCGAGGGGGAGTCCCCCGCCCAGGACCTTCCCGAACAACGACAGGTCGGGAGTCACGCCGTACACGCCTTGGGCCCCGGCGGGCCCGACGCGGAAGCCGGTGATCACCTCGTCGAGGATGAGCAGGGCGCCGTGATCGTCGCAGCGCTCGCGCAGCCGGGTGAGGAACGCGTCATCGGCGGGAACGAGGCCCATGTTCGCCGCCACCGGCTCCACGAGCGCCGCAGCCACCTCGTCACCCAGCCGCCCGAAGACTTCGTCGAGGGCGGGAGCATCGTTGTAGGGCACGACCACCGTGTCCGCGACGGTCCCTTCCGTGACGCCCGCGCTCCCCGGCAGCCCGAACGTCGCGACTCCACTCCCGGCCGCGACCAACAACGCGTCGAGGTGGCCGTGGTAGCAGCCCGCGAACTTGACGATCTTCGACCGCCCGGTCGCGCCCCGGGCGAGGCGCACCGCGGTCATCGCCGCCTCGGTGCCCGACGACACCAGCCGAACCATGTCGACCGACGGCACGCGCGCGCAGATCGCCTCGGCCAGCTCGACCTCCCGCGCCGTCGGCGCCCCGAACGAGGTCCCCTCGGCGGCGGCCTTCTGCACCGCCTCGACGATCTTCGGGTGCGCGTGCCCGAGGATCGACGCTCCCCAAGATTGCACGTAGTCCACGTAGCGCCGACCGTCGGTGTCGACGAGGTACGCGCCCTCCCCCCGGGCGACGAAGAACGGCTCTCCCCCGACGGCGCCGAACGCGCGTACCGGCGAGTTCACGCCGCCGGGAATGCGCGCCTGCGCCCGGTCGAAGAGCGATTCAGCCAAGTCAGGCGTGGAGGCCCTCGGCGACCTCGCGAGCGAGGTAGGTCAGCACGAAGTCGGCGCCGGCGCGCTTGATGGCAACGAGGTGCTCGAGCGCCACTGACTCGCCGTCGAGCCAGCCGAGCTGCGCCGCCGCCTTCACCATGGCGTACTCGCCGCTCACGTGGAACGCGGCGACAGGGACATCGAAGGACTCCCGCACCGCCCGGATCACGTCGAGGTACGCGAGCGCCGGCTTCACCATCACCATGTCGGCGCCCTCGGCGACGTCTAGCGCGGTTTCCTCGATCGCCTCGCGCGCATTGCGGGGGTCCATCTGATAGCCGCGGCGGTCGCCGAACTGCGGGGCGCATTCGGCGGCGTCGCGGAAGGGCCCGTACAGCGCCGACGCGTACTTCGCCGAGTAGGCAAGGATGGCGGCCTGGCTGTGACCGGCGGTGTCGAGCGCGGCGCGGATGGCCCCGACCTGGCCGTCCATCATCCCCGACGGGGCGATCACGTCGGCGCCGGCGTCGGCTTGCGACACCGCGATCTGGGCATAGCGCTCGATGGTCGCGTCGTTGTCGACCTCGCTGTCGGACGTGACGACCCCGCAGTGCCCATGGTCGGTGTACTCGTCGAGGCAGTTGTCGGCGATGAGGACGAGGTCGTTCCCCACTTCGCCGCGCAGCGAACGCAGCGCGACCTGCACGACACCGTCGGGGGCATCGGCGCCGGAACCGATGGCATCCTTCGCCGCTGGGACACCGAAGAGAACAACGGCGGGGATGCCGAGGTCGGCAAGCGCGCGCACCTCCTTGCGCAGGCTCTCCTGCGTGTGCTGCACCACACCCGGCATCGACGCCACCGGTTCGGGGGCCTCGATGCCTTCCTTCACGAACAGCGGAGCGACGAGATCGTCGACGTCGATGCGCGATTCAGCGACGAGGCGGCGCAGTGCAGGTGTGCGACGCAAGCGACGCGACCGGTGCTCGGGAAACGCCACGCGCGCAATGGTAGTGCTACCGCCTTCGTTGCCGACCAAGGTGCGCGTACGCTGCCGTGCTGTGATCGCTCGCGTCGGGGGAGTGCTGGCGTGCGTGCCGATCGTGTTGCCCCAGGTCGGCCCGGCCGCGGCCGCGCCGGCGCAGCAGCCGCCTTCACCCCAGCGAATCCTCGTCATCGGTGATTCGACGGCGGCGACACTGTTCCCGTTCCTGCGCGACGCTGGGTCGGCGCGCGGCATCCCCGTCGCACAGGCGGCGCGCATCGGCTGCGGCGTCATCGACGGCGCCCCGAGGCTCGACGACGGGCGTCCGTACATCGACTTCTTCGGCGACACGACCCAGTGCGCCGGTATCTCGCAGTCGTTGCAGAGCCAGATGCCCGCGACCCATAACCCCGACCTGATCGTGTGGATCAGCGGACGGGAGTCATGGCCCAACCGCCTGCTGGACGGTCAGATCGTGAAATTCGGGACGATCGCCGGCAACAAGGCCATCGCCGCCCGCATCGACGCCGCCGTGGGCCGCCTCACCGCCGGAGGCGCCCGTCTTGTGTTCCTCCCCGTGCCGCCGAACGCGTATCCGAGCGTGGGCGGACTGGTGAACATCGACGGTGATGAGCGCCTCGCCAGTCTGTCGAAGCGGCTGCGCGGTTACGCGCGGCAGCACGCTGACAAGGTGGGGTTGATCGACCTTCCGACGATGCTGGCATGCCCGGTCCAGGAGAGATGCCCGGCCGAGGTCGCGCCCGGCATCCGGCCGGGCGAGCTGGACGGGTTCCACTTCGCCGGTGACGGCGCGGTTTGGCTCGCCGATCAGCTCATGGGGGTGTTGACGGGCACCGCGCCGCCTCCGACGCCGCCGGGACCGCAGGCGTGCGCGGCCGCATCGGTCGGGAACGGCTCAGCTGCGGCGGGCGGAGGGAAGTGCGCGCAGTAACGCGTCGACGAGCCCGCCGATCGTGTGCTCGGTCGCCTCGACGTCGACGCGCAGACCGCGCTCCATCGCCGTCTTCGACGTCACCGGCCCGATCGACGCAACGAGCGGTTGCGGCGCCGGAACTTCCACGAGCAAGTCACACAGGTTCGTGACCGTCGACGACGAGGTGAACGTGAGCGCGTCGACTTCGCCGCCGCGCACACGTTCGAGCGCCGCCGGATCGGGCGTCGCCGTGACGGTTCGGTAGACGGCCAGCACTTCGACCTCATAGCCGCGCTCGGACAGGCCGGCGGGGAGCACGTCGCGCGCCGTCTGGGCGCGAGCGACGAGCACCCGATCGCCGTCCGTGCGCGGCGGTGGGAACGCGTCGAGGAGCGACTCGGCGACGAACCGTTCGGGCAGCAAGTCGGCGTGGAGACCTTTGCGGTCGAGGGCGGCGGCCGTGCCCGGTCCGATGGCGGCGATGCGGATACCGGCAAGGTCGCGGGCGTCGAGACCGCTGGGCGTCAGGCCGTGCTCGAAGAAGGCCGTCACGCCGTTGGCCGATGTGAAGACGAGCCAGCCGTACCGGTCGAGTTGTGGAACGTCGAACTCGATCGGCTCGATCGTGATCGCAGGCAGCTCGAGCACCTCGGCGCCGAGCGCCTCGAGGCGGTGGCGAAGCTCGCTGGCCTGCTCCCGCGCCCGGGTCACGACTACGGAACGCCCGAACAACGGGCGCGATTCGAACCACGTGAGGTCGAGCGCGGCGACGTCGCCCACGATGATGGCGGCCGGAGCCTGCACGCCGGCGTCAGCGACAGTGTCGAGCGTGGCGCGCACCGTCTCCTGATCGGGGCGAGTCCCGTTCCGCACCGCCGCGACCGGCGTGTCGGGCGCGAGGCCACCCTCGACGAGCCGGGCTGCGATCTCGGCGACGCGACCGGCGCCCATCAAGATCACGAGCGTGCCGCCCGTCTGGGCGAGCGCGCCCCAGTCGATGTCGGCGCTGCCCTTGGCCGGGTCCTCGTGCCCGGTCACGACGGTGAAATGCGTCGACGCGCCGCGGTGCGTCACGGGGATGCCCGCGTACGCGGGCGCGCCGATCGCGCTGGTGATTCCGGGCACGACCTCGAACGGCACGCCGGCGGCGGCGAGCGCCTCCGCCTCTTCTCCACCTCGGCCGAACACGAACGGGTCGCCGCCCTTGAGTCGGACGACGTTCCTTCCCGCGCGCGCTCGATCGACGAGCAGCGCGTTGATGTCGGCCTGGTCCATCTCCGCCGCCCCGGGCGCCTTGCCTGCGTAAACGCGCTCCGTATCGGTGGGCACGAGGTCGAGCAAGGACGGGTCCACGAGACGGTCGAACACGACAACGTCGGCGCGCCGCAGCACCTCGGCGCCCCGCACGGTGAGCAGACCCGGGTCACCGGGCCCGGCGCCGACGAGATAGACGGTCATGGCATCCGAGTTTGCACGGTCACGTTCGAGCCACGCCCGAAGAATCCGAGCCCGGCGGCACCAGTTCCTCGTCGAGGACGAGGCGGCCACCGCGCTCGTCGACGAGGCGGCGCGCCGCTTCGACGCCGAC
>JBKOWY010000090.1:0-43579 GCA_046724655.1 Actinomycetota bacterium
GCGCCGACGCGCGAAGCCGCCCGCCCGTCACCGCCCCGGCCGGCGCCGCCGCCGCGGGGCACACGTTGGTGGCCGTGGCTCTTGCTGATCCTGCTGCTCCTCGCCGTGGGCGGCGTCCTGGCATACGCCGTTGCCAACCTCACCGGGGGCGATTCCGGCGGAAACGGTGGAGGTGGCGGCGCCGCGCCCCCGAGCGGCGGCGGCGCGCTCCAGGTCGTGGAGGCGAAGGACTTCGACCCGGCCCCTGGTGATGGAAGCGAGCACAGCGACGAGGCGCCGCGTGCCTTCGACGGCGACCCCGGCACCGTCTGGCAGACGGAGGAGTACAACAACCGCAACTTCGGCAATGCCAAGCCGGGCGTCGGCCTGTGGGTGAAGCTCGACGCGCCGCACGACCTCGGGAAGGTCACGGTCACCACGCGCGAGAGCGGATGGAGCGGACAGATCTACGTCGCCGATCAGGCGGGCGGCTCGCTCGACGCGTGGGGTGAACCGCGCGCGTCGGGTGACGACCTGCCGGCAACCCACCAGTTCCAGCTCAACGGCGGTCGCGGCCAGTACGTGCTGCTGTGGTGCACGCGCTTGCCGCCGTCCAACAAGCTCCAGGTCGGCGACATCAAGGTCGAGAGCAGCTGACACCGCGCCTACGGAACAGCCGCCGCGGGTACGCTCCGCGGGGCCTTGGATCGGTGGGGAGCGTATGAGTGACTGGACGACCGACACCGTCGACAACATCGAAAAGGTGGTCGGCACAGTCCGTGACAAGACGGTCAAGCCGGCGCAGAGCGTCACGAGGGCGATCGTCTACGGGCTGCTCACGACGTTCTTCATCGCGACGGCCCTGGCGCTGTTCTCGATCGGCGTGTTCCGGGTAGTCGATGTCTACCTGCCGGCCGGCGTCTGGGCCACGTACCTCATCTTCGGTGGAATCTTCGTCGTCTCCGGATCGTTCTGCTGGGCGCGGAGGACGAACAGGTCGTCGTCCGACTGACCGAGGAACCACATGACCGAAACACGAGAGCTCATCATCGTCGGCTCGGGGCCGGCCGGGCTGACCGCAGCCGTCTACGCCGCCCGGGCCGACCTGCGGCCTCTCGTCATCGAGGGCCTCGGTGCCGGCGGACAGCTCATGCTCACCACCGACGTCGAGAACTACCCCGGCTTTCCCGACGGCATCCTCGGGCCCGAGCTCATGATGAAGTTCCGCGAGCAGGCGGAGCGCTTCGGCGCCGAGTTCGTCACCGCCGACGCCGATCGCGTCGACCTGTCGGCGCCGCCGTTCGGCGTCTGGGTGGGCGACACCGAGTACCGCGGCAACGCGGTCGTGATCTCGACCGGCGCAACCGCGCGCATGCTCGGCCTCCCGTCGGAGCAGGCGCTGCTCGGACACGGAGTCTCGACGTGCGCGACCTGCGACGGCTTCTTCTTCCGCGACCAGGACATCGCGGTCGTCGGGGGTGGCGACAGCGCGCTTGAGGAAGCGATCTTCCTGACGAAGTTCGCCACCCGGGTCACGGTGGTCCACCGCCGCGACGAGCTGCGGGCGTCGAAGATCATGCAGGACCGCGCCTTCGCGAACCCCAAGATCGATTTCCGGTGGAACACCGTGGTCACCGATGTCGAAGGCGACGGGCAGGTCGAGCAGATACGCCTGCAGGACACCATGACTGCCGAAAGGTCTGACCTGAAGGTGGGCGGGCTGTTCGTGGCGATCGGCCACGACCCCAACACCAAGCTGGTCGAGGGCCAGCTCGAGCTGGACGAGAACGGCTACGTGGTGCTGCGCGAGGCGGGGTCGACCAAGACGTCGGTCGAAGGCGTCTTCGCCGCCGGCGACGTCGCCGACCACGTGTTCCGCCAGGCCGTCACCGCTGCGGGCACCGGGTGCATGGCTGCCATCGAGGCCGAGCGCTGGCTGGAGGCCCGACGCCACGCCACCGCGTCGGCCTGACGACTTCCCGCGGCTGGAATGCTGAGGTCAGCGGTCAGGTTTCACATCTGTAGTAGATAGACTTCAACCACCTTGGCCGAAAGGACTTCCGTGGGCGCCGACCACCAGATCGTCCAGCTCTCCGACAGCACCTTCGACGAGACCGTCGGCGGTTCCGCCACCCCGGTCATCGTCGATTTCTGGGCTGAGTGGTGCGGACCCTGCAAGATGATCTCCCCCACGCTCGTGGAGATCGCAGCGGAGCACGAGGGCAAGCTCACGATCGCCAAGCTCAACGTCGACGACAACCCGCAGACCGCTATGCGCTTCAACGTTATGAGCATCCCGACGCTGCTGGTGTTCAGCGAGGGTGAGCCCGTGAAGCGGCTCGTCGGGGCGAAGGGCAAGGGTCAGCTCCTCCAAGACCTCGCCGAATACATCGCCTGAACCCGCTCGCGCCGGATCACGGCGACCACACCAGATGACGACGGCGCTGCAGCGGGGGGAAGTCGGCGAAGGAGTCAGAGACCTGCAACGCCGTCTCGCCGCGCTCGGCCACGACTCGTCGGCCGACGAGCCGGGCGACTTCGGGCCGGCGACGGAGGCCGCCGTGCGGCGCTTCCAGCAGGAGCGGGGTCTTCTCGTGGACGGACTCTGCGGCCCGCAGACGTGGGCCGCCCTCGTCGAGAGCGGCTTCGCCCTCGGCGACCGCATGCTGTATTTCCGTCAGCCGATGCTGCGCGGCGACGACGTCGCCGAGCTCCAGCGCCGGCTGAACGCCCTGGGCTTCGACGCCGGTCGGGAGGACGGCATCCTCGGCCGAGAAACCGCGGCCGCGATCGTCGAGCTCCAGCGCAACCTCGGGCTCGCCCCCGACGGGATCTGCGGCCCGGCCACGGTCGCCGCGCTCCGCCGCGTCGACGCGCTCGCCGCGGGTTCCGTCGCCAGCGTGCGCGAGCGCGAGATGCTGCGGCGCGGCCCCCACGGGCTCGCCGGCAAACGCGTGTATCTGACCGCGGCGCCGGGTTTCGAGGCGCTCGGCGACGCCGTCGCCCGCGGCCTCGCCGAAGCAGGCGCCGGCACGCTCCTCGACTCCTCGGGCGCCGACGACAGCACGACCGCGGTCGCGGCCAACGAGTTCGGTGCCGCGCTGTTCCTCGCCCTACGCACCCGCGCCGGCAGCGACTGTCTGTGCTCGTACTTCTCGACCGGCACGTTCCGTTCCGAGGCCGGCTACCGGGTGGCGGCCGCCGTGCAGAACGAGCTGGCGGGCCTGGTCACGAACGCCACCGGCCCGTGTGGCAAGGCATACGCGATCCTCCGCGAGACGCGCATGGCCGCGGTGGTGTGCGAGCTCGTCGAGCGGGGCGACGTCGAAGGGATGCGCAACGTGGTCGTACGCGCCGGCGACATCAGCCGCGCGATCGTGCGTGGGGTCCGCCGCGGCGTCGGAGAACCGGCCGAGGCTTAGCCGCTCAGCCCGTCTTCTTCCGCCGGGCCGGGCGGCCTTCGGTGATGAGCCGGTAGATACGTTCGAGGTCCTCAAGGTCGGCGAAGTCGATCGTGACTTTGCCTTGCTTGCCGCCGATCGCGACCTTGACGCGTGTGTCGAGGTAATCGCCGAGCAGCTCCTCCAGCTCGAGCAGGCCGGGGGCGCGCAGCTGACCGGTCGCCGGCGTCCCGCGACGACCTCCGCCGCCCTTTTCGGGTTCTTCTCCGTGCGCGCGCACCGCCTCCTCCACCGCCCGCACCGACAGCCCCTCGGCGACGGCGCGTCGCGCGAGCTGCTCCTGGAACGCCCGATCGGGGGTGCCCAGCAGCGCGCGGGCGTGACCCTCCTTCAGGACGTCGTCCTGGATCATCTTCTGGATCGCGGGCGGGAGCTGGAGCAGCCGCAGCGTGTTGGTGATCGCGACCCGGCTGCGCCCGACGCGCGCCGCCACCTGCTCGTGGGTGAGCTGGAAGTCCTCGATCAGCTGCTGGTACGCGGCCGCCTCCTCCAACGGGTTGAGGTCGGCGCGGTGCACGTTCTCCACGAGCGCCTGCTCGAGCGTCGACGCATCGTCGGTCGTGCGCAGCAGCGCCGGAATCGTCTGCAGCCCGACCCGCCGCGCGGCACGCCAGCGCCGCTCCCCGGCGATGATCTCGAAGCCGTCGTCGACCGGGCGAACGAGGATCGGCTGGAGGACCCCGACCTCGCGGATCGAGTCGGCGAGGGCCGCCAGCGCCTCTTCCCCGAAGTGCTCTCGGGGCTGGAACCGGTTGGGTTTGACGGCCGCGACTGGCAATTCCTGGTAAACGCCGGAGACGGCGCCCTCGCCCCCGCCGGGCGGGATCAGGGCGCCGAGCCCTCTACCCAGACCGCCTTTGCGCGTCACGGCACACCTCTTTCGCGAGCTCGCGGTACGCCTTGGCACCGCGAGAGGTTGAATCGAAGACGATGATCGGCTGGCCGAACGATGGCGCCTCGGAGAGCCGGACCGTTCTCGGCACGACGGTTTCGTAGACGCGGCGGCCGAAGTGCGATCGCACCTCCTCGACGACCTGGTCGGCGAGGCGGGTGCGAGCGTCGTACATCGTGAGGATGATCCCGCGCACGTCGAGCACGGGGTTGAGGTTCGATCGCACGAGCCCCACGTTCCGGAGCAACTGACCCAGCCCCTCGAGCGCGTAGTACTCGCACTGGATGGGGACGAGGACCCCGTCCGCGGCCGCGAGGCCGTTGATCGTGAGGAGCCCGAGCGACGGCGGGCAGTCGACGAGCACGATGTCGTAGTCGTCGCGGATGGCGTCGACGGCGCGGCGCACCTTCAGCTCGCGGCTGAACGCGGGGACGAGCTCGATCTCGGCTCCGGCGAGGTCGATCGTGGCCGGCGCGACGAAGAGGTTCTTCAGGCTCGTCGGCTCGATGCAGTCATCGAGGCCGGCGTTGTTCATCACGACGTCGTAGACCGACGACTGGAGGTCGCGGGAATTGATGCCGAGGCCGGTGGTCGCGTTGCTCTGCGGGTCGAGGTCGACAACGAGGACGCGGTAGCCCTCCTCGGCGAGCGCCGCGCCCAGATTCACCGCCGTGGTCGTCTTGCCGACGCCGCCTTTCTGGTTCGCGATCGCGAGCACGCTCGGCAGCAGCAAGGGGACCGGTTCCTCGGCGGCCTGGGCGAGCAGCTGGCGAGTGGGGGCGTCCGTGATCGTCTCGAGCGGCGGGGGACTGAACGCAGGCAGGTCGCGGGAAACTTCGCCTTCCTCCGAACCCTGCGCCTCGACGTCGGTCTCGGGCTCGGTCACGGCGGACGCCGATGTCGCCCGGCTGTCCCGCAACGACGCGAGTGCGCGGCGGCCGCGGCGCTTCAAATCCTCGTCCACGCGACCCATCTCAAGCAGGTCCTCTCTACCGTCGGCGCGTCGGCCATTGAAGCCGACGAAAACGCGCTGGGTCAAGGGTCTTCTGGCCCCGACTCCGGCCTCGTTTCATGGGGAACACGGTGCAAGTCGCCCTGGCCGGGACAAACCGCCCGGCGCTCCCCCTGGGTCAGCGAGCCTAGGCCCAGATCGGCCGCTTCGCCGGCACCCCGACCCGACGGGGCCAGCGGTCCGATGCCGGCTCGGGCAGGGTCAGAACCGCGAATCGAGGGCCGGGCTCGCCGCGGATATCGGGGCCCCGCAGGCCCAGGGCGGCGAGGCCTTCGGCGGGCCACCGACGGCCCTGGGGTTCGCCGGGCGGCTCGGTCACGACAAGGCGGCCTCCGATCCCCAGGAACCCCACCGCGCACTCGGCGGTGACGGCCGGGGGACCGAACCCCCGCGCCGTCACGAGGTCGTAGCCCCCACGAAGGTCCGGCCGGCGCGCCAACTCTTCGGCCCGGCCGCACGCGATCCCGATCCGGTCCGTGATCCCCAGCTCGAGGAGCGCCTCTTCCAAGAACGCGCACCGCCGCCGCTGCGAATCGACGAGCGTCCCCGTGGCCTCGGGCCAGGCCAGCGCGAGGGCCAGCCCGGGAACACCGGCACCGGAGCCCAGGTCGAGCAAGCGTCCTGCGAACTCGCTGCCGGTCGCGGCGACTAGCGCCGCCGCGTGTTCCACGTGGAACTCGACGGGCCCCCCGCCGACGAGGCCTCGTTCGCGACCCCGCTCCAGGACCTCGATCAGTCGGCGGCGCTCGTCCCGGGCCAGCACGGCCCGCCGCTCAGGTGGGCCGGATCACGACCCGGCGGCGGGGCTCCTCCCCCTCGGAGCTGGTGCTGACCCCATCGATCTCCGCCACCACGTCGTGCACCACCTTGCGGTCCGGTGCGCCCATGGGCTCGAGCGCCTGCTCCGTCCCGTCTTCGCGGACGCGCTCGGCGAGCTGGCGGGTGAACTCCGTCAGCGCCTCCCGCCGCTTGGCGCGGTATCCGGCCACGTCGACGTGCACCCGCACGCCGTGACCACCGGTCTGGCGCTGGACGACGGTACGCACGAGCTCCTCGATCGCAGCCAGCGTCGCCCCCCGCGGCCCGACCAAGAGACCGAGGTCCTCGCCCGTGACGTCGACCAGCACCGTGTCCTCGTCCTCGAATCGGCTGGCCACCTCGGCCTTGGCGCCGAACGCGTCGACCAGCCCTCTCGTGAAGTCGACGGCGCGCTCGACCTGCTCCTCGACCGGCATGTCGGGCTCTTCTTCCACAGTCACTCCCCGCTCCTGGTCCTTGTCCGCGCTGCTGCTCCCCCGCCCCCGGCGGCGCCGGTTGCGGCGACGAGGCCGGCCTCCCGCACGCGTCGCGTTCCCCGTCGAGGTCGGCTCTCGTGAGCCCACACCGACGGGCTCCTTGTCGTCCTCGGCCCCCGCCCGCTCCCCGCGCTCGGTCGACCGCCCATCCCCCGTCCGCGGCCGCCGCGCCCGCCGGCGCGTCCCTCCCGGCTTCTCCCGCGAGACGGGCTTGACCCGCGCCCGGATGCGCGCCTCTCCACCGAAACGCCCCAGCAAACCGCCGCGCGGGCGTGCGAGCACCTCGTACTCCACGTCGTGCTCGTCGACCCCCAGCTCGTCGAGGGCTGCGTCAAGCGCCTCTTCGATCGTGCGGCCGGTCGTCTCGACCCATTCCATCTACCGCTTCCGCTTCTTGTTGCTGCTCCTGCGCCGCCGGCGCCGACTCTGGCCGGCGCGACTCGAGCCGGTTCGTGACGCGGCCGGTTGCTGCGACGCGGCCGGCTTCGGCGCATCCGGCTTCGGCGCATCCGGCTCGGCACGCGCCGGGCCGTCCGCGTCCTGTTTCGGAGGCGGCGGCTGGAACAACCCGCGCAACGCTCCCAGCGGGCCTTGGCGCTCCTCCGGCGCGCGCGGGGCCCGTTTCGCCGGCGCGCGCTCCGCCGGCTTGCGCTCTGCCGGCTTGCGCTCTGCCGGCTTGTCCGCCGGTTCGGGTTCAGTCGGCTTCTCCGCCGATTTGCTCTTGACGTCGACGGCACCACCGCGACGCAAGTGGTCGCGGGGCGCGATCTTCCGCATGATGAGCTCCTGCTGACCAACCCGCCACAGGTTCGAGATGAAGAAGTAGAGAACCAGACCCGACGGGAAGTTCAGCGAGAACACCCCGAACACGATCGGCAGCACCTTCCCGATGATCAACATGCGGTTGTCGGCGCCGGGCGGCGTGTTGCGCTGGGTCTGCTTCGATTGCAGATAACCGGTGAACACGACGAGGCCGACGAGGATGAAGTAGGGCAGCGCCGACGCGAAGGAACCGTGGCTGTCAAGTGCCTTCTTGGAAAGGTCCATGCTCAGGAAGGTCAAGCCACCGGGCTTCGCTGCCACGAGCGCGCTGTACAGCGCCGAGCCCTTCGGCACGCTGCTCAACGGCGATCGCAGTACGTGGAAGAGCGCGAAGAAGACCGGCAGTTGCACCAGCAGCGGCAGGCACCCGCCGAGCGGGTTGACCTTGTGCTCCTGGTACAGCTTCATCATCTCTTCGTTCAGCTTTTGACGATCGCCTTTGTGCTTCGCCTGAAGCTTCTTGATCTCGGGCTGGAGCCGCTGCATCGCGAGCATTGAGCGTGCCGACTTCGCGGTGAGCGGGAACAGAACGAGCATCACTGCGATCGTGAGCAAGATGATCGCCACGCCCTCGTTCGGAACGAGGGCGTAGAAGAACGCCAGGGCGGAGCCGAAGGCTTCGTAGAGGGGATCAAACATCGGTCAGCCTGCTCTCTTGAGCGAACGTGTGTTCGATGGGACGGGGTCGATGCCACCGCCGCCCCACGGGTGACAGCGCGCCAGGCGTCGGATCGTGAGCCACGACCCTCGCATCGCGCCGTGCTGCTCCAGTGCCTCCAAGGCGTAGGCGGAGCACGACGGGTGGAAGCGACACCGCGGTGTGAGGTGCACGCTCAGCAGCCGCCAGGCCCGGATCGGGAACATCAGCAGCCGCGCCATGAGGGACGGCGACCAGCTCGTCTCGACCGCGGCGCTCATGGCCGAGCCCGTGCTTCCCGGCGCGCCGCCTCGAAGAGCTCCGCGAGAGTGTCGACGAGCTCGCCGAACGGCATCGTCAACACCCCCCGACCTGCGGAAACGAGGTAGGCGGCCCCCCACTCGAGCTTCCCTTCACAGACTGCGGTCGCGGCTCGGAGCCGACGCCGCGCGCGGTTGCGGGCCACCGCGCTCCCGGTCCTCCGGCCGACCGCGTACGCGACACGTGGCGGACCGTTGTCGCCCTGGGAGACGCACCGGACCGTGACCGCGCCGCGAGTGTGTCGCGCGCCTGTGGCGAGGGCGGCAAACGTCGCACGGTCGCGGACGCGCCGGATCAGGCCGAGAGGCGCGTGCGGCCGCGACGGCGACGGGCCTTGAGCACGGCCCGACCGGCTCGAGTACGCATGCGGGACCTGAACCCGTGACGCTTCTTGCGTCTCCGGGTGTTGGGTTGGAACGTGCGCTTCACGCATGGCCTCCTCGCGAAGGAAGCGCCCGCGGGACCCGAGGTCAGGGGCCACTTCAGTGCGGGCGGATCCCAAAGTTTACGGCTCGGCGTGAAAGGACCGCAACGCGGGCGCGACGCACGACGCGCTTGCTCGCACCCTTGTTGGGCGCACAACCCGGTGGTACGTTCGGCCTCCGCGCCGACGCCACGGCCTCGAAGGCGAACTTTCCCGGACTGCCCAGGCCGCAATGACCCGCCCGGCTGACTGCTCCGCCGCCAGCCGAAATCGACCGTTCTGCCCGCCCTTCTCCACACCTGTGGACGCTCCTGTGGACGAACAAGACCCGGGTGTCACCGCAGCCGACATTTGGGAGCACGGTGCCGCCGCCCTCCGATCGCAGCTCTCCCCGAGCACGTTCGGTTTGTGGTTCCAGGGCGTCCGAGCCGTCAGCCTGGCGAACGGGGTGCTGACCCTCGCCGTGCCGAGCAGCCTCGCCGCCGAGCGGATCCGGTCGAGCTACACGGGCATGCTCACCGACACGCTGCGGGACATCACCGGTCAGGGGCTCAAGGTGGACCTCACCGTCGAGACCGACACCCGCCAGAGCGACCCCCCGGCCCCGCTGCCGGCGCCGGTGGCACCCGGTCCCGAAGTCGCCCCCACCCCCTCGAGCTTCGGCCAGAGCGACCAGGACAGCTCGCGGACCTGGGCTTCGGGCGGCCTCAATCCTCGTTACACCTTCGACCAGTTCGTCATCGGGGCCTCCAATCGCTTCGCCCACGCCGCCGCGCTCTCCGTCGCGGAGGCGCCCGGCCGCTCCTACAACCCCCTGTTCATCTACGGCGGCGTCGGGCTTGGGAAGACCCACCTGCTCCATGCGATCGGCCACCACGTGAAGGCCGTCTTCCGCAACAAGCGCGTCCGCTACGTGAACACCGAGACGTTCATGAACGAGTTCGTCGACGCCATCCGCCTCAAGACCATGCCGTCGTTCAAGCGCCGCTACCGCGACCTCGACGTGCTCCTCATCGACGACATCCAATTTCTCGCCCGCACCCAGGAGCTCCAAGAGGAGTTCTTCCACACGTTCAACCAGCTCCACAACGAGGGCGGCCAGATCGTCATCTCGTCCGATGCCGCCCCGAAGTCGATCACGCCACTCGAGGACAGGCTCCGGAGCCGCTTCGAATGGGGCCTTATCACGGACGTGCAGGTCCCGGAGTTCGAGACCCGCCTCGCCATCCTCCGCAAGAAAGCCGAGGCCGAAGGCCTCGACGGCATCCCCGACGACGTCCTCGCGTTCATCGCCACCAACATCCACGACAACGTCCGCGAGCTCGAGGGCGCGTTGCTCCGGATCTCCGCCTACTCGAGCCTCCACGACGCACCGTTGACCGACGAGATCGCCCATCAGGTCCTGGCCGACCTCATCTCGCCGGCGGCCCCCCGAGAGATCACCCCGCAGCTGATCCTGGACGAGACGGCCAAGATGTTCGGCTGGACGGTTGACGACCTGTGCGGGAAGAGCCGGCGTCGACCCCTCGTCACCGCCCGCCAGATCGGGATGTACGTGTTCCGGGAGCTCACCGGCTACAGCTACCCCCGCATCGCCGAGGAGTTCGGCGGCCGAGACCACACGACCGTCATGTACGCCGTCGAGAAGATCAAGCAGCAGATGAACGAGCGTCACGCTACGTTCGACCAGGTCAACGACCTGATTTCCCGCATCAAGCTCGGCGGTGGATAACTCTGTGGACAGTTGGGGATATCGGACCCGCCCATGGGGACAGGCCTTGCGCTAACTCACAACCTCAACTTCCGATTGAGGGAAATCGGTGGAAAACCCTCGGACATCGAGACTCCCTCCCACCAGCACCACCGCCCGGCTGTCCACAATCCACAGGGCCTACTACAACAACTACTTATGATCCCTCGTATGTGTAGAGGAGGAGGTTGCCGGTGAAGTTCCGCTGCGAACGGGACACGCTCGCCTATGCCATCGCAGTTGCGCAGCGGGCGGTGGCCTCTCGAACCGGTGCCCTGCCGGTGCTGTCGGGACTCCGGGTGTCGCCGTCACCCAAGGGAGTCGAGCTCGTCGGCTCCGACCTCGAGCTGACGATCCGCGTGGAAGCGCCGGCCGACACCGAAGGTGACGGCAGTGCCGTCGTGCCGGCGCGGTTGTTTTCGGAGATCGTGCACAAGCTGGATCCCGGGACCGTGGTGGTGCAGTTCACCGACGACGAGGCACGGGTGGAGGCGGGTCGGTTCCGGACGTCGCTGCGCACGCTGTCGGCAGCAGACTTCCCGCGCTTGTCGGAGCCCGAAGGAGCGGGCGTGAAGGTCGCAGCCGGGTCACTCGCCGAAGCGTTGCGTCAGGTCGTCCCGGCAGCGTCGAGGGACGATGCGCGGCCCATCCTCACGGGTGTGTTGCTCACGGCGTCGGCGGGAGGGTTGCGTTTGGTCGCGACCGACTCGTACCGGCTGGCGGTACGCGACTTGCAAGGCGTGAGCATGCTGCCGGAAGGCCAGAGCGTCCTCGTCGCAGGGAAGGGGTTGAGCGAGGTGCAGCGGCTGCTCGGGGAGCAGGAGATCGAGGTTGTGCTGGCGGAGCGCGAGGTCGTGTTCCGGATCGGCAAGACCTCGGTGACGACACGCCTCATCGAGGGGGACTTCCCGAATTACGAACAACTCATCCCGAGTGGCTATCCCAACAAGCTCACGGTTGCGCGCGATCAGCTGAGTGCGGCCATCAACCGCGTGCGTCTGGTGGGTCAGGGGCGCGACACCGCGCCGATCCGTCTCGGGATGACCGCCGAAGGCCTCGAGCTGTCGGCGGTCGCGCAGGACGTCGGTGAGGCGCACGAGGCCGTCGAGGCGAAATACGAGGGCAGCGACGTCACGGTGGCCTTCAACTCGCAGTTCCTGCTCGAGGGCATCGACGCGGCCGCGGGGTCCGAGGTGGTCATCGAGTCGATCGATCCGCTGAAGCCGGCAGTGCTGAAGGGCACCGACAGCACGGACTTCCTCTACCTGCTCATGCCGGTGCGCATCTCCTAGCGGGAGACCACGAAGCAGTGAGCGTCGTGACACAGCTCGCGCTCACGGACTTCCGCTGTTACTCGTCGGTGGACCTGGCGCTCCCAGCCGGCGTCACGCTGGTCTCGGGCGCGAACGGGGAGGGGAAGACCAGCTTGCTCGAGGCGCTCGGGTGGGCCGCCACAACTCACTCGTTCCGGGGGGTACCGGACGCGGCGCTGGTTCGGTCGGGCGCCGATGCGGCTTACGTGCGCGTGAGCGTCAGCGAGCCCGATCGCGAGCAGCTGTTGGAAGCGGAGATTCGCGTTGCGGGACGGAATCGCGTGCGCCTCAATCGTCATCCGCTGGCGCGCGCACGTGACCTCCTCGGGCTCGTGCGCGTCACGGTTTTCTCGCCCGACGACTTACAGCTGGTCAAAGGCGGGCCGGCGGAACGGCGTGCGTACCTCGACGATCTGCTCGTCGCCATTGCTCCCCGGTACGACGTGGTGCGCTCAGACTTCGAACGCGTGCTGAAACAGCGGAACGCGCTGTTGCGACAGGGCATGCGCGGGGCGGACGGGGAGTCGACGCTGTCCGTCTTCGACCAGCAGCTTGTGGGCGCGGGCAGTGAGTTGGTACGCGGACGGTTGCAACTCGCGGCACGGTTGCTGCCGTCGGTGCGCGACGCCTACCGACAGTTGGCCGGTGGCGACGTAGACGTCGACGCGAGATACGAAGCCGAGTGGGCAGAGGGGACGGTGCCACCCGCCGCCGCCGACGTCGAGGAGTTGCTGCGGGGCGCGCTCGCGGCGCGCCGGCGGGCGGAGCTCGATCGGGGCGTGACGCTCGTCGGTCCCCATCGAGACGAATGGCGACTCCAGCTCGCCGGCCTCGACGCGCGGTTGCACGCCTCTCAAGGCGAGCAACGCACGCTCGCCCTCGGGCTACGTCTCGCCGGTCACCATGTCTGCGCGGACGTCGTCGGGACGGAGCCGGTGCTCCTCCTCGACGACGTCTTCAGCGAGCTCGACGCCGGCCGTGGCGAGGCCCTGGTGGCCCAGCTGCCGGCCGGGCAGACGTTGATCACGACCGCGTCCAGCGTGCCGGCGACCGTCCGCCCCGAGTGCCGTCTGCGCGTGCGGGGCGGGTGGGTCGAGGAGGGCGCGTGACACGAGCGGGCGAGCACGACGAGCCGCGGCGCTTGCGCGACGCGCTGGCAGAGTTGACGGCCGACCTTGGCTTGCCCGAACCGGACGCGTTCCGGGCGCTGGCGACCAACTGGCAGGAAGTGGTGGGTGCCGACCTTGCGCCCCACTGCCGGCTGCAATCGGTGCGTGACGGTGTACTGCGCGTGCGAGTGGATTCCGCGCCCCGGGCCACCCAGCTGCGTTACCTGGAAACCGAGGTCGTCGACCGTGCGTCGGCGTTGGTCGGCCCCGGTGTGGTGCGCGCCGTGCAGGTGCGCGTCGACGTGTAATTGGTCCGCGAAAACGCGCCCGCCACCGCGGTGCGGCGGGGTTCGTCTGGTACACTGGGGGCAGCGTTTTAGGGGTCCTGACCAGGACTTTTGCAGGATTCGACCCCGTCCGTCGGCCCCGCTCCGACCCGACCAGAAAGGACGCCGCGCGTGGCGTACACCGCCAAGGACATCACCGTGCTCAAGGGCCTCGAGCCCGTGCGCGAGCGCCCGGCCATGTACATCGGGTCGACCGGGCCGTCCGGGCTGCACCATCTCGTCTACGAGGTCGTCGACAACTCCGTCGACGAGGCGATGGCGGGCGAGGCCACCCGCATCGACGTGACATTGCTCGCGGACGGCGGATGCCGCGTCGCCGACAACGGTCGAGGCATCCCCGTCGACAACCACCGGGAGTTCAAGAACAAGTCGGCGGCCGAGGTCATCATGACCACGCTGCACGCCGGGGCGAAGTTCGGCGGTGACGGCTACAAGATCTCAGGCGGCCTGCACGGAGTCGGCGTGTCCGTCGTCAACGCCCTGTCGAGCCGGCTCGAGATGGAGATCCATCGCGACGGCGCCCGCTGGGTCCAGGAGTTCGCCAAAGGTGGCAAGCCGCAGGGCAAGATCAGGCGCGTCAAGGCGTCGAAGCAACACGGCACGACGATCACCTTCTGGCCCGACGCGACGATCTTCGAGGAGACCGAGTTCCGCGCCCAGACGATCCTCGAGCGCCTGCGCGAGATGGCGTTCCTGAACAAGGGCCTCGAGATCCGTTTCACCGACGAGCGCGTCGACCCGAAGCTCGACCAGACGTACAAATACAGCGGCGGACTCGTCGACTTCGTCAAGCACCTCAACGCCGCAAAGGATCCCCTGTTCAAGCGGGTGATCTCGCTCGAAGAGAAGTCAGCTGCGGGCGAGGTCGAGATCGCGATGCAGTGGAACACCGGGTTCTACGAGGGCATCCACTCGTTCGCGAACAACATCGCCACCACCGAGGGCGGCATGCACGAGGAGGGATTCAAGAAGGCCCTCACGAACGCGGTCAACCGGTACGCGCGCGCCAAAGGCTTCGTCAAGGACAAGGACGTCACGCTGCTCGGCGAGGACATCCGCGAAGGGCTGACTGCGATCCTGTCCGTGCGACTTCGGAACCCGCAGTTCGAGGGGCAGACCAAGGCAAAGCTCGGCAACACGGAGATGCGCTCTGCGGTCGAGAAGGCGACCAACGAGAAGCTGGGCGACTGGCTCGAGGAGCACCCGTCGGAGGCGCGCCAGATCCTGAACAAGGCGACGCAAGCGGCACGCGCCCGAGTCGCCGCCCGTCAGGCGCGCGATCTCACGCGCCGCAAGTCGCTGCTGGAGTCGGCGGCGATGCCGGGCAAGCTCGCCGACTGCTCGTCGAAAGACCCGGAAGAATCCGAGTTGTTCATCGTCGAGGGCGACAGCGCCGGCGGGAGCGCCAAGCGCGCGCGCGACGCGACCTACCAGGCGATCCTGCCGATCCGGGGCAAGATCCTCAACGTCGAGCGCGCCCGCATCGATCGGCTGCTGAAGAACGAGGAGATCCAGGCGCTCGTCACCGCGATCGGGAGCGGTACCGGCGAGGACTTCAACAGCGACAAGGTCCGATACCACAAGGTGATCATCCTCGCCGACGCCGACGTCGACGGGGCGCACATCCGGACGCTACTGCTCACATTCTTCTTCCGGCAGCTTGCCGACATGCTGAAGAGCGGTTACATCTACATCGCCCAGCCCCCGCTGTATCGCGTCGACATCGGGAAGGAGCACTACTACCTGAAGGACGACGCGGTCCTACGCGACTTCGACGCCGCACACGAAGGCCGCAAGTACGAGGTGCTGCGCTTCAAGGGCCTCGGTGAGATGGACTGGGAGGAGCTCAAGGTCACGACGATGGACCGTGCGACGCGCAACCTTCTTCAGGTGAACGTGGAGGAAGCCGCCATCGCCGACGAGATCTTCTCGAAGCTCATGGGTGACGACGCCGAAACCCGCCGCACCTTCATCCAGGAGAACGCCAAAGACGTGCGCTTCCTCGACATCTGACGCCCATGCCCGACGACGGACAGCGAACACTCGAACCGAATATCGAGCCCATCGAGATCCAGGAGGAGATGGAGCGCTCCTTCCTGGACTACGCGATGTCGGTCATCACCGCCCGCGCGCTGCCCGACGCGCGCGACGGCTTGAAGCCGGTGCAACGCCGGATCATCTACGGCATGTACGAGCAGGGGCTACGTCCCGACCGCAAGCACCAGAAGTCGGCGCAGGCGGTCGGCCACGTCATGGGCCGGTACCACCCGCACGCCGGCGAAGCGATCTACGACGCCCTCGCCCGGATGGCCCAGGAGTTCTCGTTGCGGTACCCGCTCATCGACGGGCACGGAAACTTCGGCTCGCCGGACCCGAACGACAGCCCCGCCGCCCAGCGCTACACCGAAGCGCGGCTCACACCACTGGCCATGGAGCTCATCGGCGAGATCGACGAGAACACCGTCGACGTCGCCGACACCTACGACGGACAGAACCAGGAACCGGTCGTGCTGCCGGCGCGGTTCCCCAATCTGTTCGTCAACGGGGGAGGGGGCATCGCCGTCGGCATGGCGACGAACATCCCGCCCCACAACCTCAACGAGGTGATCGACGCCTGCGTACACGTGCTCGACAACCCGGACGCGAAGCCGAACGACCTGATGCGGTTCGTGAAGGGCCCGGACTTCCCGACCGGCGCGTTGATCCTGGGTCGCGACGGCATCAAGGATGCGTACCGGACGGGGCGGGGCTCGATCAAGATGCGCGCCGTGGCCGAAATCGAGGAGGGCCGCCGCGGCGAGACCCGCATCGTCGTCACCGAGGTGCCGTACCAGACGTCGGTCGAGGTGATCGGTCAGAAGATCGCCGAGCTCGTGAACGAGCGCAAGGTCGAAGGCGTCAAGGACGTCCGGAACGAATCTGCGGGTAACACGACGCGCCTCGTGATCGAGCTACGGCGTGACGCCAACGCGCAGGTCGTGCTGAACCAGCTCTACAAGCACACGCCGATGCAGTCGAGCTTCCCCGTGCACATGCTGGCGCTCGTCGACGGTGTGCCGAAGCTCCTCAACCTTGCACAAGCAGTCCTGGTGTACGTCGCGCACCAGATGGAAGTGGTGACGCGGCGGACCCAGTACCGCGTCGACAAGGCGCGCGAGCGCGAGCACATCGTCGAAGGGTTGGTGCGGGCGCTCGACATGATCGACGCGATCATCGAGCTCATCCGCGGCGCGGCCGACGTCGACGTGGCCCGCGCCGGTCTCATGGCGAAGCCGTTCGAGTTCACCGAGATCCAAGCGAACTTCATCCTCGACATGCAGCTCCGGCGGCTCACCCAGCTCGAAGGGCAGAAGCTCCGTGACGAGCTCGCCGAGCTACAGGAGCGGATCAAGGAGCTGGAGTCGATCCTGCGGAGCAAGAAGAAGCTGCGCACGGTCATCAAGGACGAGCTCGGTGAGCTCCGGGAGCGCTACGGCAACGAGCGCCGGACGCGCATCACTGCAGATGCCGGCGAGCTCGACACGCTCGACCTGATCGAGGACGAGGAAGTCATCATCGTCCTGTCGAAGAAGGGCTACATCAAGACGGTCGCCGCCGATGCGTTCCGCCGGCAGGGCCGGGGCGGGAAGGGCGTCAGAGGCGGGAACCTCCGCGACGACGACTACGTCGCCCACCTGCTGCCGACCACCGCCCACTCGTACCTGCTGTTCTTCTCGAATCGCGGTCGGGTATACCGGCTGCGCGCTCACGAGATCCCGATGAAGGAGCGCACTGCCCGCGGCACCGCGCTCGTGAACCTGGTGTCGTTGAGCCAGGGGGAGCAGATCCAGGCGATCATCGACACCCGTACCTACGAGGACGGCGCGTACCTTTTCTTCGCCACGAGGCACGGTGTCGTCAAGAAGACGCGGATGTCGGAGTTTGATTCGTCGATTCGCAGCGGACTGAAGGCAATCAACCTGCACGGCAACGACGAGTTGGTGAAGGTGATCCAGACCACCGGTCGCAACGACATCGTCATGGTCTCGCGTCAAGGCATGACGATCCGTTTCGCCGAGAGCGGCGTCCGTGCGATGGGACGCGACGCCGCCGGAGTCCACGGCATGAAGCTCAAGAGCCGCGGCGACGGCGGCTCCGCCGACCGGCGTCGCAAAGCCGGAGCTAGCGACGGCGACAATGAGAACGACGACGCCGTTGTCGGGTGTGACGTCGCTCGGCGGGGCTCGGTGATGTTGTTCGTGAGCTCCAGCGGTCACGGCAAGCGTACGAAGCTGGACCTGTTCAAGCGCCAGAACCGGGGCGGTCAGGGGGTCCGTGGGATGAAGATCACCGCCGCCCGAGGTGGGGTCGTGGGGGCCTTCTGTGTCAACGAATCCGACGAGATCTTGGTCTTCTCCTCCGCGGGCAATATCATCCGCATGGGAGCCCGGGAGATCTCGGCGCAGGGTCGTGACGCCACGGGTGTGCGCGTAGCCCGCCTCGGCGAGGGAGAGAGCGTCGTCGCTGTGGCTCCCGTACTCGACGCCGACGCCGGATCCGACAACGGAGAGGACCTCCCCAAGTCATGAGCGCCAACCCGCAAGACATGGATCCGCGGCGCGCGACTGCCCAGACCGACGCGCGCAGCCACACCCAACCGGCGCCCCCGGGGCCGGCGCCGTCCGGCGACGGGTACACGCAGGCACCCGAGGCGCGTCCCAGCCGGGTCGGGAAGGTCCCTCGGGCCGCCGCCGTCCCGGGCCCGCGAGCACCGCGCCGCGTGCGTCACACGATCAAGAAGATCGATCTCTGGTCGGCGCTGAAGATCTCGCTGTGCTTCTACGTGTGCGAGATGGCGGTGATCGTCACGTCGATCGCGTTCCTGTGGTTGGTCGCCGACGCGTTCGGCGTGATCGGCAGCGTCGAGAAGTTCATCGGCGACCTTCTTTCGTCGAAGGACTTCCATTTCCTTTCCACCGGGATGCTGCGGGGGACGGTCCTGGTCGGGCTCGTGCTGGTCGCGATCCAGGTGGTCGCCACCGTCCTGGCGTGTGCCTTCTACAACCTCTTCGCCGAGCTCTTCGGCGGCATCGAGGTCACGGTCATCCAGGAAGACGCCCCCGGGAAGCGCTGAGTTCCAGGCGGACGCTCGCTCTCTGGCGAACACCCCGGCCGGCACGGCGGAGTCGACTGGTACCCTCCGCCTTTTCGGGGCTATAGCTCAGTCGGTTAGAGCGCATCCCTGATAAGGATGAGGTCGGTGGTTCGATTCCACCTAGCCCCACATCCGGCGGTCTGAGCGGGGAGATCACCATGGAGACTGTGGTCACCGGCGGCACGATCGCAGTTCTCGCTTACCTCGTCGGCTCGATTCCGTCCGCGTATCTGGTCGGGCGCCGGGTTGCCCACGTCGACATTCGGGTCGCTGGTGAGGGGAACGTAGGAGCGCGCAACGCCTACCACGTCGTCGGACCGCTATGGGGCGTAGCCGTGTTTCTGATGGACGTCACCAAGGGCGGTGTCGTCGGGCTCGCGTTGCGCGACCGACCTACTTGGCAGCTGACCCTCGGCGGCATCGCCGTCGTGGCCGGACACGCATTCCCGATCTGGCTCGGGTTCGTCGGCGGCAAGGGCGTCGCCACCGCCGGTGGATTCGGCATCGCGCTGCTGCTCCCCGCCGCCGCCATCGGCGGCATAGGCGCCGGCGCCACGTTTGTCATCACTCGTCGGTTTCTCCCGACCGTGATCGTCGCGATCGTCGGCTCGTTCGCCGCCGCAGCACTACTCGGTGGCCACGCGGCCACGATGGCCATCGTCGTCACCCTGTTCGCGCTGACCGGTGTCAAACGCGCCGTCGACGAGCCCCGCATGCGGCGCATCGAGGAGGCCACCGGCTGGAACCGCGCCACCGGCGGCACGCATTGAGCCTCCTGCTCGGTGAGGTCCTGACCTTCCTGCTCGTCGTTCAGGTCGGCCTCGTCCTCTGGAACATCCGGGTCGTGCGGCGTCCGCCGCCGCGGCGCTGGCCGGCGGACGCGCCGCTCATCAGCGTCCTGGTCCCGGCGCGGGACGAGGAAGCGCACATCGGTGCCTGCGTGCATGCGCTCCTCGAGCAGGACTACCCGAACTTCGAGATCATCGTCCTCGACGACGAGTCCAGCGACGGCACCGCGGGCCTCGCCCGCCAGGACCCGCGCGTGCGGGTCATCCCCGGTGCCCCGTGGCCGCACGGTTGGACGGGCAAGAACTGGGCCTGTCATCAGCTCGCGGCCCGCGCCCGAGGCGACGTACTCTGCTTCGTCGACGCCGACACGATCCTGAGCCGCGATGCGCTGTCCCGCGCCGCGGGAGAGCTCCACGACGACGACCTCGGCCTGGTGTCGATGCTGCTGCGGACCGACACCGGCACGGTGGCGGAGGTCGTGCTCATGCCGATGGTGAACCACGCCCTGCTCGCTCTCCTGCCCGCCGCACTCATGGAGCGTCCCGCGCACCCGGATCTGGCCGTCGCGCTCGGACCGTTCCTCATGGTGCGGCGCGAGGCCTACATGGCCGCCGGGGGGCACGCCGCCGCGCCCGAACACATCGTCGACGACGTGCAGCTGGCCCGGGCCGTCAAGGCCTCGGGCCACCGGGTCGGCCTCCGCAACGGCACGACCCTCGTCCACACGCGCTGGTACGAGGGGTTCCACGAGATCTGGGCCGGCTTCTCGAAGAACGCGTACGGCGGGCTCGCCTACCGCCCCGGCGTAGCGTTCGCCGCCTTGTTCATCGTCGCCCCGGCGCTGCTCTTCCCGTTCCTGCGGCTGGGAGCCGCAGTCTCGACCGGTGGCGCGCTCACGCTTCCCGCGCTGCAGGTCAGCCTCATCCTGAGTACGCGCGCGATCACCTCGCGCGTCGGCAAGGACCCGATCTGGTCCATCCTGCTGCACCCGGTGATGATCGCGGTCTGGGCCGGCGCGCTCGCCCGGTCGATGCTGCTCGCCCGTACGGGGCACGAGATCGAGTGGAAGGGGCGCAAGTACGCCACCGGCCCCCCGCGGCCGCGCTTTTGAGCATCAAACGCCGGGTTCGAGGCCTCAGCCGCGCTTGACCGCCTTCTGGCCAGATCGGTCAGTGCCGCCTTGGCCGTCTCCGTGTCGATCGGGCTGGCGATGTCGAGAAGGCGGAGGAACAGGAACTTCTTGCCCTTGAGCACGAGCATTTCCTTGAAGGACTGGACCTCGGCGTAGACGGCCTTGTCGCGCACGCCCGCGACCTTCCGGGGCTGCGCACCGGCATTCTTGGCGAGGGACCGGCCTGAGCCCGGTCAGACTGCGTCCTACACTCCCGGCCATGAAGGCCTTGCGTCGCGGGTTGATCGTCGCCGTCATCGCAGTGCTCATCGGCGGGTTCGTGAAGCTGCGCGGGAAGGGCGGCGTGCCACCCACGAGCGGCGGTTGGCGCGAGCTCGACGGACCCGAGTTCCGCTGACGGGTGACGACCGTCCTGCTCGACGGCCTCGGCGCCGTGGGAATCCGCGCCGCGCGTCAGCTCGTCGATACCCCGGGCGTCGATTCCGTGCTCATCTCGGGACGGAGTAGGGCACGGGAGGAGATCGCTGAGGCGCTCGGCGATCGGGCTCACGCAGTAGATCTCGATCCCGGCGACGCGCTGCCCGACGGGCTCGCAGCGGTTGTAGCCGCGTTGCCTGCTGAACCGGGTGTAGCGCTGGCGCGCGGCGCGCTCGCGGCCGGTGTTCCCTTCGCGTCGACGATCGACGACGCGGACGCCATCGCCGCGTTGCTGGAGCTCGACGAGCAAGCGCGACACGGCAGCGTTCTCATCGCGCCGAGCTGCGGTCTCGCACCTGGTCTCGGCGATGTGCTGGTGCAGCACGCGGCGGACGCGCTCGACTCGGTCGACGAGATCCACGTGGCGCGCTCGGGGGTGTCCGGCCCGGCGTGCCTCGCCGCGGCGCGCAAGGCCCGACGCGACCCGGCCCTGGAATGGCGTGAAGGCGCATGGCAGGAGGAGCGGCGGGGCACTGCAGAACTCGTGTGGTTCCCGGACCCGATCGGAGCGCGCGAATGTGAACCCGTGGCTTCCGGCATCGTGCTGTTGGTGCGGGCATTCCCTGGCATTCGTCGCGCCACCGTTCGTCTCGGCGAACAGCCCTCTCGGCGTCTGACCTGGCCCGGTCGCCGAGCGCTCGACGAGGAATGGGGTTCGACCCGGGTCGAGGTGTGGGGCTGGCGCGGTCGTGTGCGCGAATCGATGGTCTATGGCGTCATCGACCAAACCGCGGTCGCCGCCGGTACCATCCTCGCGGTCGCAGCAGCACGCTTGGCCGGCGCCGTGCCCGGCATCGGCGCGCGCGATGGACCGACTGGTGGCGTGCACGGCCTCGCTGCCTTGGTGGAGCCTGTGCCGTTCCTCGGCGAACTGGCGCGACGCGGCGTCAAGGCTGCCGTGTTCGAAGGCGTGCGCGTCGCATGACGTCGCCGCTCGTCGGTGCGGTGCGGCTACGGCGCCGCCGAGTGAACGTGCCCGGCGGAACAGTCGTGGTGTTGGTGATTTCAGTATTCCTGATGCTGCGCGCGGAACTCAGAGGCGTGCGGGTCGGTTGGGGATTCGGTCTGTCGCTGCCCTTCTGGGCGCGCCGGGCCGTTGATGGCGAAGCGATCGGAGAGGAGCGTGCCATGGAGCAACGGGCAAGTGGAGCGACGGAACGGCGCGAGCAGCTGATCGGCGTCATCAGCGGTGTCGAGCAGGTGTCCCATGCGATCGAGCGCGCCGCGAGCGGCGAAGGCGCGGTCGGCCCGAAGACGACCGCCGGCGACCGCACGGTGATCCCCCTCATCGAGACGTTCGCGCAGGGTGGCTTTGGTGGCGGCACCGGTGGTGCGGCGCACGGAGACGGCGGCGGTGGCGGCGGAGGCGGGGGCACCGGGCGCAGCCGGACGGTCGCAATCGCCGTCGTCGGACCAGAAGGCGTCCAGATCCGCCCCGTCATCGACGTCACCGGACTGGCGTTGCCCGCTGTCGGCGCGATCGGTGCGCTCCTGATTCGAAGCGCGCGCCGGCGTCGCCGAGGATGACGCTTTTTCAGCAAGCCGCTCTCGGGACGCGCCGTGGCATGCTGGAGAACGCGGGGACGTAGCTCAGCTGGCTAGAGCACCTGCTTTGCAAGCAGGGGGTCGTGGGTTCGAGTCCCATCGTCTCCACCTCTGAACGGGCAGGTCAGCGCAGGCGTGCCACGTCGGTGTCGTCGCCGGCGACGGCCTCAGGCCGCGTAGAGGCCGCGAACGCGTCCAGCTTCGCCGCGATTTCGGCGCCCCGTTCGGCCGTGGCGTGCTGGTAGCGCAGCGCCGCGCGGGGCGTCGAGTGCCCGAGGCGGGCCATGACGTCAGCGACCAGGGCGCCCGTCCAGGCGGCCATCGTCCCGGCGGCGTGCCTGAGGTCGTGGAACCGAATCCCCTCGAGGCCGCACCGACGGAGCGCCGGGAGCCATACCCGCCGGCGGAAGTTCGACCGGCGCATCGGGCCCGCCTTCGGCCGCAGGGAACGCGTGCCCATCCGGGTCCGGGCTCGCCGTGGTGTGCGAGGTGCTCCTCGAGCTCGTCGACCACGAACGCGGGCAACGCGACCGTGCGGCGGCTGGCGGCGCTCTTCGGCGGCCCGAACGCGAGGTTGCCGTTGACCTCGGTGAGCTGCTCCGCCACGTGGACGACGCTGTGCACAGGTCGACGCCCGCTCGGCGCAGCCGGGCGAGCTTGCCCCACCGCAACCCGCCGAAGCCGGCGAGCAGGACGAGCGCCCGGTACGGCGACTCGACCGCGGTCGCGATTTCGGCGGTTTCGTCGGGGTCGGGCAGCGCATCGCGGCCGGGGCGGGACATGGTTGACGGCGTTGCGGCGCTTGGCGGAATCGCGGAACGTGTCACTGGTGGACGTGCTCGAAGCCGCTGCACGCGATGACCTGCGTTCGATTGTCGAGCAACGCGACTTCGGCGCCGAGCGCCGGATTCAGGAACGCAGTGTCGCTCGAATCGCTCACTTGTACAGGCTCCGAGAGCTGGGCGCCCGTCTCGGCGATTAGGTAGCACCATGGCGGTCACCACGTCGGGGAGCGTGTGCCGACATCGCCGTGGTGCCGTTGCTCAGCGTCGCCGACCTGTTCGGGGCGAAGGTGTTCGCCGGCGCAGCTCCATGAGCCCGAGCTCCACCAGCACGATCCCGACCTCCCCGGCCGACGACGACAACGTCATCAGCGAAGAAGGCTCAGCACCGCGCCAAAGCAAAAGGCCCCCGCCTTTCGGCGGGGGCCTTCCACAATGATGGTGTTGGATCGCCTATCCGGTGACCGTGGGCGCCGCCACTACGGGTGCCGCAGCCGGCGCAGCAGACGGAACCTCAGTTGGGGCCTGCGGAGCCGCACCCGGGGCGACACAAGCGCCGCGAGAGTCACCATGACCCAGGTGGCCTGGCACGGCGTTGTCGTCGACGACGAGTGTGTGTTCGGCTGGTGTACCGGGCTTATGGCAGATGGTGACCGGTGTGTGACCGCCTCCCGGCGGCTGACCGCCCGGCGGGTCCGCCAAGGCGGTACCAGTCCCGGCAGTGAGTCCGGCCGCAGCGACCAGAGCTGCAACGACTCGCGGAACGCTGGGCATGCTGTTTCTCCCCTCCCCTGGGATCTCTGCTGTCCTTATCAACGCTGGGCCCGGCCCCATCGTTACAACACACTGGCACTCGGCATCTCGAGGATCGGGGTCAGCAAGATCCTCGAGGGGTCGTAACCTTCGGTTACTCCTGGGCCGCGTGCAGGCCGCGGGAAGCTGACGCCGAGCATGAGGCCGGCCAGCGCATTCGTCTGGTTGAAGTGCGTTAGGTCGAAGCGGTGCGCCGTCGCGTAGGGGTGGAACAAGGACGGAACCGGATCCCCGGGTCTCGGCCAGTAGCCTGTTGAGTGCGGTGCCACCGGCGCGTAGCAGCGAGTTGCGTCGATACGTGAGCAGCGGGGAATCGGCACCATCACCCGCGTCGAGTTGTTGCTTGATGAGTGCGGTCAGAACGACGGCGGCAATGGCCTGCGCGGGAAACGAGTGCCCCCATTCGTGCGAGCGAACGCCTTGAAGGAGCGCGACAGACAGATCGGCGAGCGAAGGATCGGTGACCTCGCCGAGGCCCTTTCTCAGGTCGTCCACCACGACCTCCTGATGCGCGAGCAGGCGACCGTTGGCGGCCCGTCGATCCGGCGAATCGATCAACTCCCGCAGGACGTCGTCACGAGGCACCCACGCGAGGACCCACCCGGTGCGTTCCATCGTGCGCGCTACAGCCTCGAGCTCCGTCAAGGAGAGGCGGCCCCAATTGTGCGGCAGTGTTTCTGCCCATTGGTCGTAAGCGCCTTCGAACTCCTCGAGCAGTCGCCACCACGCCGGCACGTCGACGCGTGGGAAGCCGCTCTGGGGTGCAGGTACTTGTCCCTGGCCGGCGATGCGGAGCACCCACCGGTTGACACGGCGGACCTGCTCTGTCAGCTGGTGTTGCAGTTCGGTGTGCTGGATCCGGTCCACCAGAGACAGCAACGACCGGGTGAGGAACGCTTGCATCTCGCGGAGAGGATGGAGCGGGTTCGTCTCACCCATCGCGCTCGTCCTGCCACTGGTCGTGGTAGGCGCGCGGCGTCAGAGGTCGCGGCGTGTGCGACGTGCCCCAGAGCTGGGGCGTGCCATGCGCCGACCCTAACGATCACCAGAAGAAGATCGGTGGATCTTCCCGGTCTTACGCTTGCGCGCGCACGCGACGCGGTCTCAGCGCACTGTTAGGTCGAGCAGGTCTCGACGCCCGGACGCGTTGACCGTGGTCTCAAGGGCGGGCCGGCCGTTTACGCGGAATGTCAGCGTTGCCCCGCGTGCGCACTCGGCGACCGACTCGGGTCCGGCCACGGCCAGGAGATATCCGGAGAAGCTGCCCGTTCGCCGAACCGACCCGACAGCGCAGCGCGTACTCCCGACGTACGCGTCTACGCGGGCACCGGCGGGCAGGTGTCGACCGCGCCCGTCGTACACCTCACCCGCGAACTCCACCCTCGGTTGCGTTGCACCATCGGGCGTGACCGTCGAGAAGCTCGCGTCGAATTCGATCGTATGGCGGTTCGTCGGCCATGGCAGCGTTTCTTTGCTGAAGACCTTCTTGTCGTCGACGTAGGTCCAGAGCACGACCTCAGTGCCCTTCGCGCCACACCCGCTCGCTTCGGCGGCGCCCATCACCGTGATCTCGTAGCGTCCGTTCGTCGCGTCCGACAGGGTGTACTGGCATTGCGCGGCGAGACCGTTTCCCTCGACGACTGCGCCCAGGAACCTGGCGTCGAGGGGCGCACCGTCGACGGTGAGGTTGCCGCGGATAGTGACGCGCTGACGGGCGCCTCGCACGGCGTCGGCCTCTGGCGTCCCGGGCCGAGGGCTCAGCTCGAACGTTCGATTCAACCGCCGAAGGTCGTCGACCGAGACGTTGGTTCCCTTGGGCTTGACGCCACCCTCCACCCAGGCCATCAGCGCCTCGAGCCCGGCCTCCATCTCGGTCGTCGTGAACCCGCAGTGCCCGACGTCGCCGATCACACGCTGCACGAGCAGGTCGCCCTTCCCGGCCACTTCGACACGGCGCCTGAGGATCTGCGCTTGTTCGATCGGCACCTGACCGTCACCGGTGGTGTGGAGCGTGAGCATCGGCATCCCGAGGTTGCCCGTCGTCTCGTTGCCTTCGAGAAAGGCGCGCCGTGCTTCGTCGTTGGTCCGAAGACGGATGACACCGCGATTGAACTCATCGCTGGTGACCGGGCTGTTGGAACCGAGCCGGTATGTCACGTCGCGGTTCGACGCCAATCCGGCGCTGATGAGCAGCTCGGCCCGCCTCCAATTTGTCTGCTCCTCTGCACGGATGCCCGGTCGCGCGAAGCGCCGCGGTCCGCCGGTGAACTCGACCACGATGTCCTCGAATCGCCTGTGCACCCGCGGGTCGTCAAGCGCAGGCATGATCCGGTCGTGGATAAGCCCCCGAAAATCCGTGGTCGCGTCGTAGTCCGATTGGGTGACTCCTGCCGCGTACGCGGCGGCGACGAAGAAGTTCGTGCCGATGCCGAGGGCCGGCGTCTGTGACGCGGCGCCGCAGAAGGCGAGGGCGCCGTCGAAACGGTCGGCGTAGCGTTCGGCCGCGATGTGGGTCGCCGCGCCGCCCATCGACCAGCCGGTGATGTAGCTCCGTGCCGGGCGGCCGTGCGTGGCGGCGAAATGGTCCCAGACCGCGGCCGTCTCGTCGGCGGCGCGGCCGGGGATGAGTGACGTGCTGCTGAAGCTCGACGTGCCCCACGCGATGCCGTGGGTGATCAGATAACGGCGGAAATCCGGCGGCCCGACCCCCGCCTCCGGCCCGAGCTCGCCGTATCCGTGCATGTCCAGCACGAGCAGTCCGTTCCAGTTGTCCGGCACCTCGATCTGGTACACGGCCCCGCCGAGCCGCCCGAAATCGGCGCGCGCGCCGGGCAGCGGCTCGAATGCGGGATCTTCGAGCGCGACCTCGGGCTCGGAGCGAACCTGCACCGGCGGGGGCAACGGCCGATCACCGCTCGCAGAGTGCGAACGGGCACCGGCGGCGTCCGCGAAGCCGGCGCCCGTCGACACCGCGGCCGCCGTCACGATCATCGCGACGGATAGCAAGGGCTGTGCCAGGCTCATGGGCACGGTAGATCCGTCTCGGCGCCGGCCACGGTCATCCATACACCGCGACGACGCCAGACGTTCCGTGCCGGGAGGAGGAGAGGGATGAGCAGCTAGCGCGCGCTCGAGCGCCGGACGAGCGAGAGCAACCGCTTGCGTTCGGGCCACCAGTCCCGCCGGCGGGCGAACGTGTACCCGAGCGCGAGCGCGCCCCACCCGCCGACCGCGTCGAGGAAGTAGTGATTGGCGGTCACGACGGTCGCGAACAACATCAGCGCCGGGTACGACGCGAGAATCACCCGGCCCCACCACGCCCGGACGAGCGGCCATAGCGCGAACACCACCAATGTCGACCACGCGATGTGGAGACTCGGCATCGCCGCGAACACGTTCCCGGTCTCTTCCGCGTGGGAAATCGGCTTACCGATTGTGACGTATGTCAGCCGGGTGTCGACGAACCCGAAGCGCGGCGGAAGCCATCGCGGCGGCATGAGCGGGTAGAGCCAGAACCCGATGAGCGCCAGGGGAAGCATCCACAGGAAGGTGTTGCGCCACCGCACATACCTGCCAGGGTCGAAGTGATACAGCGTGACCAGTGCCAGAACGAGCGCGCCGAAATGGATGCTGCCGTAGAAGAGGTTCCAGAACCCGATGAACCACCGGTACGGGAGGAACCACTCCTGGAGGGTGCGTTCGTGATAGATGCCGAGCCGTTCCTCCCAGTCGATGATCTGCTCGGCGTTCCGGAACGCGTCGGCCGTCGACCCGATGACGGCGTCGCCGGCCCAGCTGTAGATCACGTAGATACCCACGACCGCGCCGGCCTCGAGCACGAAGCCCGCACGGAAGCGCTTGCTGCGGGGTTCGCGTGGCAGCGGGGCGAGAGATGCGCTCGCCGGCACGTCGCGATCCTGCCCGCGTCACGTGATGCCGAGCGCCTCCTGCGCCTGCGCTGGACGACGCGGCCGCTCTGTCCTGCGCCGCGGCCATGGCCACCAGTCCCGCCAGCGGGCAAGCGCGTACCCGAGCGCGAGCGCGCCCCAGCCGCCGACCGCGTCGAGGAAATAGTGGTTGGCGGTCACCACGGTCGCGAACAACATCAGGACCGGGTACGAGACGAGCAGCAGGCGTCCCCACCACGGCCGGACGAGCGGCCAGAGCGCAAAGACAGCCCACGTCGACCAGGCGATGTGCAGGCTCGGCATGGCCGCGAAGAGGTTGCCGCCCTCTTGCGAATGGGGCACGGGCTTGCCGACGGTGAAGTAGGTCAGACGAGTGTCGATGAACCCGAAGCTCGATGGGAGCAGCCGCGGCGGCATGAGTGGGTACAGCCAGAAGCCCACCAATCCGAGGACCAGCATCCAGAGGAACGTGTTGCGCCACCGCACGTACCGGCGAGGATCGAAGTGGTACAGCGCGACGAGCGTGACGACGGGCCCCACGAAGTGCGCCGTCCCGTACCAGACGTTCCACACTCCGATGAACCACCGGTATGGCAGGAGCCACTCCTGGAGAGTGCGCTCGTGGTAGATCCGGAGCCGCTCCTCCCAGTCGATGACTTGCTTCGCGTTGCGAAAGGCGTCGTCTGCCGACCCGGCGACGGCGTTCCTCGCCCAGCGATAGAGCTGGTACAGACCCCAGACGGCCGCCGCCTCGAGCACGAACCCGCCCCGGATCCGCTTGCTGCGCGGCTCGCGCGCGACCTGGACCGAAGTCGGGACCATGGGCTTCGCACTTCAGTAGCTCACCGGGGTTGGGCGCAAGCGGTGTGACCCCGGCGTGCATAGCCCGAAGGGACTAGCCTGCCCTCCGGGCGAAAACGGTCAGATCGGGCCATGTTCCCGGGCTAGGCGTGGTCACAGAATGAGTTGTCACCCACCCCTTCGGGGGGCGCTGGGCGACCAAGGACGGCGCGCGGGCGGGGACACGTGCGGACAGGACTCTCATGACCGGCACCACACCGAAGGGGACGGCACGGCACCTCCGGCTAGGGCTCGGCCTGGCCATCGCCGCCGCGCTCCTCTTCGCACCCGGAGTCACCCGCTCCGAAGGCCTCACGCTCGCTATTGCCGCGATCGCGTACGCCGTCGGATCGTGGGTGTTCGAGACGATCGCGGCCCGCCGGCCGGGCTTCCCGGCACGCGTGCTCATACCGGTCCTCGGGCTGATCGTGATCACGGTGGTCATCATCGCGATCCCTCGAACGCTCGAAGCGGGACTCGTCCTGTTCATCCTCGGCGCCGCGTTCACGACGTACGTCGGCGGGCTCAAGCTCGGCCTGTGGCTGTCGGCGGGCGCGGTGTCCGCCGCGGTCGTGGCGAACTTCCTGGCACCGGACTCCATCCAGGTCGACGGGGCGACGCTCACGGCCTTCGCCGTGCTGGTGCCGTTGCTCGTCGTCATCGTCGATCGGCTCACGGCTGAGCGCCGCCGGACCACCGCCGCGCTCGCCCGGCTCCATGACGTGCTCGGCGCGGTCGAGTCCCAGCCCGACCTCGCGGCCACTCTGGATTCGATCGCGGCGTCGATCGGACAGAACGTCGCCGCCACGGTCGCGGCCGTGATCCTGCGTGACGGCGACAACGTCGCGGCGGCGGCGCGCGCCAATGTGCCGTCGACGTTGACACCGGCCGAGGTCGACAGGCTCACCCGGGTCGAGCTCGAAGTCGGCCACGCCAGTCCGCTGGTCGGGCGCGTCGGCCGCACGCCGCTCCTCGTCGCGGACCTCCACGGCGGTGGTCGATTCGCGGAATGGTCCACCCCGTGGGCACGAACGCTCCGGGAACTCGGTTGCCGGAAGCTGGTCGTAGCGCCGCTGCGGCTCGGCGGCGACGTGATCGGGGTCGTGGCGGCCGCGTTCGCCCAGCCGGGGCGTCCGCGAACGGACGATCTGACGTTCCTCGAGGCCTACGCAGACCGTGCATCCCGGGTCGTCGTGCGCGCCCGCGCCTACGACCGCGAGCACACAGCAGGGTTGAGCATCGCGGAGGCTGCGAGAGCGAAGAGTGAGTTCCTCGCCCTGGTATCGCACGAGCTGCGCACGCCGCTGACGGCCGTCAAGGGATTCGTCGACACTGTGCTGCTGCACTGGAATCAGCTGCCTGACGACCGCCGGCGCGAGCTTCTCGACCGGGCGTCCGTTAATGCCGACGAGCTCAACCGCCTCGTCGGGCAGCTCCTCGACTTCTCGCGCCTCGATGCGGCCCGCGCTCGGCTGTCCCCAGGGCCAGTCCTCGTCTCGGACGTCGTGACGCGCGTGCTCGACGACCTAGGCCCCGCGGTCGCGGAGCATCGTGTCGACGTCGACCCGGACGGCGCGGTCGTGCTCGCTGACGAAAATGCGTTCGGCCAGGTACTGATGAACTTGCTCACGAACGCGGCGAAGTTCTCGCCGTCGGGTGCAGCGATCACCGTGCGCGCAGAACCCGGCGACGACGAGATCGTCGTGTCGGTCGCCGACCACGGGACGGGCATCGCGCTCGACGAGCAGGATCGGATCTTCGACCGCTTCTACCAGTCACCGTCGAACATGCTGACGCGTCGCGGTACGGGAATCGGGCTGACCATCGCCAAGCAGTTCACGGAGATGCAGGGTGGGCGGATTCGCGTCGAGAGCCTCCCCGGTGTGGGCTCGACCTTCTTCGTCACGATGCCGGCCGCCGAGACGCCAGCGCCCGATGGGGAACGGGCGGAGGTCGTGTCATGACGCGGGTCGGTGCGATCCGGGCGGCACTTGCAGCGGCGGGGATCGGGGCCGTGAGCGTAGTTACGGTCTCTACCGCCCACGCCCAGCTTCCTCCGCCGCCCGAGCTGTCTCCGACTACCACGCTTCCCCCGCTTCCCACCATCACCACGCCGCCCGTCGACGTCACCGTGCCCGGTCTCGGCATCGAGGTCCACGTACCCGGACAGACCGTCGGTGGCGATTCGGGCGTCCCAAGCTTGCCTGTTCCGGGCGTTCCGGATGGATCCGGCACGACCGGTTCGGGTGGTTCGGCCGGCTCGTCTGCTGGTTCGACGAGTGGCTCCGGCGCGTCGCCGTCAGCTGCATATCCGGCGGTACCGGGGCCGGCGCCGCCCGGCTCGCCCGCGCCTGGCGACTCTGCGGCACCGCCCGCATCCGCATCGCCGGCCGAGACCAGTTCCTCCCGAGCCGACGCCGACGCAGCAAGTCGCCGCGCCGGCGGCACAGGTGGCGGTGGTGGTGGTCAGACGTTCGGTTCGGCGGTCGCGAACGCGCTCACCGAGCCACTCACGCTGGTGAGCGCCCTCACGCTGGCGCTGGGACTCGGGGTCGTCGTCGGCGCGGCCCCATACCTACCGCGCTACCGGCGCCGGCAGCGCGAGCTACTCGACCAGTGGGCGCGCGCCTCCGAGCACGAACGTGCCGCGGCGAAGAAACTGGCCGAGACGGACAGTGAGAAGAGCGAGTTTCTCGCGCTGGTTTCGCACGAGCTGCGCACCCCGCTCACGGCGGTGAAGGGATTCGTCGACACGGTGCTGCTGCACTGGGAGCGTCTTCCCGACGAGCGCCGTTGTGAGCTGCTGACCCGTGCGTCGTCGAACGCCGACGAGCTGGGCCGGCTGGTGAGTCAGCTCATGGAGTTCGCCCGCAGCGACACTGGTCCGATCGAGATCGTGCCCGTGGAGCTGGGCGTGCGCGACGCCGTCGACGGCGCGCTGCGCAGCCTGGCCCCGGTGGTCGCCGACCACACGACGGAGGTCGACGTCTCCGCCGGGCTCACCATCGACGCCGACGTCGACGCCTTCAACCACGTCCTCGAGAACCTGCTGACGAACGCGGTGAAGTTCTCGCCCCCCGAGAGCCGGGTGCTCGTGCGGGCCCGAGCGCACGGCCAAGAGGTCGTCCTGTCGGTGAGCGACGAAGGTGTGGGCATCGCCCCCGAGGATCAGGGACGTATCTTCGACCGCTTCTACCAGTCGTCGAACGGCGATCGCGGCCGCGGGACGGGCATCGGCCTCACGATTGCGCAGCGTTTCACTGAACTGCAGGGCGGCCGGATCTGGGTCGAGAGCGAGCCCGGCCGCGGGACGACGTTCTCGTTCACGATGCCGGCGGCAACCGGAGTGGCTGTCGCCTGACGGTGACCGCCGGAGTGCTCACCCGCGTGACGACTCGTTCTCCTTCTCCTTGCGCCGGACGAGGAACGTGCCCGTCCCCTTCGACACGTACCTGCCGTCGGCGTCGCGGATCGCGGTCTCCAGGTACGCGACCTGACGTGTAAGCCGCACCACCTCGCCACGCACGCTGAGCTCGTCGCCGGAACGGGCTGACCGCATCATCGAGTACTTGAGTTCGACGGTGGCGGCACGATCACCGGACTGGAGCGCGGCGTTCGTGGCGAAGTTCATCGCCGCGTCGTGCACGACGCCATATACGCCGCCGTGCACCGCGCCTGCGGGGTTGCAGGCGAGCTCGGTCGGCACCCACGCCGCGGTCGCCCATCCTTCGCCGTACGCATCGAACGACACTCCGAGCTGACCGAGGAGCGCCATCCCGCCGTCGCCGAGGGAGCGGTCCATGTTGCGGGGCACGGGCCCGGAATGTAGCCCGCAGCGATACTGTTGACCGGTTGGTCTCGTAGCCGACAGGAGGCCTCTCATGCCCACGGCTGTCATCGTCGACGCCGTCCGTACTCCGCAGGGACGGCGGAACGGCGCTCTCAAGGACGTCCACCCCGTCGACCTCGCAGCGCTGACACTCGACGCGCTCGTCACACGTAACGACCTCGACCCCGACATCGTCGAGGACGTGATCATGGGCTGCGTCATGCAGGTCGGCGACCAGGCGGTCAACATCGGGAGGAACGCCGCCCTGGCGGCCGGCTTCCCCGAGTCGGTGGTGGGCACCAGCATCGACCGGCAGTGCGGGTCGTCGCAGCAGGCGGCGCACTTCGCGGCGCAAGGGGTCATGGCCGGCGCGTACGACGTCGTGATCGCCGCCGGCGTCGAGAGCATGACGCGGGTGCCGATGGGCGAGTCGATCAAGCCCGGCAGTCTTCCCTTCGGGCCCAAGGTCCTCTCCCGCTATCAGGAGCGGGGTGGCTTGGTGCCGCAGGGCATCTCGGCCGAGCTCATCGCCGAGAAGTGGAGCCTTTCCCGCGAGGACAACGACCGCTTCTCGCTGGAGTCGCACCGCCGTGCGACGCGCGCCACCGAGGAGGGACGCTTCGAGCGCGAGATCGTCCCCGTCGAGGTCAGCGGTGAGGACCGCACGAGACTCTTCGATCGCGACGAAGGCATCCGGGCCGACACGTCGCTCGAGAAGCTCGCCATTCTGAAGCCTGCGTTCAAGCCCGACGGCGTGGTGACCGCCGGGAACTCGTCGCAGATCAGCGACGGCGCTGCCGCCATGCTCGTCACGAGCGAGGAGGCGGCGAGCCGACTCGGCTTGACGCCCAGAGCGCGCTTCCACTCGTTCGCGCTGGCCGGCGTCGACCCGATCATGATGCTGACGGGGCCGATCCCGGCCACGGCCAAGGTGCTCGAGCGGGCGAAGATGACCCTCGATCAGATGGACCTCGTCGAGATCAACGAGGCGTTCGCGTCGGTGGTGCTCGCATGGGAGAAGGAGCACCACCCGGACATGACCAAGGTGAACGTGAACGGCGGCGCCATCGCCATCGGCCACCCCCTCGGCTGCTCGGGCGCTCGCCTCACGGCCACCCTCGTGAACGAACTCGAGCGCAGCGCCGGCCGCTGGGGCCTCCAGGTCATGTGTGAGGGCGGCGGCATGGCCAACGCCATGATCATCGAGCGCCTGGGCTGAACGCGTTACCGGCCGGCGGCGGTCGATGATCAGTCGTCGCCATCCGGGGTGGAGAATGGGCCTGTGGTTGGCACTGTTCTTCGTGTGCTCATCGGGCTGGTCGGGGCCCTGACGATCTACGTCATCGGGGCGGCGTTGCTGCGGAAGTTCAAGATCGAGCCGGAGCCCGAGCCTGACCCGTCGCAGCTGCGGCCGGTGGAGGTCGAGTTCCGGTGCGCGGTCTGTGGCACCACGGTCGTGATGACCACCGCCGCCGGAGACGAGCCCGAGCCGCCTCGCCACTGCCGGGAGGACATGGTCCGGGTCTGAAGGCCCAAGGTCCCGAGGCGGACAAATTTCCCCGGTTTCATCCACAGACTGTGGACAACCCGTGAGGAATTACACACCTGCCATTTGCGTGCCGGTCCCCGACGAGCGAATATATGCGTGACTCACGCATTAGTTGGAGGTGGAGCGAATGGCGTCAGTGAGGGGCGAGTTCGAGGTCACGTCGTGGAACGAGGAGCCGTACGCCGAGCGGGACGGAGAGCGCAAGCTCACGAGGGCGGTGGTGACCCAGAAGCTCTCCGGTGGCCTGACCGGCACCGGCGCGGTCCAGTGGCTGATGTCGTACCAGGACGACGGCACCGCGCGGTTCGTCGGCTTGCAGCAGCTCGACGGTGCCATCGAGGGACGCAACGGCAGCGTCGTCGTGGACACTGTCGGCGACTTCGACGGCAAGCAGGCGACCGGCGCGTGGCGGGTGATCCCGGGTTCCGGGACCGGCGACTGGGCCGGCATGCGGGGCGACGGCCGGTTCGAGGCACCCTTGGGCTCGAGAGCTCGATTCACCCTTGACTACTCCTTCGAGTGAGGGCCTGACCAGCAGCCGGCGCGCCGAGCAGACCACGAACCTGCTCGGCGCGCTGGGCGTGGCCGTCGGCGACCGGATCAGGGGTGCGATCACGGGCGCGACCGGCGCCGCCGAGAGCGACGCCACCGCGCTCTCGGCCCTCCTGCACTTTCTCGTCGATCCGAGGATCGACCGACTCGCACAGGTTCTCGGTCTGACCTCCTCGGGCACGGTTCGGCTCGTCGATCGCCTCGAGCGCATGGGCCTCGTGCAGCGGTCCGCCGGCGACGACGCGCGGGCCACCACGGTGGCGGCGACCGCGGCGGGTCGGGCGCGCGCCGAGGAGGTGAGCCGGGCCCGGCGGCAGGCGCTCGAGGACGCCGTTGCGCATCTGTCGGCGGAGGAACGCGATCAGTTCGGCGTACTGGCGGGAAAGATCCTCGTCGGCATGATCCGTCCTCGGGGCGCGACGGGTTGGATCTGCCGGCTGTGCGACACCGGGCGCTGCGGGCGACCCGAGGGGCACTGCCCCGTCGGCGCCGCGGCTACCGGAACTGGGTCGACAGGATCGCCCCGCCCGTGAACAGGCCGAGGCCGACGAAGAGGTAGCGGTTCTCGGCCTCGCCGCCGGGGAGCAGCTGGAGGTAGTTGAGCACGATCACGATCACCCCGGTGATGAGCATCGTGAACATCGTCGCGGGCACCCACAGTTTGCTCCGGGGCGCCTTCTTCTGCGGGGGCGGCGTGTAGCGCGACCGCTTGCTCTTGGAGCGGGGCATCTCTCTCCTCGGGTCAGCGCGGGAGCGTACCCGGCAAACCCGCCGGCTCGACACGCGGCACGGCGTTAGCGTGACGTCGTGGCCTCGCCCCGCGTGCTGGTGATCGACAACTACGACTCGTTCGTCTACAACCTCGTCCAGTACCTGGGCGAGCTGGGCGCCGAGCCCGTCGTGCACCGGCACGACCAGGTCACGATGGACGATCTCGACGCCATCGCACCCGATGCGGTGCTCGTCTCACCGGGACCCGGTCGCCCCGAAGACGCCGGCGTGTCGAACGACGCCATTCGCGCGTTCGGCGAACGCGGGGTTCCGGTTCTCGGCGTGTGCCTGGGTCACCAATGCATCGGACAGTTGTACGGCGGTCACGTCGTGCGCGCCCCGCGCGTGATGCACGGCAAGACGTCGACGATCTCCCACGACGGCGCCGGTGTCTTCGCCGACTTGCCGACCCCGATCACTGCGACGCGTTATCACTCCCTCGTCGTCGAGCGCGCGTCGGTCCCCGACACGCTCGTGGTCAGCGCCGAGAGCGAGGACGGCCTCGTGATGGGGTTGCGGCATGTCGAACTGCCGGTCGAGGGGGTGCAGTTCCACCCCGAGTCGATCCTCACCGAGTCGGGCCACGCGCTCTTGCGCAACTTCCTGCGCGCGACGGCAGCCGTCGGTTAGACGGTCAGCCGGCGCTCGATCAGCCCGCCACAGTAATCACGTGGTCGGCACGCGGCCCCGGCTCACGGACTCGAGAGCACCGATCTCGCCGGCAGCCTCGAGCCGCTCGGCAAGGAAGTCGCTCGCCCGCCGAACATCTTCCAGCGGCTTTCGCCTGGCAAGAGCGACAGTTCTTCTCGAGGCGCAGCGACGCGGATCATTTCATTCCATTGTTCTCCCGGCAGTTCTCGGGGAACAACAGCACACGCGCCGCGTTGCTGTCCTTGATGGGCGACACGATCCCCACCGTCGCCGCGAACCAGGGGCGCCTATCCGCACTTGCGGCGTTCCCGCGCCCGATCCGTCTGATCTGGGGAGACCGGGATCCTGACCAGAACAGCGGCATCGCGCGATCCCTGCACGATGCCGCGCCTACGTCTGAGCTGTTCATCCTCCCGGACGCGCACCACAACCTGCAGATCGACGAGCCTCGGCGGGTAGCGGAGTTGCTGCTCACGATCCCGAACGCGGGCCGCTGAGTCAGGGAAGACGCGCGACGGCCTTGTCGTCCAAGATGGCGAGGCCGTCGTCGACCAATGACGCCAGAGCCTCGTGATCGAGCGACTCGGCGTCCACGGGCTCACCGTCGCGCAAGGCGGCCATCACCCGACCGCGACGCTGGCGGAACGATCCCTCGAACCGGCCTTGGCGTGACCGGCGTTCGCTGTCACGCACGCCGCGCGTCGCGCAGCGCCGGCGCAGCGGGCACTCGTGGCAGCGGGGCTCCCCCGGTCGGCACACGAGCGCGCCGACGTCCATGAGCGCCAGCAGGCGATCCCGGCCGCGTAGCGGGGTGCCGATCCGGACCATGACGTCTTCCGCTTCCCGATCCGACAACGCGCGACCCGCTACTCGCTCTGCGACGCGCCGGCCGTTCACCTCGACCGCCGGCAGGTCGGCGCCGTCGCTTTGGGCGGCGATGGCGCGCGCGGTGTAGCGGCCGACGCCGGGGAGCAGGGTCAAGTCATCGGGCCAGCCGTCATCGGCGATGGCGACCGCCGCCTCCCAGAGCCGGCGCGCCCGCCGCGGGTAGCCGAGCGTGCCCCACGCCGTGATCACGGCGGCGGGACCGGCCGCCGCCATCGCGCTCGGATTCGGGAATCGCGCGATGAAGTCGGGCCAGGCGGCGGCGACCCGTGGCACCTGCGTCTGGTGGAGCATGACCTCGGAGACAAGAACGCACCAGCGGTCGCGTGTCTGCCGCCACGGCAGCTCGTTCCGCCCCTGTCCCGCCCACCATGCCGTGATCTCAGTCACGGCCCTGACGGAAATCTCCCGACCGTGAGCGTCACGCCAGAGCCCTTCGGCACCTGCTGTCCGGCGGCCGGGTTCTGGGCCAGCACCCGGCCGTTGTCAGACGGGTTGTTCGTCCCCTGCTGGGAGGCGAACACCTGGAAGCCGGCGGCTTGCAGCGTCTGTGTCGCCTGGTCTTGCGGCTGACCCACGACGTTGGGCACTTGAACGTTCTCGGGGCCGGCCGAGACGAACAGCTTGATCGCCGACCCCCTCTTCACGCTCGTGCCCCCGCCTGGGTCGCTGCGCGTCACCCGCCCGACGGGAACGCTGTCGCTCGGCTCGCTCTGGAGGGACACCTGGAACCCTTGCCCCTGGAGGAGTTGCTGGGCGGTCTGCGCTTCCTGACCGGCCAGATTGGGCACGACGATGTTCGGCTCCTTGGCCACGACCAGCGTCACCTTCTGGCCGGCTTTGGGCCACGCTGTGCCCGCGGCGGGATCGCTTCGAAGCACCGTGCCCGGGGCCTGGTCGCTGTCCTCTTCGGTGAACGCGACGTTGCTGTTCGGGTCTTGGAGGCCCTTTCCGATGAGCGTGTTGACGGCGTCGGTGCGTTGGGTGCCTGTGAGGTCGGGCATCGTGAACGTGGCCTTGGCGACTCGGAGCACGACCGTGTCGTTCTTCTCCAGGTTTTCACCGGCACCCGGATTCTGGGAGAGCACGAGGTCGGGCGGGTCCTTGCCCTCGACGTCCTTGCGTTCCACCTTGAAACCGATCAGCTTCAGTATCCGCTCGGCATCGGGGAACGACTTGTTGACGAGGTTGGGCACCTCGGCCGTCGGTCCGCCGTCGCCGCCTCCGCCACTTCTACCGAACGCGACCAGACCGATGATGACCGCCGCGATCACGATGGCCCCGAGGATGCCGGCGACGATGGCACCCATCCGCTTTCGCCGCTTCTCGTCGGGGTAGTCCTCTAGGGCGGTGGGCACCGCGGCCGGCCCGACCTCGGTCGGCATGGCCTCCGCCGCCGCGGTCTGGTTGGCTGCCGCGAGCGGCGCCGCGATCACGGCGGGCCCCGGGCCCCCCAGCCGCGGCTGGCCACGCAGGAAACGCAACAGGTCGTTCCGCAGCTCGTCGGCGGTCTGGTAGCGCGAGTCGACGTCTTTCGCCATCGAGGTGAGGATGATCTGCTCGAGGTCGGGCGGAAGGTCGGGCGCGTGCGCCCGAGGCGGCTCCGGGTTCTCGCGCACGTGCTTGTACGCGACGGCAACCGGGCTCTCGCCGGTGAACGGCGGCACGCCCGTTGCCATCTCGTAGAGCACGACGCCGAGCGAGTACACGTCGGAGCGGCCGTCGACGGGGAGGCCCTGCGCCTGCTCGGGGGAGAAGTAGGCTGCCGTGCCCATGACCGCACCCGTCTGGGTGAGAGCTTCACCGGCGTCGTGGCGCGCGATGCCGAAGTCGGTGACCTTGACGTCGCCGTCGGCCGTGAGCAGCACGTTGCCGGGCTTCACGTCCCGGTGGACGACACCGTTGCGATGCGCGAACTCGAGCGCGCCGGCGATCTCGGCGCCGATCTCCGCCGTTCGACGCGCCGAGAAGGGTCCGTTGTTGTGGACGATCTCGCGCAGCGAACGGCCGCGTACGTACTCCATCACGATGAAGTAGGTGCCGCGCTCCTGGCCCCAGTCGAAGATGGCGACGATGTTCGGGTGGTTGAGGTTGGCGGCGCTCTGGGCCTCGCGCCGGAACCGCTCGACGAAGCTCGGGTCGCGTGCGTATTCGGGGAACAAGACCTTCACGGCGACCGGGCGGTCGAGCAGCTGGTCACGGGCGAGGTACACCTCGGCCATGCCGCCTCGTGCGATGCCGCGCTGGATCTCGTAACGGTTCGAGAAAACCTCTGCCAGCTGCGTCATCGGCGAAACCCTAGCCGTGCCTCAAATTTGTGACGATGGCATGTCACCGTCCGAGCACCTGTCGCATCATCTGTGCCGCGATCGGCGCCGCCACTCTCCCGCCGGTTGCCTCACTCCCGACGTCGCCGCCGTGCTCCACGATGACCGCCACTGCCACCTGAGGGTCTTCGGCGGGCGCGAATCCTACGAACCACGCGTGGGGCGCGCCGCTCTGGTTCTGCGCGGTGCCCGTCTTGCCGGCGACGGAGACGCCGGGGATGCGCGCCGCGGTTCCGGTGCCGCCCTCGACCACGGAGATCATCAGAGTCCGTACCGTCGATGCGACGTCGGGCGTCATCGCCGTCCGCCATCCCTTGGGGCCGATCGCCTTCACCGTGTTGTCGTCGGCGTCGGTGATCCGGTCGCCCACGTGGGGCTGCATGATCTGCCCGTTGTTCGCCACCGCCGAGGCGGCCAGGGTCATCTCGAGCGGGGTGACGGCGACGTCGCCCTGCCCGATGCCGGCGAAGGCGAACAGCGGCTTGTTCTGCTGGAACGATCCCGGCGGCGGCCCGGAGCTGTCGGCCGCGCCGGGGGAGACGTCGAGCGGCGGGGCCGAATAGATGCCGAACTGCTCCATCCCGGGCGGGAACCGGTCGCCGAGGTCAAGACCGATTTGGCCGAACGTCGTGTTACACGACTGCTGGAAGCTGCGTGCGAGCGTGCCGCCGCAGGACTCGCCGCCGAAGTTCTTCAGCGTGCTCGTCGTCTGGGGCAAGGTGAGCTGCGAGAGCGTCGGAAAGGGCGTCTCCGGCGTGACGATCCCGAGACCGAGCGCGACCGACGCCGTGACGACCTTGAAGGTCGAGCCGGGTGGGTAGCGCTCTCGGTACGCGCGCGGGAGGTCGGGCTTGTCGGGGTCGGCTCGGATCAGCTTGTTGAAAGCCGTGACGTCATTGGAGTTGTGGCCTGCATAGGGCTGCGGGTCGTAGCTGGGGTTGGAGTACATGGCGAGCAACGCGCCCGTCTTCGGGTTCATCACGATCACAGAGCCCCGCTGACCGCCGAGCGCGTCGCGTGCCGCGCCCTGGAGCCCGGCGCTGAGCGTGAGCTGAACGTTCCCGATCGGCTCCTTTCCGGCGAGCACATCGCCGACGTTCCTGATCTGCAATAGTGGGTCGCGACCGGCGAGCTCGTTGTTGTAGGTGCGTTCGACGCCGACGTTGCCGAACACGAACGACTGGTAGCCGGCGATCTGCGCGAACAGCGGCCCCAACGGGTAAAGGCGCTGGAACTTCAGCTCGCCACTCGTCTCGACCGAGCGCGCCACGATCTGCCCGTCGGCGGTGACGATCTTGCCGCGCGGCTTCGAGAAATCACGCAACTGGAACCGGATGTTGCGCGGGTCGTTCGCGAGATGGTCGGCGTCGTACACCTGGAGGTAGGTGAGCTGACCTACGAGCAGCAGTACGAGGACCGTGACGCCGATCCCCACGTGGCGGATGGCGCGGTTCACAGTCGGGCAGGCGCGCTCGTGCGTGCGCGCGGTCTGCCGGCGCGTTCGGCCGTCTCGTCAGAGATGCGCAGCAGCAACGCGAGGACGACGAAGTTGGCGATCAGTGACGAACCGCCGTACGAGACGAAGGGCAGCGTCACACCCGTGAGCGGGATGAGACGGGTGACGCCACCGAGGATCACGAACGTCTGGATGCCGATGATGCTCGTGAGGCCGGCGGCGAACAGCTTCGGGAAGGGGCGATCGGCCTGTACAGCAATCCGGAAGCCGGCCCCGATGAGCAGCAGGAACCCGATGAGCACCGCGACGGTGCCGAGCAGGCCGAGCTCTTCGCCGATCGCCGAGAAGATGAAATCGGTGGCCGCGTTCGGGATCTTGTCGGGACTCCCGAGGCCGAGACCCGTGCCGGCGAACCCGCCCGAGCCGAACGAGAACAGGGATTGCACGGTCTGATACCCGTCGCCGCCCGCGACTGGCCACGGATTGCGCCAGACCGAGACCCGTTCCTCGACGTGGCCGAACAGCTGGTACGCGATGGCGGCACCGCTCACGAAGAGCCCGAGCCCGGCGAGCAGGTAGGCGACCCGTTCCGTCGCCATGTACAGCATCACGGCGAACACGGCGAAGAACAGCAGCGACGAGCCGAGATCCTTCTGGCGCACCATGACCAGGATCGAGAAGCCCCACGCGAGCAGTAGCGGGCCGAGATGCTTCGCGGCCGGAATCCGCATCCCGGCGATGCGGCGGGCGCCCTCGCGAAGGACCTCGCGCTTCTCGACGAGATAAGCGGCGAAGAACACGACGAGTAGGACCTTCGCCGCCTCGCCGGGCTGGAAGTTGATCGGCCCGAGCTTCACCCAGAGGCGGGCGCCGTTGATCTCGGTCCCGAGCCCGGGAGCGAGCGGGAGCAGCAACGCCACGATCCCGAAGAACAGGAACGTGTACCGGTAACGCTCGAGCAGCGCGACCCGGCGCACGAGCGCGAGCGTGCCGATGAATGCGAGCACGCCGACCGCCGTCCAAACGGCTTGAGCCGGCGCGAGCTGGTCGGTGGCGTCGCGGTCAATGCGCGTGATCGTGATAAAGCCGATGCCGTTCAGCACCGCCGCCAGCGGCAGGAGGGTGGCGTCGGCACGCGGGGCGAGGCTGCGGACCGCAAAGTGCGCGAGCACGTACAGACCGAAGAGCATGCCCAGGAAGAACCAGATGTTCGCCGGGAGCGCCGGGCCTTCCGCCAGCGCAAGCAACACGTAGCCGCCCGCCGTGATCACGACGGCCAGCAGGCCGAGCGTCAGCTCGGCGTTTCTTCTTCGCGTTGCGGTGCTGATCACGGGACGGCCGCCGGCGCCGGTGGCGCCGCGGTCGGCGCCACCGTCGTGGCCGTCGTCTGCTCCTGCCGTTTCTGGACGGCCATGTCCAGTCGGCGCACGTAGTCGTCTGCGCCGCTGCGCGACGAGAACGTCTTCTTCGCCTTGACGTCGTCGAGCTCGTTCGGCGTGAGTTCGCTCGTCTCGATTGCGCTGCGCTTTTCGACGGTCGGGTCCCAGCCGAGCACGCCATCGGGGCGGCCCTTGAAGATCGTCACGCGGCTCTTGTCGACGCCGACGAAGTAGGTCCGGCGCGCATACCACCCCACCGCGCCGAACGCGAGCGCGAGCACCGCGAGCACGGGCAGGACCCACAGCAGCACCCGCAGGATCGTCCGCCCCCGGCCTCGCCGCCGCTTCGGCCGCGGCGCGAGCTCGCTCGTGTCGTCCTCGATTGCTTCTGGCTCGGCGGCGAGCGCGGTCTCGTCCTCGACCGCGTCCACCACCACCGCAGTGATGTTGTCCTCACCACCGGCGGCGTTGGCCGCATCGACGAGGAGCTGTGCGGCTCGCTTCGGATCGGGCTCTCGCTCGAGGATGTCGGCGATGTCCTCGGAGCGCACCATCGTCGTCAGGCCGTCCGAGCACAGCAGGACCCGGTCTCCGATCCCGAGCTGAACCGGGTACACGTCGACCTCGACCTCGGGGTCGATGCCAAGGGCGCGGGTGATGATCGAACGCTGCGGATGACTCTCCGCCTGCTCGGGGGTGAGCTCACCCGTCCGGACCATCTCCTCCACGAGGCTGTGGTCGTCCGTGATCTGGGTGAGCTCGCCGTCGTGGAAGAGGTACGCGCGGGAGTCGCCGACGTGTCCGATGACGAGGTTCCCGTCCGTCCCCAGCGTGCCGGCGGTGAGGGTCGTGCCCATGCCGCGTAGCTGCTGATCGGACACGGATTTCTCGAGCACGGCGTCGTTGGCGTCCACGATCGCGTCGCGCAGCGGCTGGCCCGCCGCCATCGCCGCCCGGAGCGACTCGAGGGCCGTGGCGCTGGCGACCTCGCCGGCACGGTGGCCACCCATGCCATCGGCGACGGCGACGACGCCGAGGCGCAGGGACTCGTCGAGGAAGCCGTCCTCGTTGCCGTCCCGGACACGCCCGACGTCCGTGACGCCGGCGGCGACGAGCTTGAGCGGGCTCATGGGCCGCCCATTCTGCTCACTTGACGATCTCGGCGACGGTCTGGCCGAACTGGACCTGGTCCCCGCGCCGCAGCCGAGTGGCGCCGGTGATCGCCCTGCCGTTCACAAGGGTGCCGTTCGTCGAGCCGAGGTCCTCGATGTAGCCCTCACCGTTCTGCTGGAACAGCCGCGCGTGCAGCTGTGACACGTAGGTGTCGTCACCCAGCACGATCGCGCAGCCGGCCCCCCTCCCGACGGTCAGCTCCCGGTCGATCGCGTGCGTCTCACC
>JBKOWY010000133.1:0-7027 GCA_046724655.1 Actinomycetota bacterium
TGTGCGACGACCTCGACGAAACGGTGGCCGAGCTGCGCGCCAAGGGCATCGAGTTCCGCGGTGAGCCCGAGGACCAGGGCTTCGGCATCGTGATGACGATGGTGCTGCCCGGCGGGCTCGAGGTGCTTCTGTACGAACCGCGCCACACCACGGCGATCTGAGGCGCCCTTCGCGCCCGCTGACGGCGCAACGACCGCGACCCTGGACAAAACCCTCGAATTACGCGAGCCGCGACGCGCTCTGCGGGCATCAGGTCGTTTCCATGACGCGCCCCGCGGGTAAAGCGCGAGTCATACGAGGGGGGTTCGTCATGGACGCCTGGGTATGGATTGTGATCGTAGCGGCCGCGATCATTCTCCTCGCCGCGGTCGTGTTCTTGATCGCTCGGAGGCAGCTACAGAAGCGCGACTTACGTAACTGGTTCGGCCCGGAGTACGACCGTAGCGTCGAGTCGACCAGGAGTCGCCGGAGGGCGGAACGTGAGCTTGCCGATCGCGCCGAGCGTCGCCAGCAGCTGAAGATTCGACCTCTCACGCAAGCCGCGCGAGCGCGCTATTCCGCACAGTGGAACCAACTTCAAGACCAGTTCGTCGATCGACCTCAGGTCGTCGTCGTGCAAGCAGACGATCTCATTACCCAGGTGATGCGCGACCGTGGCTATCCCGTCGACGACTTCGAATCGAAGTCAGACCTCGTGTCGGTCGATCACCCGGACGTCGTGCAGAACTACCGGGACGCGCACAGCGTCTACACGAAGACGACGACCGGCGAAGCATCGACCGAGGATCTGCGGCGAGCCGTGGTCGCGTACCGGGTCCTGTTCGAGGAGCTGGTCACGAACGCTGCCCGGCCTGGCAATGGCCGAGCTGGTCGCTGAGCTCAGCGGATCGTCCAGCCGGCCTCTTTGAGCTCCTTGCACGTGGGGCAGACCGGGTAGCGAGAAGGGTCGCGGGTCGGCACCCACTTCTTGCCGCATAGCGCGACGATCGGCTCGCCGGTCACGTACGCCCGCGCGATCTGGTCCTTCCTGGCGTAGTGGGCGAAACGGTCGTGGTCGCCCTCGTCGGTCGGCGCGCGCTCGGGCGCCTGCGTCGGTGTCAGCGTCTCGGTCTCGGTCACGACAGCAGGCTACTGCGGCGTGGTTGTCATACCCCGCCCGTAGGATGTGAGCCACGCCTCGGGAGCTCAGTGTCGCAGGCTCCCCGTCCGGTTGTCGTCAGAGGACGAGGGAGCGACAATGCAGATCGATGAACGGAGCCGACGCCAGATGTACGAGCGGCTCGAGGAAGTCCTCGGTGCGCGGACTGCGGACGCACTGATGGAGCACCTGCCGCCCGTCGGCTGGGCCGACGTTGCCACGAAGAGGGACCTGGACGCGCTCGACCTCCATCTGATGGCGCAGGTTCATCGCGAGATCAACCGCATGATCATGTGGTTCGTGCCCACCATGCTGAGCGGCGTCGGGCTGGCCTTCGCAGCACCTCGCTTCTCCTGACGGCCTGCTGACACCCCGCTGAGACACCCATCATCCGCGTGGGCGACCCTGGGACCATGAAGCCACGACGCTGGTTGAGTTGTGCGGCGCTTACGGCCATGGCGTCGTTTGCGACGGTTGCGCTTGTCCCGGCCCGTGCCGCGGATGACGTCGAGGTCAAACGCGACGTCACGTACCGCACCGTCGACGGTGTGATGCTCGGGCTCGACGTGTACCAGCCCGCCAAGAAGAGCAAGGACCGGCCCGCGGTCGTCCTCGTCCACGGTGGTGGCTGGCGCATGGGGGACAAGCAGGCGTTCGCCAACCAGGGCAACCAGCTGGCCCAGCGTGGCTTCGTCGCCTTCTCGGTCAACTACCGGCTCGCGCCCGACCACCCGTACCCGGCCGCCGTGGATGACGTCGAGGCAGCGGTCGAGTGGGTGCGGAAGCACGCCAAGGACTACGGCGTCGACCCGAAGCGGATCGGCGTCCTCGGCGGCTCTGCGGGCGCGCACCTGACCGGCATGCTCGCCACCGTTGGCGAGGGCGCGCTGAGCCGCAAGCACCGCATCGCCGCCGCCGTGTCGTGGTCAGGTCCCATGGACCTCCGGCCTCTCGGCACCCTCCCCCCGTCGACGCCCACCGCCGCGGGCGCGGTCCCGACGTTTCTCGGCTGCACGTCCGCCGCCTGCCCGGACAAGTACATGGAGGCGTCGCCGATCACGCACGTCGACAAGACCGACGCACCGATGCTCATCGTCAACTCGACGATGGAGCTCGTCCCCCAGTCACAGGCCGACTCGATGAAGGCGGCGCTCGACGCGGCCGGTGTGGCGAACCAGGAGATCATCCTGCCGGGCAAGGCACACGCGCGCGCTTACGCCAACCGGGTCTGGGACCAGACGGTGGCGTTCCTCGAGAACTATCTGAGGAAGTAGCCGCGAGGCGCATCGTGAACCTCTGGGCGTACGATCGGCGCGCAGGACAACGCATCGCCGAGAGGGGGAGCGATGGCTGCGACCGATCCGACCTGGAACTTCCAAGACCCCGCGAGCAAGGACCGCGTGCTCAGCGTGCTGCGCGACGAGATGGACCAGACGCTCGCGCTGGTCGCCGACCCGGCGCGATGGCAGGGGTCGACGGCGTGCGCCGGGTGGCAGACGTGCGACGTGATGGGCCATCTGGTCGACGCCACCGAGGGCTACTTCCCCGCCTTCGCCGCCGCCCGCAGTGGTGACGCCATGCCCGAGCCTCTCGGGCTTCGGGCGATGCCGGCGTTGGCGGACAAGAACGCGCGGGAGCTGGGTGCGTTGTCGCAAGACGTCCTGCTGAAGCGGTTGCGCGACGACGCCGACCGGATGATGGGTGAGTTCGCGTCGCTGTCGGCGGAGGACTGGACTGGTCTGATGCCGCCGCACAAGTACATGGGCCCGCTTCCGGCGATGTTCTATCCGATGTTCCAGATCGTCGACTACGCCGTCCACCGCTGGGACGTGGAGGAAGGCATGGGGCGGCCGCACATGCTGTCGGGTGACGCCGCCGACCTGCTCGTGCCCGTGATCTTCGTGCTGTGGGGGGCGACCGCCGACACAGAAGGCGTGAAGCAGCCCTACTCGGTCGGGATCCGCACCTCGGGCCAAAACGGCGGCGACCTACGCGCCGACGTGTCGACCGACGGCGTGCAATTCACGCCCGGCAGCATCGAGGACTGCGCCGCGATCCTGGAGTTCGACCCCGCGACGCTCGTGCTGACCGGCTACGGCCGTATCAACGGCGGCACCGTACGCGGCGACCCGAACGTGGCAAGCAACTTCCGTTCGCTCTTCTTCCCAATTTGATCCGCACGATCCCGGACTTCTTCCGGCGGGCCGTCGACGACGCCGGCGGCCGGACGTGGCTACTCGCCGACGAAGTCACCTACACGTACGCCCAGGCGAGTGAGCGCGTGGCGCGCGCGGCGAGCGGACTGCGCGCGGCCGGCGTGGGCAAAGGCGACCGGATCGTGGTCACCGCCAAGAACACACCCGAGTTCCTGCTGAACTGGCTCGCGCTCATGGAAGTGGGCGCCGTCCAGGTGCCGGTGAACCCCAAGAGCTCGTCCGCCGAGCTGACCGGCTTCGTGACGCAGGTGGAGCCGCAGGCGGTGGTGACCGACGAAGACGTCGCGCCGACCATCGATGCAGCCGTGCGCGACACGGGAGTCGCGGCCGCTCGACTGGATGTCGACGAGCTGTTCGACACCCAACCCGACGGCCGAGATCCCGCAGACGTCGAACCTGACGACGTCGCCGTCATGATCCCGACGTCTGGGACCACTGGCCGCTCGAAGCTGGTCATGCAGACCCACCTCGCCTACGTGATGGCCGGCGAGGGGTTCCCGTACTGGCTCCGGCTGACGAGCGAGGACCGTCTCATGACCTCGCTGCCGCTCTTCCACATCAACGCGCCGGCGTACTCGGTGCTCGGCTCGGTCGCGGCGCGGGCGAGCGTCGTACTGCTCCCGGCGTTCTCCGCCTCGACGTTCCTCGACGCGGCGCGCCGCTTCGGTGCCACCGAGTTCAACGCGATCGGGGCGATGGTGGAGATCCTGATGCGCCAACCCGAACGTCCCGACGACGCCGATACGCCGCTGCGCCTCTGTTACACGGGCCCGTCGCCCGACCGCGCCCGGCAGCTCGAGATCGAGCGGCGCCTCGGCCTGGAAGTTGTGTGCGGCTACGCGCTCTCGGAGACGCCGTACGGCCTCGTGTGGCCGCACAGCTCGCGTCCGTACGGGACGCTGGGGGCCGCGCGCCAGCATCCCGAGCTCGGGCATGTGAACGACGCGCGCGTCATCGCCGACGGCCGCGTCGTCGAGCCGGGCGAGGTCGGGGAGCTGGAGCTGCGCAACCCCGCGATCATGCGCGGGTATTACGAGATGCCCGACGAGACGGCCGCGGTCCTCGTCGACGGCTGGCTCCGTACTGGCGACCTTGTGCGCGACAACGGTGACGGCACCTACACGTTCGTCGGCCGGAAGAAGGAGGTCATCCGCCGCCGGGGCGAGAACCTGTCGCCGGCGGAAGTCGAGGCGGCGTTGGAGCGCCATCCCGACGTCGTCGAGGCCGCGGTCGTCGGCGTTCCGTCGGAGCTGTCGGAAGAAGACGTGAAGGCGTTCGTCGTGCCGGCGGCGGACCGCACCGTCGACGTCGGGGCGCTGCACGCGTTCGCGGGCGAGCATCTCCCCCGCTTCAAGGTGCCCCGCTACTACGAAGTCTTGACCGAGCTGCCGCACACGCCGACCGGACGGCTGGCGAAGCACCAGCTGCCGTCGGATCGGACCGGCGAAGAGATCGACATGGAGACCGTCTGATGACACGTCCGGAGCCGCAGCCCTTGCGCACGTGGATCGGTTCGGCGTCCGCCGACCGGATCACCGTCGCCGGTCGCGACCTTCCCAGCGAGATCATGGGACGCCTCACCCTCACCGAGCTCGCCTACCTGCTCGTCACCCGGCGCGAACCGACCCCGAGCGAACGTCGGATGCTCGACGCCGTGCTCGTGTCGCTCGCCGACCACGGCCTTACGCCGAGCGCGCTCGCGGCGCGTCTGACCTACACCGGCGCGCCGGAGGCGATGCAGGGCGCAGTGGCAGCTGGGCTTCTCGGCGCGGGCAGCGTCTTCCTCGGCCCCACCGGCGACACCGCCGAGTTCCTCGCCGATGCGCTCCTCAACTTCGCTCAGCGAAGCTCAGGAGCGCATCGTGAGCTGCGGGAGATCGCGGTGACCGCGGTCGACGCCCGTCGCGCCGCGGGCCTGCGCGTCCCCGGGCTCGGGCATCCCGTGCACCGCGAAGAAGACCCGCGCACGCCGCGGCTCTACGAGCTCGCGGCCGAGGAGGGACTGCTCGGACCCCATCTCCGGCTCCTCGCCGTCGTGGCCGAGGTGCACGCGGAGCGCAGCGGCCGCCATCTCCCGATCAACGGCGCCGGCGCCGCCGGGGCCGCGCTCGCCGACATCGGCGTGCCGCCTGCGAGCGTCCGGGGGTTCGCGCTCGTCGCCCGCACCCCCGGCCTCGTGGCGCACCTCGCCGAGGAAGCCCAGGCCCCGCTGGGACCGCAGCTGTGGCTCCGGCTCGAGGGACGAGCAGACGCCGAGTGACGCGCGGTGCGAGGCGTGCGGCCTGGCGGGCGTACCGTGGGCGTCGATGACCCAGCCGGTCGCGACATCTGCACCCCTCCAGGCGCCGGTCCGCTCCGAAGCCGACCGGCGCATGCGGCGGCTGCTGCGACTCCCCGAGGATGCCCCGCGCGGCAGCATCCTCGGGGCCCAGAACGCCTTCAGCCGCTCCATCGCGATCTCGGCGGTGCGGTGCCTGCTGACCTACGTGCTCATCCCGCTCGTCGGGCTGGGCGCCGGCGTCTCGGGCAGCGTGGCGCCCGCCATCGGGCTCGTGCTCGGGCTCGTCTCGATGGTCGCGATCGTCTTCGCCATGCGCCGGCTCTTCGCCGCCGACCACAAGTGGCGCTGGTGGTACGCAGGGATCGGCGGCACGGTTTTCGTGTTCCTCGTCGTGGGCACGGGCGTCGACATCGCCGCGCTGGTCGGGTGAGCGAACGCTCGGCCGACGTGACCACGCCGCCGGCACCCGTCCGATCGAGGCCCGTGCGGTGGATGTGGTTCGCGATCGGATGGGTCGCCGTCGGGGTCGGCTCGATCGGCATCGTCGTCCCCGGCCTGCCGACGACGGTGTTCTTCATCATCGCCGCCGCCTGCTTCGCGCGTTCCAGCCCCCGGTTCGAGCAGTGGGTGCTCGACCTGCCCCACATCGGGCGGGCGGTGCGCGACTACCGGGCCGGCCTCGGCATGTCGCGCCGGGCGAAGGCCTTCGCCATCACCATGATGCTGGCCTTCGGGACGCTGAGCATCGTGCTCCTACGCGACCGCGTCGTCATCGCCGCCGCGATCGCGGCCCTGTTGGCGATCGGCGTGTGGTACATCGTCTTCCGTGTCCCGACCCGCGAGCGCGTGCTCGAGCAGCGGTCGACGCCGGTGCAGGAACTGACGGGCCGCTCCTAGCGCGCCGATACGCTGCGGGCCTTGGACGACACCGAGCCCACCTTCTCCGTCACCGAGCTCAACACGGTCATCCGCGACGCGCTCCGAGAGGCCGTCCCGGAGAACGTGTGGGTGCGGGGTGAGGTGCAGGGGCTGCGCGAGTCACGGGCCGGACACGTGTACTTCCAGCTCGTCGAGAAGGATGAGCGGCGCGATCGGGTGCAGGCCGCGCTCGACGTGGCGTTGTTCCGGACGCACCTCCTGACCGTGCGCGCGGCGCTGCGCAAGACGCCGGGTGTCGAGCTCGCCGACGACGTCGAGGTGCGGGTGAAGGGACACATCGAGATGTACCCGCCGACGGGGCGGCTGCAGCTAATCATGACCGGGATCGACCCGGTGTTCACGGCCGGCGCGCTCGCTGCCAACCGGGAGCGGGTGCTGCGCGCGCTTCAGGCCGAAAGTTTGCTCCGCGCCAACGCCGGGCGCGACCTGCCTGCGGTGCCGTTGCGCGTCGGC
>JBKOWY010000023.1:0-19065 GCA_046724655.1 Actinomycetota bacterium
ACGGTCGCGCTCTGTACCACGCGCGGTGCTCCTCGGGCTCCTCGGCTTGCGCGGACGTCAACTCAATGGTCGGTATGGACGTCTTGGAGGCCGACGACCGATAGCAGGGCGAGGGCGTCGGCTTCGGCCGTGCCGGGGGCCGCCGAGTAGATGATCAGTCGTTGGTCGACGTCGGGGATGTAGAGCGAGTCGCAATCGAGGGTGATGCGACCGAGATCCGGGTGGTCGATCGTCTTACGGCTGCTGCGGCGCTCGGCCACGCGACCTTCGGCCCACAGGCGAGCGAAGCGCGGGCTTCGCGCACGCAGGTCTTCAAGCAGCCGGTTCAGGCCCGGGTCGTGGGGATAGCGAGCGGAGACCGCACGGAGGTCGGCCACGGTCTCGGCCGCGTTCTGTTCGTCCTCCTCGGGATCGACAGCGACCCGGCCCCCGCCACCGAGGAAGCGCTGCCAGACAATGTTGCGTTGCGCCAGCGGCCAGGCCGAGAAGTCGCCGAGCAGGGCCGCGGCGAGCGCGTTCCACGCGAGGACGTCGCCCTTCGCGTCCAGGAGTAGCGCCGGGAGGTCCGTAATGCGATCGAGGAGTCGCAACGTGCTCGAGCGCGGCGTGACGACGATGTGACCTGGACGCGGCGCAGCGGAGCCTGCCAGGTGGAAGAGGTGCGCTCGTTCGTCTTCGGAGAGTCGCAATGCTCGAGCCAACGCCGCCAGCACCTGATCGGATGGAGTGGGTCCGCGGCCCTGTTCCAAACGCACCAGATAGTCGACTGAGATCCCGGCGAGCGCCGCTACTTCCTCCCGGCGCAGGCCGGCGACTCTTCGACGGACGCCCGCGGGCATGCCGACATCTGCCGGAGTCAGGCGCGCCCGGTACGTCTTGAGCGCAGCAGCCAGGCCGGGCCCGTCCATGTCCTCAGCATGCCCCCCTCGTCGCCCTCGTGCCTGGTATCGCCGATCCCAGCCTTCGTCGACCCTGGGCCGGCCCGCGCGCCGAGCGCACACTGCCGGTATGAACACTGTGCTCATCACTGGAGGCAACAAGGGCCTCGGTTTCGAGGCCGCTCGCCAACTCGCCCAGCTCGGCTGGACCGTCCTCCTCGCCGCCCGAGACCCCGAACGCGGTGAGTCCGCCGCCGCCGAGCTGTCCGCCGATGGCGCCGACGTGCGCTTCGTCGCCCTCGATGTGACATCGGACGCGTCGGTCACCGCCGCCGTCGCCTCGGTCTCGTCGGCCATCGACCATCTCGACACCCTCGTCAACAACGCCGGCGTCATCGGTGGTCGCACCGCCGTGGTGGAGACTGGCCCCGAGGACTTCGTCGCGTGCTTCGGCGTCAACCTCCTCGGACCAGTGCGGGTGACGAGAGCCTTCCTCCCGCTGCTGCGACGAGCAGCGCTCCCGCGCATCGTCATGGTCTCGAGCGGGATGGGCTCGCTCGGAGTGACCACCGACCCGAACCGCCTCGAGTCGAGCATCAACAGCCTCGTCTACCCCTCATCCAAGACGGCGCTGAACATGGTGACCACCCAGTACGCCAAGGCACTCCCCGATTGGAAGATCAACGCCGTGGACCCCGGCTACACCGCCACCGATCTCAACGACCACCGCGGCCACAAGACCGTCGAGCAAGGCGCCAAGGTCATAGTCACCATGGCCACCCTCGACCCCGACGGTCCCACCGGCGGCTTCTTCGACGAAGCGGGGCGCGTCCCTTGGTAACACCGGTAGGCACCCCTGTTCATCTGGAACGAGCAGGACGAGCTCGTCGCCGTCGCGGCCTGGCATATGGACCGGGGCGCCGGACAAGCTGCAGAGCCGCAACGCGTTCCGAGGAGCAGCCATGAATTCAACGACGCGACACTCCCCTCACCTCGACGCTCCGCGCCTTCTCGAAGGAAAGGTCGCCATCATCACGGGCGCGAGTCGAGGGATCGGTGCGGCAACGGCCCGGGTCTTCCGAGCGGCGGGGGCGTCGGTGGCGCTGGCCGCCCGCGACGAAGCCGCGCTGACCGCGCTCGCCGACGAGCTTTCGAGCGACGGTACCGGTGCGATCGCGGTCCCCACCGACGTCGGGGACGCCGCCGCCGTCGAGCGGCTCGTCGCGGAGACGGTGGAAGCGTTCGGTCGTCTCGACGTGGCGTTCAACAACGCTGCCGGCGGCGGACAGGCGCCGACGCTGCTCGCCGACCTCCCCATCGACGCATACGACAGCGCCATCGCGATCACGCTGCGGAGCGTCTTTCTGTCGATGAAGTACGAGATCCCGGCCATGCTCGGTGCGGGCGGCGGCGCCATCGTGAACATGTCGTCAACCGCCGGCGTCGAAGCCGTGGGTGGGCTTGCCGGCTATGTCTCGGCCAAGCACGGAGTCGTCGGGCTGACCAAGGCGGCGGCGCTCGAGTACGCAAACCAAGGTATTCGCGTGAACGCGGTCGCCCCCGGACCCATTCTCACGGAGAACCTCGAACGCGCCGGGCCCGAGATGCAGCGCCGGGCCGGCATGGCAATGCCGATGCAGAGGATTGGGACACCTCACGAGGTCGCACGCGCCGTGGTGTGGCTCTGCTCGGACCAGGCGAGCTACACGACCGGCGCAACGCTGCCGATCGAAGGCGGCAAGCTCGCCGGCATGGCCCCCTTCGCCGGAATGGCGGGATCATCCTCGGCATGACTCCGTCGGAGTTCGAGCGAACGCCGACGGGGCATCATGCTCGGAGACGAGTGAGGACGCCCGGAGGGCGGATGGTCCGTCAGTGCACGCTGCGGTCCTTGCCCTCCCAGTAGGGGGCGCGCAGCTCGCGCTTGAGCACCTTCAACGCGCCCGAAAGCGGTAGCGGCTCGGTCCGGAACTCGATCGACTTTGGAACCTTGTACCCCGCGATCCGCTCGCGGGCGTATGCCACGAGCTCCTCTTCGGTCCCGGCAGCGTCGGGTTTGAGCACGACGATCGCGTGCACCGCCTCACCCCACACGTCGTGCGGGATCCCGATGACGGCGACCTCCGCCACCGCGGGATGTGACGCGAGCGCGTTCTCGACTTCGGCCGAGTACACGTTCTCGCCGCCCGTGACGATCATGTCCTTCACCCGGTCGACCAGGAACAGGTACCCGCGCTCGTCCAGATAACCGGCGTCGCCGGTGTGGTACCAGCCGCCGCGGAACGCCTCGGCGGTCTCCTTGGGCCGCTTCCAGTACTCGCGCATGAAGTTGCCGGCCCGGGCGCACACCTCTCCCGTCTCGCCGTGGGGAAGGACGTTGCCCTCCCCGTCCTGGATGCTCAGCACGACGCCGGGGACCGGGAGGCCGGCCGAGCGGAGCAGGTCGCCATCAGCGCGGTGATCGTCCGGCCCCAACGACGTGAGCACCGCGGACGACTCGGTCATGCCGTAGCCCTGGTACACGTCCAGGTCGGGGGACAGCCCGAGCAGCCGCTCGAGCAGCGCGCCCGGCATCGGTGACGCGCCGTACGTCAGCACCTCGAGCGAGCGCATCCGCTCGGGCTCGAAGTCCGGATGCGCGAGCAGCATGGCAATCATCGTCGGCACCATCACGGTCATCGTCACACTCTGCGCCTCGATGCTGTCGAGCACCGCCTTCGGCTCGAACACGGGCACGAACGTCGACGAGCCGCCGCACGCGGGAATTCCGAGGATGCCGCCCATCGACGCGGCGTGGAACATCGGCGTCTGGTGCAGGTACACGAAGCGCTCGTCGAGGCCCCATCGCAGCGCGACGTGGTACATGTTCAGCATCTCGGCCCGCTGGTCGAGCAGCACGCCCTTGGGCAGACCGGTCGTGCCGCCCGTGTACATGAGGATGACGGGGTCGTCCTCGTCGGGCTCGTTCGGGACGACCGAGCTCCCGGCGTCGAGGAGCTCCTCGTACCGGAGGTCGTGCGGGGCGTCGCCCTCGCCGATCAGGACGACACGTTCGATCCCGGCGTCCTCGCGGACGTTGTCGACGAGCGGCGCGAACGGGGCGTCGGTGAAGCACACCTTCGTCTCGGAGTCGCCCAGGATGAACTCGAGCTCCTTGGGCGCGAGCCGGAGGTTCAGCGGGTTCACGACCCCGGCGCCGAGGAAGGCGGCGTGGTAGAGCTCGAGGAACTCGTGGCTGTTCAGCGCCATGACCGCGAACCGGTCGCCGCGGCCGACCCCGAGCTCGCGCTGCAGCGCGTCGCCGAGGCGCTGGACCCGTTCGACGTGCTCGGCGTAGGTCGCCCGGAACGGGCCGTCGTAGAACGCGACCTTGTCGGCGTACCGCTCAGCCGCCGGCAGGAGGTGTCGGTGGTAGACGAGCTCCTTCATGCTCCCCCCTTGCTCGCCCCGCGATCCTGACAGAGCCTGCCCCCGGCCGCGTAGGTTGACCGGCGATGCGCTTCGGGATCGACGTCGCCCAGCAGCGGATGGGGTGGGACGAGCTCGTCGTCCGCGTGCGTCTCGGGGAGGACCTCGGCTTCGACGGCGCCTGGGGGTTCGACCACTTCCAGCCGGTGTACGGCGAAGGGCCGGGCAACTGCTTCGAGGGGATGACGACGCTCGCCGCGCTCGCCGGAGTCACGACCCGCGTCCGCCTCGGGCTGCTCGTCACCGGCGTCACCTATCGCCATCCCTCGGTGCTGGCGGCGCAGGCCGTGACCATCGATCACGCCTCCCGGGGCCGGCTCGAGCTCGCGCTGGGCTCGGCGTGGTTCGAGCCCGAGCACCGGGCCTTGGGCATCCCGTTCCCGCCGACGGGCGAGCGGTCCGACCTCCTCGAGGACACGGTCGAGGTCGCGACGCGCCTCATGAGCGGCGAGCGGGTCTCGTACGACGGCAGGCACGTCCAACTCCGCGACGCCCAGCTGCTGCCGACACCGGTGCAGCGACCGCATCCGCCGATCTGGATCGGTGGCGCCGGGCGGCGCCGCACCCTGCCGATCGCGGCCCGGTTCGCCGACGTCTGGCATGCCTTCGGGTCACCTGCGTCGCTGCGTGAGCCGTCGGCGCGCCTCGATCGCCTTGCCGAAGGCGAGGGGCGAGATCCCCGCACGATCACCCGCGCCGCCTCGCTCTCGCTCTCGGGATCGCTCGACGGCGTGCGCCGAGCCGCCGAGGAGTGGCGCGAGGCCGGATGGGGCTACCTCGTCTGCAGCTGGCCGACCGAGGGACGCGGGCGGGTCGAGGAGTTCACGTCCCGCGTCGTGCGCTACTTCCAGTAAACAGCACCGAGGTGGAAGGAAAGCGATGTGACAGACAAGTCGGTATTCAACGATGACGAGTGGAAGGCACTGACCGAGGCGCCGCTGTTGGTGAGCCTGGCGATGGTCGCCGTGGGTGAGCACGGACCGATCTCGATGGTCAAAGAGGCGGCCGCGAGCGCGCGAGCCGTCAGCCATCCGCCGGCCGGTGGTCCCGCCGACGAACTGATCCCCGAGGTCGCCCGTGAGGCCGAGAGCAGAGAAGCCCGCCACGACGTCCGACAGCACCGGGGCAAGAGCCTCGACGAGGTCGTCGAGGGCGCCATGGCCGACCTGGGCTCGGCCGCGACCGCCCTCCGCAAGCTGCCCCCAGACGAGGCCGCGCAGATCGGCAACTGGTTCGTCGACATCGCCAAGGCGGTGGCCGCCGCCGCCAAGATGGTGACGCCCGCCGAGCAAGCGATGATCGACAGGATCGCCGAGCTGTTCGGGGTCGCATCGAGCCGACCGTCGGCTTGAACATCGACCTGTTGAGCCCGGCGTCGTTCGCGAACGGGCAGCCGCACGAGCAGTTCCGCTGGCTGCGCGACCACGCCCCCGTCTACCGGCATCCGGAGCCCGACGGTCCTGGGTTCTGGGCCGTCACCCGCTACGACGACGTGCGAGCGGTGGGACGCGACCCGGAGCACTTCTCGTCGCTGCCGACGATCCTGATCCCCGACCTCGCGGGTCTCGACTTCGGCGACCATCAGATGATGATCACGTCGGACCCCCCGCGTCACACGCGGCTGCGGCGCATCATCAACAGCCAGTTCACGCCCCGCGCTGCGGAGCGGCTGCGCGTGCGCATCGAGGCACTGGCCCGCCAGATCATCGACGCCGTGATCGAGCGGGGCGAGTGCGACGCGGTCACCGACATCGCCGGCGAGATGCCGTCGTTCGTGATCGCCGACCTGCTCGGCATCCCGCTCGACGACGGGCGCCGGCTCTACCACCTCACCGAGACCATCCACGCCGCGCCCGAGTCCGTGCCGCCGGGCGGCGGGATGGCGGCCGTGGTCGAGATGTTCAACTACGCCCACCAGGTCGCCGAGGACAAGCGCGCGCACCCCGGTGACGACCTGGCGACGCAGATCCTCCGGGCCGAGGTCGACGGCGAGCGGCTCGACGACATCGACTTCAACCTGTTCTTCCTGCTCCTCATCGACGCCGGCGGCGACACCACCCGCAACCTCGTCGGCGGCGGGCTGCTCGCGCTGTTCGAGCACCCCGACGAGCTCCGGCGGCTCCAGGACGACCTCGACAGCATGCTCCCGAGCGCGGTGGACGAGATGCTGCGCTGGGTCAGCCCGGTGATCTATATGCGCCGCACCGCGACGGAGCGTTGCGAGCTCGCCGGGACACCGATCGAGGAAGGCGACAAGGTCGTCATGTACTACGGGTCAGCCAACCGCGACGAGCGTGTCATCGCCGAGCCGGACCGCTTCGACGTCGGGCGCGAACCGAACGAGCACATCGCGTTCGGCGGGGGCGGCCCGCACTTCTGCCTCGGCTCGCACATCGCCCGGGTCGAGATCCAGGCGATGCTGCGCGAATTGCTCACACGCCTGCCCGACATCGCGCCCGCCGGCCCGGCCGAGTGGCTGGCGTCGAACTTCATCTCCGGTCCCAAGCACCTGCCGGTGACCTTCACCCCCGCCGGCCGCGCCGCTCGCGAGGCATAACGAACGCGGGTCAGCCCTTCCGTTCCCGGGTTTGGAACACCTGGACCTCGAACGTCATCTCCTGAGGCGGTCCGGGCAGGCCGTCGTCGACGCTGGCGAGCCCGGGCATCAAGGTCTCGTCCCGAAAGCGTTCCCACGATTCCTGCGAGTCGTGTACCGCCATCACGAGCCAGCCGTCCTGGCTCTGCCCGGCGAGGTGCAGCATCTGACCTGGTGGCAGTGCCTTACCGCCGTCGGGGTGGACGACCGCGCGCACGTTCTCGTACTGCTCGCGTGTACCCCCCGGGAAGCGATGCACGATTCCGAATGTCGCCATCGTGAGCGACCTCCTTCGTTGAAATCGAGAAGCGGAACGTGGGACGGCGCGTGGAGCTACGCGCCTCCGTCTTCGGCGCGCTCGACGCCATCGTGCCCTTCCGCCTGGTCGCGGTCGGCCGATTCTTCGGGCGGGGGCGCGGCGTCGTGGTGGCGGCGGGCGCGCTTCGCAGCCTGCTTCTCCTGGCGCTTGCGTTCGCGCTCTCGCTTGCCGAAGGACGTGCGTTGTCGACCCGCCATGTGTGCTCCTCGTGTCAGCTCGGAGGCGCCGGGCAGCCGACGAGTCGGTGCCCAGCACCTCGTGTGAGCATCGTCAGATGACTCGGACGTTCTGGGCTTCCTCGCCCTTGCGCCCGGGGGCTACGTCGAACTCGACGCGCTGCCCGTCTTCGAGCGAGCGGTAGCCGTCGCCCTGGATCGCCGAGAAGTGGACGAAGACGTCGTCACCGTCCGGACGCTCGATGAAGCCGTAGCCCTTCTCCGAGTTGAACCATTTCACAGTGCCTTGAGTTGCCATGGTGATTCCCTTACCGGTTGTCGTCCCGCCAGATCGGTGTCAGCACCCGCAGCGAGATATTGCAGTGTCGAATTCGGCGGGGTGTTGGGAACGACGAGACAGGTCTCACTGGGCGAACCGAATCCCCGGGACACTGCCCGCAAGGCGGGAGCGGCAAAGAGAAGGGGCCGTACCGGTGCCGTCGCGTTCGTGCCGCGACATCGCGACCGAAGCTGACCTGAACAGCCTACCGCAGGGAGGGGCCGCCTTCGGGTCGACGTTGCGATCCTGAGCGCGCCTAGGAGAGGAGCCATCTCGGGCGTTCCGTTCTCCACAGAATTCCGCCCTTTACGGCCCCGGCCCATGGGGTGCATCATGGCCGGGAACGGCTTTGCGTCCCTGCCGACTCGAGACGAGGCGTCGGGGGGTCGAGTTCGAAAAGGCGGTCCGGGCCTCGAGGGCAGGCGAGGTTCGTAGTTCGAGTTCGAGACGCAGCTGTCTCCGGGGCGGCTGGGACAGGAATTGCTCATGGCGTTCGCGCGCCAAGCGACTCGCGACGACGAAGACCTCGTCCATCTGTACCTCACCGACATCGGACGCCGCCCGCTCCTCGACAAAGACGACGAAGTCAGCCTCGCCCAGCGCATCGAAGCCGGTACCCATGCGCGCGCACAGCTCGACGGGAAGGCTCCGCCGAACGGCGAGGGCCGACGCGAGCTGCGGCGCCGGGTCCGGGAGGGTGAGACGGCGCGTCGCTGCTTCGTGGAGGCGAACCTGCGCCTGGTCGTCTCGATCGCCAAGCTCTACCGGCGCTCCGGTGTCAACTTCCTCGACCTCGTGCAGGAGGGGAACCTCGGATTGATGACCGCCGTCGACAAGTTCGAGTGGCGCAAGGGCTTCAAGTTCTCGACGTACGCGACATGGTGGATCCGCCAGGCCATCCAGCGCGGCATCGCCAACACCGCGCGCACCATCCGGCTGCCGGTCCATGCCGCCGACCGCGTCACGCGCGTCGGCCAAGCCCGGGCTCGCCTCGAGGCCATGCTCGGGCGCAACCCCACTCGGGCCGAGATCGCAGAGGAACTCGAGGTTCCCGAAGACGAGCTCGCCACGCTCATGCACCGGGCCGCCCGGCCCGTGTCGCTCTCCGAGCCGCTCTCGGAGGACGGTGACAGCGACCTGGCCGACGTCGTTCCCGACGAGTCGGCGACGTCGCCGTGCGACGCGGCGGCGGCGGCGGTGCTGCCCCGAGAGATCGTCAAGCACCTCGAGCCCCTGAACCCGCGCGAGCGGAAGGTCCTCGTGCTAAGGGCCGGGCTCGACCGCGGCGAGCCCCGCACGCTCGGTGAGGTCGGCGAGTTCTTCGCGCTCACCCGCGAACGCATCCGTCAGATCGAAGGCAAGGCGCTGGCGAAGCTTCGCCACCCTGCCTTCAACTCCACCTTGCGCGAGCTGCTCGTGGACTGAGCGGCGTCATCTAGCGTGTCGCTCGATGGCTGCATCAGAGCGTGAACTTCCGGACCTCGCGGAGCTCGTCGGCGTGTTTCTCAGCCAGTGCTCACCGAGTGAGCAACGGCTGCTCCTCGGGGGCGCCGAACGGATCGCGGCGGAGCAGTACCGCCGGTGGGCCGAGCAGGGCGCGGACGACGATCGCGACGGGCTGCTCGCGGCGGCCGAGCGCGAGGAACAGGTAGCCGCGGTGCTGGAGAAGCTGACGCCCGGCGCGGCGGAGACGGCGCGGGCCCTCGAGGAACGCCTGACGACGCTGTCTTCGCTCTACCGGTCGTTCCTGCAGGGACGGCACATCCGCGACCAATTCGCCATCCAGTCGGCGGCCGAGCGCGCCGGTGGGGCGTTGCTGCGCGCGTACGCCGAGCGCGAGGCCGACGGGGCGGCGCGGGACGCGCTTCTCGCCGCCGCCGGGCTCGAGGAGGCGAACGCGAGCTTCCTCGACGGCGTCGGCGACCACCGGCCGGACACGCCACGCGTGCCGCCGCTGACCGACGAGGAGGCCGACGACCAGACCCGCGAGCTCCTCGAGGAGGTCCGCATCCCGGGCGCCGAAGCAGTCAACATCTTCGAGACGCTCGTGCGGCACCCGGGGCTGTTCCGGAAGTGGATGCCGTTCGCGGGAAAGCTGCTCGCCGGCAAGCTCCCGGCGCGGGATCGCGAGCTCCTGATCTTGCGCACCGCGTGGCACTGCCAGTCGCCGTACGAGTGGGGACAGCATGTGCGACTCGCGACGGCGGCCGGCCTCTCGGACGACGAGATCGAACGGGTGGCGGCCGGGCCCGGCGCGCCCGACTGGGCGCCGTTCGACCGCACCGTGCTGACCGCGGCGGACGAGCTCCATGACGACGCCTGTATCGGCGATCGCACGTGGGCGGAACTGGCCGATCGCTACGACGAGCGGCAGCTCGTCGAAGTGCCGATGCTCGTCGGGCACTACCACATGGTCGCGTTCGCGCTGAACTCGCTCGGCGTACAACGCGAACCCGGGGTGCCTGGACTCCCCGACGAGCGCGCATAGAAAAGATGACGGACCTGGCCGACGAGGCCGCCGGACGCGCGCCCGGTCGGGGCCGGCTCGAGGGGCGGCGGATCCTCGTCGTCGGCGCCGGGACCCGGCCGTCCGACGACCCGGACGCGCCCATCGGCAACGGGCGCGCCATCGCCACGCTCGCGGCCCGTGAGGGCGCCATGGTCGCCTGCGCCGACCGGGACGAGGCGGCGGCGCGCGAGACAGCCGAGCTCATCGCGGCCGATGGCGGCCGCGCCGAGGTGCTCATCGCCGACGTGACGCGGCCCGCGGAGTGCGCGGCGGTCGTGGCGGGGGCCGAGGCGCGTCTCGGCGGGCTCGACGGGCTCGTACTGAACGTCGGCACCGCGCGGGGCGCACGTATGGCGGGCACGAGCGTCGAGGACTGGGACACCACCTTCGCTGTCAACCTGCGCTCGCACTTCCTCGTGTGCCAGGCCGCCCTCCCGAACTTCGCCGACGGAGGCTCGGTCGTGTTCATCAGCTCGATCGCGGGCATCACGCCGGGCAGCGGCCTGCCCGCGTACGACACGTCCAAGGCGGCGCTCGACGGGCTGTGCCGGCACGTCGCCAACGAAGGCGCGCGCCGGCTCATCCGGGCCAACGTCGTCGCGCCCGGCCTCATCGACACGCCGCTCGGCCGTTTGGCGTCGGCCGGACGGCCGTCACGGGACCGCACGCCTGTCCCGCTGCAGCGCCAGGGCACGGCGTGGGAGATCGCGTACGCGACCGTGTTCCTACTGTCCGGTGAGGCGAGTTACATCACCGGTCAGACGCTGGCGGTCGACGGCGGGTTGACCGCACTGCGCTGACGGCGCCGACCCCGGGGCGCGGAGTACCTGCTGCGCGCAGGCGGTCGGGCACGAGCGTTCTTCGATCCAGCTGCCTTGCGGGGCGTCTGCTGCTTCTTCTTTATCGAGGACTTCTTTGCCGGCGACTTCTTTGCCGGCGACTTGCGGGCGGCGGACTTCTTCGCCGCGGTGCGCTGGGACTTCTTGGTGGCGGAGGCCCGTTTCTTGGCTGTCGTCTTCTTCGCCGGTCCACGCTTGCGCGTCGTTGCGCGCTTGCGCGTCGTGGCGCGCTTGCGCGCCGTGGCGCGCTTGCGCGCCGTGGCGCGCTTGCTCGTCGTGGCGCGCTTCTTGGCGGGCGTCTTGCGGGCACGCGCCCTCGTGGCCGTCACGGTGCGCGGCTTCCGTGCCGGCGCCGCCGCGGCGGGCATCGTGGGTCCGTCCGCCGGAGGCAGTGCGAGCGGGAGGTCGGCGACCGCGGGCCGCGGTGCCTCCGCCCGGCCGCGTGCGGCGCGCCATCCCGCGATCGTGACGGCGCCCAGACCATACGTAGCGAACACGAAACCCACGAGAAAACCGAGGCCGGGCACGAGGGCGGCGAAGCGCAGGATCCCGAAGCCGACGAAGAACGCGCCAATGCGCGCGCCCGGGTTGGTCCCCCCCACCATGAGCCGCCCGAAGATCAGCGCGCTGGAGACATAGCCGAGCGGCGCCAGCACCACGACGGTGCCGAGCACGGCCCCACCCAACGGGATACCGACGACGGTCGTCATGATGACGATCCCCAGGATCGGGCCGACGATCCCGACCGCCAGCCCCACGAGGAACGACAGGCCCACGCGCCGCCCCGCGACGACGACCGCATCGGCGGCACGCGGGAACAACGCGACGAAGAGGAAGCCCAGGACCCCGAGCGACAGCGTCACCGTGACCCAGAGCAGAGCCAGGATCACGACGATGAAGCCGGTGAACACGGTCTGGAAGTCGAGCTTGTCCACGCTGCCGCGGACGGTGCCCGGGGCGGCGCTCGGCGTCGTCCGTGAGGTCACGTCGCCGCCCACCCGTGCGCCCGAGAGCACGGTCGCCTTGCCGTTGACGACCGTGACTTCCCCGTCGACGCGGCCGGCGATCGTGGCGTCGCCGTCCAGTACCAACGCGTCGCCGGTGATTCGCCCGGTGACGGAGAGGTCACCCCGGCCGACGTAGACGGCGCCACCCACGCGTCCGGCGATCCGCGCGTCGCCGTCGACCGACACGACGGGACCGTCGACGGACTCGTCGGCCGCGACGACGACCCCGCCGGTCACGCTGATCCGCCGGCCGTGATCGCCGTCGCCGCTCCCGCCGCCCTGGGCCCCGGCAGGGAGTGCGACGATCAGCAGAAACGCGCACGCGGCAACCGTCACCGCGGCGATTCGACAGCGCATTGCAGTTACCTTCCTGCCTTCGTGCACTTCGAGCGTCGCAGGTCACCGCCCGCGATACAACGACCGCCGGCGCCTAGCAGTTGACCGCCGCCCAGGGTGACTTGCCCTGCCATTGGTAGAGCGCCCACGCGAGCTCGTCCTGCGTGAAGGCGCTCGCGGTGTGCGGATCCAGGCCGACGACGTCGGTGCGACCGACGCGTTTCGCGGTCGCGTCCCAGGTGCCCTGGGCGAACTGGTACGCGCCATGGTTTAGTCCGTCCGGCGAATCGACCGTGTATCGATTCCCGCTTTCGCGCTCCCGGACACAGGTCAAGAACGGGTCGTTGTGATGCGGGCTCACCGTGCCTGGCGGCGGCTCCTTCGGAAAGCACGCCGTCGTGAGGCCGGCGGCGATCGCGACCACCGCCGCCGGGCGTCCCAGGGGCGCGACGAGGCAACGCAGCGAACCGGGCATCCGACGACGGTACGCGCCGCGGAACGCCAACTCGCGGATGATGCCGGACGCGAGTCACCCGCCCACACCGGGGGATGCGGGCGGGTGACCGTGGGGGGAACTCAGGCGCTGGGCGTCGCCTCGCGCGAACGCTCCCCGAGCGTGACCTGCGTCTGCGCGGAGTCGCCGTCCCTCGTATACGTGACCGTCACCTGGTCGCCGGACTGGCGGCTGCGCACTTGCTGGCGCAGATCGGACGCGCTCCTGACGGCCGACCCGTCGACGTCGGTGATGACGTCACCGGCCTGCAAGCCCGCTTGGTCGGCCGGGCTGCCGCCGGCCACGTCCACGATCTCGGCGCCGCCTTCGTCCACCGCGTCACGCGTCGCCACGCCGAGGAACACGCCGCTCGCGGGACGGGTCTCGTCGGGGCTCTCACGGCGCGGTGCCTCCTGCTCGGTCCGCTCGCGGCTCTCGCGAGCTTCGCCACCGTCTCCGCTGTCGGTGGCGCGCCCGATGGCGAAGCCACCGAAGAACAGGACCAAGACCGCGACAACGGCCGCGGCCACGAAGGCGGCCCACCTCGGCACCCAGAAGCCGCGTCGCGCCGGCGGCTCGCCGGGCGGGGGCGGCGGCGAAGGCGCTTGGGCTGCCGGCGCTTCTTCGTCGGCGGCCACGGCGGACTGCTCGGTCGGCGCGTCGTGCGCGGGACCCTCGTCCCGCGGCGATTCGTCACTCATCGTTTGTCTCCTGCTTCCTCCATGAGGGACTGCAGTATCCAGGACGCGCTTGGGCGCACGCTTGGCTGGTGCTGGGAGCGCCCTGTGAGTGTGATCGCAGGACAGCCGCCGCGCGTGATGACAGATGGGCGCGTCCAAGAGAAGACTCTCGTCATGCTCATGACGAGGTTTACCGAACTCGTGGGCTGCGATGTCCCCCTCCAGCAGGCAGGCATGGGCGGAGTCGCGGGCCCCGACTTGGCGGTCGCGGTGTCCGACGCAGGCGCACTGGGCACGGTGGCCATGCACATGATGCCGGCGCCCGTGGTCGCCGAGGCGCTGGACGGCGTCAGGCAGCGGACGAACGCGCCCCTCGGGTTCAACGTGCTGATGCCGTTTCTCGACCATGCCGCGGTCGAGGCCGCTTCGTCACGGTGTCGGGTCGTGGAGTTCTTCTACGGCGAACCCTACGCCGACCTCGTCGGCCTGGTGCACCAAGGCGGGGCGCTCGCAGCGTGGCAGGTCGGCTCCCAGTCGGAGGCGGTCGCGGCGCGCGATGCGGGCTGCGATGTCGTCATCGCGCAGGGAGTCGAAGCGGGCGGGCACGTGCGGGGCAAGGTCGGGCTTGTCGCGCTTCTTCCTGACGTGCTCGACGCGGTGGACGTGCCGGTGGTCGCAGCGGGAGGAATCGCGACGGCGCGGGCGATGGCAGCCGCTCTCGCCGCCGGCGCTGATGCGGTGCGAGTCGGCACGCGCTTCGTCGCGACGCCGGAGGCTGATGCTCACCCGGAGTATGTGGATGCGCTGGTGCACGCGCGCGCCGAGGACACAACCCTCACCGAGGCGTTCTCGGTGATGTGGCCCGACGCGCCCCACCGGGTCCTGCGATCCTGCGTCGAGCGGGCCGAAGCCGAGGAGGACGAAGTAGTAGGCGAACTGGAATCGAACGGGACGGTCATTCCGATCCCCCGGCTCTCCGTGATGTGCCCGACCCGAGGGACTAGGGGTGCGATCGATGCCATGGCCCTCTATGCCGGCGAGTCGGTCACCGCCGTGCGCGCCGTGATGCCGGCAGCGGACGTGGTGCGAGAGCTTGCCTCGGGGGCCGAAGCACTGCTCGCGCAACGGGGTTGAACCCGCGGCGGCTCTCGAAACCATGCGCTAGGGCGGAGTGACGCGCCACCACTAGGGTCGGGCGCTTGTCGAAGAAGTCGCTCGCATTGCTCGCACTCGGCGCCGTCGCCGTCCGTCTCGCATACCTCGCGTCGTTCGCACGTCATTACCGACCGCGGAGCGACGCCCACCACTACCACACGATCGCGGCCTCGGTCGCGAACGGCGACGGACTCTCAGCACCGTTTCCGTTCACCTACCTGCACCCGACCGCGTTCCGCCCGCCGCTGTACGCCGCGCTCCTCGGGGCCTACTACTGGATCACTGGCGTGCACGTGGGTGCCGGCCAACTGCTCAACGTCGCGCTCGGCACCGTGGTCGTCGTGCTGGCGGCGCTCCTCGGCGCGCACATCGCCGGGCGCCGCGGTGGAGTCGCGGCGGGCATCGCCGTCGCCGTCTACCCGCCGATCATCGCCAACGACGTCGTGATCCTCAGCGAACCACTGTCGCTGGCGCTGCTGTTGGGGATGATCCTGCTCCTCGTGCACGATCGGCCGGCGTGGGCAGGACTGGTGTGCGGGCTGCTCACGCTCACCCGCCCCAGTGCGCAACTCCTCGTTGTGGCTCTGGTGGCGTGGCTCGTCTGGCGGGCCGGCTGGCGGAGCGCCGTGCGCTTCGGCGCGGTGACCGTCGTGGTCGTCGCGCCATGGATCGTGCGCAACTGGGTCCTGGTCGGCTCGCCGACGGTGGTCACGTCCAACGGATTCAACCTGGTGTCGACGTACTCCGTCGAGGCGCAGGCGTCGGACGGGTTCGCGAACGCGGTCTTCGACGCTCGCTTCACGCGCATCAACCTGGACAACCGCAACGAGGTCGAGCTCGACGACGCCTACCGAGAGCACGCGCTCGACGCCGTCCGGGACCACCGGAGCATTCCGCTGCATGTGCTTCGCCACAACCTGTCCAACTACTTCGAGCTGCGCCCGAGCGAGAGCGAGAGCGCTGAGCAGGACGACGGCCGCAACATCACATTCCGCAATGTCACCCTCCCGCTCTTCTATGTCCTGACGGTTGCGGGGATGGTCGGGCTGTGGCGCGCTCGCCGGAGGCGCGGCGCCGAGCTGCTGCTCCTCGAATCGGCATACTTCACCGTCGCCAGCATCGCGATCATCGCGGTCCCGCGATTACGTGCACCGTTCGATCTCGCCGTCGCCATCGGCGCCGGCCTGCTCGTGGCCGACCTACTCGGACGACGCGCGCCGGAACCGGCCGCTGATATCACGTCACGACCACGTAAGGACGCGTGGTCTCGACGCACACGCATCCTCGCCGCGGTGGGCGTGATCGCGGCGGTGATCGCGGCCGCAGGCGGGGCCGCCGTGGCTCGGAATCGCGTCGAGGACAACGCGGAGTCGCAGCTCCGCCGAACCCTCGACCACGAAGGGCGCGCCGTCCAGCGCCTGGCCCGGCTCGACGCCGGCAACCTCATCACCGGACCGTCGCCGCCATTGGAGGCCGACTTCAAGCGCGCTCAGGCCGTCGCCGACCGGCTCTGGTTGCTGTCGCCCCGGCTGCCGTCGGGCTCGCGGCGGCAGGGTACGGACGCCGCCCGCGCGCTCGACGAGGCCATCCTCGAGGTCCGGGTTCTCGCGCTCGTCACGAGCGGCAACCGTGATCCGTCGGCGCAAACCGCCCCGCCAGAAGCGCTCGACGCATCGCGGAGTACGTACGAGACGCGGGCTCGCCCCGACAACGCCCGGCTGCCCGACTGGGACACGCTCAGCGCCAACACGACGATGCGCCGGGTGGCCCGCGACCTGCGGCGCCTCGAGCACGAGCTCAGCGGCTGACAGCCGATTCCCCGCCTACATAAGCCGGGACCATCACCCAGTTTCGGGATGGGAACCGGGAAACTCCTCGGTAGTGGCCCTCTTGGTGCGCAGCGGGACGAGAAAGGGATTTCGACCCTTGGCGCGCCCCCGGATTTCGGAGAAGATGCCGGTGCGATGACACCGGGTCCGCCGGCGGCGCGCGAGCGTCGCGTATCCGGTTTGGGATATCTGCCTGCGCTCGACGGGCTGCGGGCCGTCGCGGTCGCGGCAGTTCTCCTCTATCACGCCGATCTGGGCTGGTTCAGCGGCGGCTTCCTCGGCGTCGACGTCTTCTTCGTGCTCAGCGGCTACCTGATCACCTGCGTCTTGCTCGATAGCCGCCGCACCACGGGCCGCATCCGGCTGCGCAAGTTCTGGGGCCGCCGCGCCCGCCGGCTGCTGCCGGCGCTCCTCGTCATGCTCGCAGTCGTCTGCGTGTACACGGTCGTGGTCCTGCCCGGCGAGGCGGCGAGGCTCCGGGACGACGTCGTGTCGGCGCTCGCGTACGTCATGAACTGGCACCTCACTTTCCAGGGCCAGTCGTACTTCGAGTCCTTCGGCCGGGCGCCGCTCCTCCAGCACCTCTGGTCGCTGTCGGTGGAGGAGCAGTTCTACCTGGTGTGGCCGATGCTGCTGACCGCCGGCCTCGCCGTCTGGCGCGGGAAGCCCGAGCGGCTGGCGATTGCCATCCTCGGCCTCGCCGGCGTGTCGACCCTGCTCATGGCGGTGCTGTACAGGCCGGGCGGGGACCCGTCCCGCGTCTACTACGCCACCGACACGCACGCGAGCGGGCTGCTGATCGGGGCCGCGCTCGCCGTCGTGTGGCCGCCGTGGCGGATCCGAGGGAAGACGGGCGCGGCGGCGCCGTTCGCGCTCGAGACGGCCGGCCTCGTCGGGCTCGCCGTGCTCGGTTGGTGCTTTCTGAACGTCAGCGAGTTTGATACCGGCCTGTACCGGGGCGGGTACCTGGCGGTCGCACTCGTCACCGGCTTGGTCGTGGCGGTGGTCGTGCATCCCGCGGCCCGGCTCACCAGCGGCGTGCTCGCCCTGAGGCCGTTGCGGTGGATCGGCCAGCGCTCGTACGGCATCTACCTGTGGCACTGGCCCGTCTATCTCCTGACACGTCCCGGGCTCGACGTTCCGCTCACCGGCATCCCGCTGCTCGCGCTGCGTCTCTCGATCACGGTCGGGCTGGCGGCGGCGTCGTTCCGGTACGTCGAGGAGCCCATCCGCTCCGGGGCGCTCGGGCAGCGGCTGCGGGCGCTCCGGCGAAGCTCGCGCCTGCACCGGCAACACGTGGCGAAGCGGCTGGTCCTCGTCGGAGGCGTCGCCGTCTGCTGCGCGGCGCTCGTGGGTGTTGGCCTGGCGGCGGCCGACCCGACCGGGGCACCGCGCGGCTTCCCTCGTGAAGCGGCGCGCATCGCGGTCACGACGACGACCCCCGCCTCCACGACGCAGGGCACCCCGTCCACGGCGGCACTGACCGCCCCGTCGACGGCGGCTGCGACGCCCCCGCTCGCGCCCGGGCGGGTGATCGCCATCGGCGACTCCGTCATGCTCGGCGCCCAGCGTGCGCTCGTGCAGTTCCTCGGCGACCGGCTGCAGCTCGACGCCAACGTCAGCCGCCACATGCCCGAGGCGATCGACGTCGTCCGAACCCTCCACGCCGCCGGCCAGCTCGGCGACGAGGTGGTCCTCCACCTCGGGACCAACGGCGCCCTCACCGAAGGGCAGTTCGACGAGATGATGCAGCTCCTCCGTGGTGCCAGGCGCGTCGTCGTCGTGAACGCCAGGGTCGACCGCCCGTGGGAGCAGCGGGTCAACGACACGCTCGCCGCCGGCGTCCCGCGCTATCCGAACGCGGTGCTCTTCGACTGGAACGCGGCGGGGGACGAGCATCCTGAGTTCTTCGTCGCCGACGGCGTCCACCTGACCGGAGACGGCGCCCGCTACTACGCGCTCCTGATCACCAGCAAGCTGTAACCGAGGGAGCTATCGCGGCCGCGCCGCGCCGACGGGCTTGCCCCAGACCGCCTGGATCTTGACGACGTCGCCCGTGTGCGGAGCGGCGATCATCTGGCCACCGCCGATGTAGAGACCGACGTGCTGGCTGCCGCCCGGGCCCCAGAACACGAGATCGCCCGGCTGCATCGCGTTCAGCGGCACGTGCGGGAACACGGAGTACTGCGCGCCCGAGTAGTGCGGCATGCTCACACCGGCCGCGCCCCACGCGCGCATGGTGAGGCCGGAGCAGTCGAAGCAGCTCGGGCCGGCGCCGGCGAAGCAGTACGGCTTGCCGAGTTGCGCCCGCGCGTACGCGATCGCCGCCACCGCGCCGCCGCCGTTCACGGGAACGTTGGCTGCCGGCGGGCTCGGGTTCGCACGAGGTGCGGCAACCGGCGCGGCACTGGGCGGCGGGCCAGGAGCGGGGGCGGCCGGCGTGGGCGGCGCGGTCGTGGTC
>JBKOWY010000068.1:0-4678 GCA_046724655.1 Actinomycetota bacterium
TCGGCAACGTTGTCTACGCCTTTGGTAGCCCGCGGCCGTACACGGCAGCGCACAGAATGTGCACACCGAAAGTCGCCTTGCCACCGTTGACAAGCGATACATCGGCACATATGCGCTCATGGTGCTCTACGCACAGAACGCAGTTATGTGCCGCCATCGCGCCGACTCCTCGAGGTGTTATGTGCGTCGCGTCGGATCTCTGAGTGGGCTCAACGGGGGTCGCTGCCCCGTCGTGCAGGCGGTGGCCCCGGCCCGGCCTATGAAATGTCTCCGGAGCCAGAACGCGAAGGAGGGGCGCCCGGCCGCCCGTTTAACGACAGAACCGGCCGGACTAAGCCCGACCGGTCCTCGTCTATGACATGGCTCTTTATCTCAGTGCTTCCCAGGGCAGTTCGGCTGGTTGGCGCCGCTCTGGCACTGGTTGTCGTGCGGGCCGAACTTCGGAGGGTGATGCTCCGCTCCGAAGGCCGGACCCGCGCCCAGCGCAAGCGCACCAACGGCGACGAGTGCCACGACTAGCTTCCGCATCTATCTTCCTTTCTCCCTTTTCCAAGCTCGACGGCCTGGTCCGTGTGGCCGCAAGCGGAAGGCGGGAGACCCCCTGCCATCAGCCTCCCGCCTTTCCTTCTCCGAGAGCCCGGAGTTCCCCCGTTTTCCCTCGAAGGGTGAGCCTCGCACACCGCGCTTAACGCTGGCTTAAAAGCTCGAACGCGAGCTTGCAGCGCAAGAGGTCACTTACGGGAATCTTTGCGTTCTGCGCTTCGAGAATCGCGTCGCGACTCGAGTTAGCGAGCGATCGTGTCAGATAGACGTAGATGGCCGTGATCGCGGCAAGAACTATGGTCGCGATAGCGGTAACGCTGCCGCTGTGCTCATCAAGCCACCCCATCCCGCTCTTTCTAGTGGCGCCGCAGACTCGAACGGCGGATGGGTCGGCTTAGCCGAGGGCTTCAATCCGTGCCCTGAGCATCCGAACCTCTTGCAGGGTGGCCTTGAGCTGCTCGAGTAGCTCGAGCGCCTCGTCCCTGTTCAACGCCGGCGCGCCCGGCCGGAGCATGGCGATCGACCGGCGCCGGTTTCTCGACCAGCTCCGGGATCGGCAGATCCGCCACGGCCACACCGTGGTCGAACACGCGTTCGATAGGGGCAGCGCTGCGCGGGCCTCCACTCCGCCCGGTGGATGACCGCAGGACCGCGCGCTACCCCTGCTGACTGACGCTACTAGGAGCGGCCGCGTCCGTCAGTTAGAGGCCGCACGCGGAAAGGCGGGAGACCGCGGTCCTCAGGTCTCCCGCCTTCCTTTCCCCCGAGGGTCCCGTGGCGGTCCGTTTTCCCCCGGGAGGGGATGTCGAGACTCGCAGCCGCCGCTAAGCCGCACCTAAACCCTCCGACGACGCTCGTCATCACCCTCTGGGGTGACCCGTCCGAAAGTCCGCGACTGACCTAATTGTCGGTCGCATTCGATTTAAGCCGCCCAGTAGACGTCGTAACACACCTCAGGGGATGCGGGGGTCGGATTGCTTCGCGTACCAAACAAGCCGATCTTGAACGCGTTGGTGCGTTCTTGAGGCGTTCCATGATCGCCGTTGATCGTGGAGTCGCCGATGGCCTCGATGGCATCGAGTCCCGTCTCGATGGCACCACTCCCGGGACGACCACGCTGGTACACGCTGCGAGCCCAGTTGCCCGCGAAACAGTCGGCAATCAGTTCGTTGTTCTTGCCAGCCGGTAGCGGCTTCTGTGTTTGACTTGCTATCTCAAAGGCGACGTGGTGACCGAACTCGTGTGCTGTGATCGTCGCCGCGGCGAAATCTCCCGAGCTTTTGGATTCCCTCTGGAAGATGTTGCCGTTCCACATCCGCAGCATCGTGTCCAAGGGGAGGACGATCGAGCCTTGATCAGAAACCCCGTTGACGACACCAACGTCAGTGTCGCAGTAGAAGGCGTTGTTGAAATCCGCATCTACTGGCTGGCCCTGAGCGATCCCAGCGCAGCGTCCGGCATACGATTGTCCAGGCGACGTAGTAAATAGAAACCAGCGGTTCGCGTAGCCCGCTCGACGTGAAAAAGTCTGTCCAGGTCGTGTCGAGGTCTTGGATTACATCATCCAAGTACTGCTGCACGGCAGCTTCTTGGGTTGCAGCGGATGTGGCACTGGCAGGCACCGGGTCACCCCGTCGTGCCACAGGCAACTCCTCGTCCGAAAGGTCCTCAGACTGCGGACCGGCTGCGGCCGCCACAGAACCAGACGAGAACGCAAAAAGTGTGGCAAGAATGACCACAGACAAACGTCACCGACGCGTCCCTGTACTTTTCCGGACGCGACGCCGCGCGTAACGAACGAATGAGAACCGACTTACCATCCCTGCCTCCTAGCTGCTCGCCTTGAGCGGCGCACGGTGGGGACATTCCACTCGTGCCGCACTCCCGCTCTCTGCCCGCGGGGGTGCCATCAATGTCGCAGTCGCTACTAAAGGTCGGCTTAAACCGTGTTCGGCGCCTAGGTGATATCCGGCCTAATCCGGTACACCCGAGACGCACCATCCGCGCAAACCCCACGCGAATCAGCTCGCGGCGGCGGATTCGGCGTGGCCGTCGGCGGACGGGCCCAGCGCGCGGTGGGGGACCGGACACGACAGCGCGAGCGATGTGGTGGTGGCGCCGTGTTGCCCGAGCGCACCGACGGTCTCCTGGAGGTCGCGCACCGACCGGGCGGCGAGCTTGACGATGTAGCAGTCCTCACCGGTGACCTGGTGGCACTCGAGGACCTCAGCGCGGCGCTCGAGGTCCTTCTCTAGCGCGTCCTTGGTCAGCGGCGACACCCGCACACGTATGAACGCGAGGAGCGGGAAGCCGAGTCGCTCGAGGTTGAGCTCTACGCGGTACCCGGTGACGACGCCCGCCTCCTCCATGCGACGCACCCGCTCGGCGACGGCGGGCGCCGACAGCGACACCCTGCGGCCCAACTCGCTGAACGTGATGCGGGAGTTGGCCTGAAGCTCCCGCAGGATCGCCCAGTCGAGGCCGTCCAGTTCACGCGCAAGATCGAAAGCCATAGCTGGCAGATTACCCATGATCGAAGGCCCGGGCGCCCGAACGCCTGCGATCGTCTCTTCCGATCAGAGGACGACCTTCGTACCCTCAGCCGGTGTTCGACGTGTTCTGCCCCCGGCACGAGGCCCGGGTCCTGCTGTCGGCCGGCAACGTCGAGAACCTGCGCAACACGGATCGCGGCATCGAGGTCAGGTTCCGGTGCCACTGCGGTTACCGCGGCACGTGGGTCACCGGCCGCCGGGCGGCATTGAGCGAGCCACCACACGTCCGCCGCAGTTAGCGACGGATCGCCGGTTCGGGCAGCAACAGCGTGCCGTGTTGCGCGACGTTCAGCGTCGACCTGACGGAGCAGCGCAGGGAACGAGACCAGCGGTGGGCCGTCCGCGATCTCATCACTCTGGCCCACACCCGCCCGAGGGCACATCACTGAGCTGCCCCCGACCGGCCGTCGGTCGTCGGTCACGCCGATGAGCAGCGTGCCGCCTCGACCGTTGAGGAAACCGGCCACCGTCTTCACAACGACCTGCTCGATGGCCTTGTCCTTCTTCTTCTCCTTCACGTTCCACGGTTCAACCCGACATTGGCCGCTCCCAATGATGCGTCGATCAGTTGAAAGCGCCCCTTCTTCCGCCAACTCCTCATCGACCTCGAACAACACGCCGCAGCCGCGAACAGCATCACGCCTTGACAGAGAGGAGCCGTTATGTGTGCGTAGGAACGTGTGCGACATCCTGCGACCGACCGCGATTGGGCCACGGCGACGAGCTGGCTTCGCAAACATCAGCTCACCGAGGCGACGCGACGACCCACGCGCTTTCGGACGCGGACTTCCAACGCCAGCCGCCGTCCTCGACACCTTCCAGCAACCCCCCAGTGACTCTCCAGCCACCAGGCGCACCCTGCACGACGTTCGAAATACACGCCCAACCATCCCTCGGGATGGCCAAGACGGAGGCCAAGGTCATGGCCAGAACATCCACGCTCCCCAGCCGTACGCACCGAACCTGGCTGTTGGCGGCGACAATCGGCACCGCTGTCGTGGTCGTCGCCGCCGTCGCCGCGTGGGCGCTCTTTGCGCGCTCGAGTGACAATCCCGCCCGCAGCGTTCCCGCCGCCACATCGTCGAGCGCGGCATCCCAAGGGCCCAGAACCGATCCTTGGGACGACCATTATGCGGTCAACGAGCCCGCGCTCGTCGTCGAGGGTTACGTCGAGTCTCTCAACCGCGGCGACACCGCCGGCGCCCTGACTACCTTCGCCGCCGATGCGGCCTTGTCCAGCCCCCGCTGTCAGCCCGCCTGTATCGGCCCCGCCGCCATCGCGCCCGAGCTCGAACAAACCGCTGCCACCCTCAGCCAGCTCACCCTCACAGATCCGAGGGTGGAAGGCGACACCCTCACCGCGCACTTCAGCGTCGCTTCACCCGAGCTCCCAGCTGGCGTCCAACGCATCATCGGGACCACCACCGCCGTCGTCCGCAATCAGAAGATCGTGCTGCTGAGCATGGACTGGGACGCGACCGACCCCCAGACCGCCGCCGCGCTCGACATGTTGAACCAGCACTGAGAGCACAGAATGACGGAATGCAACACACCGAACGACGCGACACGAGCGAAGTGTGGCG
>JBKOWY010000117.1:0-6723 GCA_046724655.1 Actinomycetota bacterium
ACGTGGTCGTCGCCGAGGTCGGTGAAGTTCGCCGATGTGAAGTCGGCGACGACGTCGGGTGCGAGGTACGCGGCCGGGTCGTGCACCTCGTACAGGAGCTGGTGGCGGACCGTGTCGAAGTCGACGCGACCACCCGCGTCCTTCGGCTTGGTGATGACCGCGGTGCCGTCGGCTTCGACCTCCGCGATCGGGTACGGCAGGTCCCACGGGTGCGGGATCGTCCACCACTCGCCGCTGTAGTTGCCGCCCGCGACCTGGCCCGAGCACTCGAGCAGGTGCCCGATGAGCGTGCCCGCCGCCAGCCGGTCCCAGTCCTCCCACCCCCAGCCGTGCGCGTGCGCGGCCGCACCCAGGAACAACGCCGCGTCGGCCACGCGACCTGTGATGACGACGTCGGCGCCGCCGGCCAGCGCCTCCGCGATGGGACGCGCGCCGAGGTACGCGGAGGCGAACAGCGGCTCGCCCGGGAACTCGTCGAACGTCGCGCCCGTGTCTGCGTTGGCCAGTGACGTGCCCGCGGCGCGCAGCTCGGACAAGCGCGGCTTGAGGTCGTCGCCGAGCACGGTCGCGACCCGGAGCCCCGACACGCCGAGCTGCTTCGCCGTGTCGAGCGCAGCGCGTGCCGCTGCGATCGGGTTGATCCCACCTGCGTTCGTGATGAGCTTCGTGCGGCCGGCCGACACCGTGGGCAGCGCCTTGGCGAGGTAGCGTGGCAGGTCGCGCGTGTAGCCGAGGGTCTCGTCTCGCTGCCGGTCCTTCTGCAGGATCGCGAGCGTCAGCTCGGCGAGTGCCTCGAGGCAGAGATAGTCGACGCCCTCGTCGAGCAGCGTGTCGACGGCGGCGGGAGTGTCGCCGTAGAACCCCTGTCCGCCGCCGATCCGGACCGTCACGCGCGCACGAGCGGGCGCCGGTCGGCCGACGGCCGTGCCTGCTCGAGCTGCGCCGCCACCCGCAGGAGCACGTCTTCGCGGCCGTACGCCGCGACCAGCTGCGAGCCGATCGGTAGACCTTCCCCGTTCCATGACAGCGGCAGCGAGATCGCGGGCTGGCCCGTGACGTTGAACTGGGCGCAGCAGGGCACGAACTGCCCGGCCCGGAAGAAGCCGTGCAGCGGGTTGCCGGGCTGGGCGTCGAACGTGCCCAGCGGCACGGGCGGCTCACCGAGCGTCGGTGTGAGCAGGAGATCGAAGCCGCCGTCCCACCACTCGGCGAGACTCCGTGTGAACACCTGCATGTTGCTCACCGCCTCGATGTACTGGGACGCCGTCACCGAGCGGCCGGCCTCGGCCAGCGCCCACGTGAGCGGCTCGACGTCGTCCTCGGTGATCGGCTTGCCGACGAGCGCGGCGTAGTCGTCGAGGTCGTGGGCGGTGCCGGTGGTCCAGACGATGCCGAACGGCCCCATCAGCTCCGGGCTGTCCAGCGCTTCTGGATATGTCGCCTCGAGGTAGTGCCCGAGCGTTTCGAGCAGCTGCGCCGTGTCGAGGGTCGCCGCGGCGCAGTCGGGGTGGACGTCGACGCCTCCCATCGGGTTCGTCGTGAGGACGCCGATCCGTAGACGGCCGGGATCGGCGCCGACCTCTTCGGCGAACGGCCGAGCCGGCGCGGGCGCGATCACGGGGTCGCCGGGGAACGGCTGCCACACGGAGTCGAGCACTCCGGCGACGTCGCGCACCGAGCGCGTCAGCATCAGCTCGACGTTCAGGACCATCGTCAGCTGCCCGTACCGGGGGCCGACGGACGTGCGACCACGAGACGGCTTGAGGCCGACGAGCCCGCAGCAACTGGCCGGGATGCGAATCGACCCGCCGCCGTCGTTCCCATGCGCGACGGGCACCATCCCGGTCGCGACCGCAACGGCCGACCCGCCGCTCGAGCCGCCCGGCGTGCGCGACATATCCCAGGGGTTCGGCGTGGGCCCGTACGCGACGGGTTCGGTCGTGGGTACGAGCCCGAGCTCGGGAACGTTCGTGCGACCGCAGGAGACGAAGCCGGCATCGAGGAAGCGTCGGACCAGGTTGTCGGTGAAGTTCGGTCGGTAGTCGTTGTCGCGCAGGAAGCGCATGCCCTCGTGACAGGGCTCGCCCTCCATGACGGCCATGAGGTCCTTGAACAGCGTGGGCACGCCGCGGAACGGGCCATCGGGGAGCGCGGCCGACGCCGCCTCTTCGCGTGCCCGGTCGAATCGTGTATGGATGACCGCGTTGAGCTCCGGGTTCAGCTTCTCGATGCGGTTGATGGCGGCGTCGACAAGCTCCACCGGTGAGAGCTCTCCGCCCCGCACCAGCTCCGCTTGCGCGGTGGCGTCGAGGACGGCGAGGTCGTCATTCATACAGTCACGCTACGGCCGACCGGGATCGACGGTCCAGCGTCACTCCCGTGGAAGGCGCGGCGGCCGGCACAGCATCACCACCGTGACGTCGTCGCGCAGTCGACCGGGCGCGAACGACACGATCTCGTCGATGCAGCGCTTGACGATCCGGTCCGCTTCCTCGCACGAAGCGTCGCAGATGACCTCTGTGAGCCGCTGGAAACCGAACTCCTCCTGGTCCTCGTTGCGAACCTCGACAAGACCGTCGGTGTACACCGCCAGCGTGTCACCAGGATCGAGAGCGGCGGTCGCCGTCCGCCACGTGTCGAGGTCGAGCCCGACGATCGGACCGGTCGGCTCCAACTCGCGCGCGTCCGCTGGCGAGCACAGCAGCGCCGGCGGATGACCGGCGCTCGCGTAGCGCATCTCGCCGGTTCTGAGATCCACGGTGGCGACGAACGCGGTGAGGAACATCTCCTCGCCGAGGTCGTCGAGCTGCTCGGCTGCCCAGTGCACCGCTTCGCCGGGCTCGAGCCCGTCCCGCAGCCCGGCGCGCAGGAGCTCCTTGCAACGCAATGCGAGGATCCCGGACACGGCGCCGTGCCCGGAGATGTCGACGACCATCAGCCCGAGCATCAACGGCCCGAACTTGATCACGTCGGAGCAGTCCCCGGCGACGACCCCTTCCGCAGGCTGGAGTTGGGCGGCGACCGTCCAGCCATCGGGGAGGTCCTCGACGTCGGCGGCGAGCTCTGACCGCAGCATGAGCACGACAGATGCGCTCTGCTCGATCGTCTCGCGGGCGCGCACCGCGTCGTAAAGGGCGCGGTTCATCTGCAGGCGCATGGTGTCGACGTCGCGGGCAAGGTCGGCTATCTCGGGCGGTCCGTGCGGCGGGACGACACCGACTTTGCCGGCGCGCGCGCTGCGCACCGCGCGCCCGACACGGTGAAGCGGCCGCGTCACCCAGCCTCGAACGAGCAACGCCGCGACGATCGTCGTCGCGAACGCCACACCGAGGACGGCGCCGATCGTGATGTTGAGCTGCGTGCGGAGGTCGTTGAGCCGGTTTTCGCTGGCTCGCAGCGCTGCCTCACCTTCGGGAGTGAGTTGGGCACCGGTGATGAGATCGCGCTGCTGCGCGGCGGCGTCGTCACGCTCCGCGCTGATACGCAGCACGGCCGCACCGCCCGCCAGCACGATGACGAGATAGGCCACGGAGAGAAGCAGGAGGCGCCGGCGAAGCGACACGCTGGAACTGTAATCCGGACAGAACGTATCGAGTCGGGCCTTCTACCAACCTCGGAGATCGACCGCCCACGTGTCGACGACTTCGTCGCCCCGGGTCAGGTGCATGCGCTCGTGGTAGGCGACTGTGGGATCGATATGCGCAGGCCAGATGCGGACCTGGTCGCCTACGGCGACGGGTTGCCCTGGGCCGAAAGTGACGTGCTCGTCAGAGCAGTACCACACCGTGTGACCAATGACCGTCGGATCCCCATGGTCCATCCCCAGGGCTTTGAGCCCGCAGTCGGCCACCGCCCATCCATCGGAGACCGAAATGACCGTCGCGACGATGGAGAGCGCCTGGTGGAATGGGAGGTCGAGATGGCCGTAGGCCGTGTCCATCAGCGCGTAGGAGCCGGCCTGGATCTCGGTCGCCCACGTGTTGATGTCGTAGGTGCCGGTCCCCCCGCCCGACACGAGCTCGCCGCCGACGTCGGCGTGGGCGTCGAGGAGCAGCTGCATTGCGGCCTCGGTCTGCTCTTCGCGCGTGGCGCGATCGGCCACTCCGACCACGTGTCCTTCGTAGCCCATGACCCCGCGCACGGTGAGATCGCGCGCGCGGGCGTGGTCGGCGAGGCGCCCCGCCCGGTCGGGTGCGCAGCCGCAGCGAGGCATCCCGACGAAGACGTCGATCACAACTTCGCGTAGGCCGGCGTGCGCCGCGGCGTCGATCGTCGCCTCGGAGTCCACCGCGATGGTGACCCGGGCGTCCAACGCGGCGAGGCTCGCGAGGCGGTCGGCATCGACGGCCTCGTTGGCGAGCAGCAGGTCCTCGCCGAGACCGGCCTTGGCCATACCGACCATCTCGCGCGGCGTCGCGCACGTGAACGTGCGGTGGCCTCGCGCCATCTGTTCGCGCGCCAGCGCGGTGGTCTTGTGCGCCTTGACATGCGGACGGCACCGCGCGGCGGGGAGGGCCGCTGCCATCGTGTCGAGGTTGTGCTCGAATGCGGCCGTGTCGACGACGAGCGCCGGAGTCGGCAGATCGTGCACCTCGGTCATGCGGGTGCGAGCATTGCAGAATGGCGACGTCGCCCGAGGACCGTCCCGCAGTCGCAACTGACTACCACACCGAGGACCTTCCGCCGCTGCCCCAGCGCGACTACCTCATCCCGGCCGAGCGGTGGGTGGAGGCGCCGCCCGAGCTGCGCGACTTGGGCGCGGACTTCGGCGTCACGCTCGTGGCGTACAAGCGCCGTATCGGGCGCTATCTGCTGTGGCGGGCGGGGCCAGCCTCGCGCGCCGACGCCCAGTACATGGCGCTCGCCGCAGACGATCTCGACGAGCGGTACACGTTCCGCCTGTGGCCCGACGGCCGCGGCGAAGGCATCAGCGCCGACGGCCGCTCCCACGAACGCTTCCGCACCTGGAAGGAAGCGCTCCTCGACGTCTCTTAGGGGCAAGAACCGGTTTTAGGTCAGTGCATCGCTCGCGCCGGCGCGCAGACGATCGAGCGTTCGGGCGAGGATGCGCGAGATCTGCATCTGGCTCACGCCGAACCGCTCGGCGATCTCGGATTGCGTCAACCCGTCGTAGAAGCGGAGCGTCACGATGGCACGCTCCCGCGGGGGGAGCGAGTCGAGAAGCTTCGCGACGATCATCCGCTGCTCGACGTGCTCCAAGCCGCTGTCGACCTGCCCCAGGCGGTCGATCACGCCACCGCGACCGTCCTGGCTGTCGTCGCTCTCGATCGACGCCGCGACGATGGCGCGGCCCACTTCCAGGGCCTCGAGCACCTGCTCGGTCGATAGGTGAGTGTCGACGGCGATCTCGTCAATCGTCGGCGAACCCCCGCCACGTTGCGCGAGGACTGCGACGCTCTGGTTCACCTCGAGCATCTGCTCCTGCAGCCGGCGCGGAACGCGCACCGCCCAGCGCTTGTCGCGGAAGTGGCGTTTGAGCTCGCCCTCGATCGTGGGCGTCGCGAAGCTGGAGAACGCGAGGCCGCGTTCGGGATCGAAGCGCTCCACCGACTTGAGTAAACCGACGAGCGCCACCTGCAACAGATCGTCGCGGCGTTCCCCGCGTCCGCCGAAGCGGCGCGCCACCGCCTCGGCCAGACCGATGTTCATCTCGATCAGGCGGTCCCGAAGGTCGCGATCGCCGGTGCGGCGGTACTCCGCAAACAGCTGCGCACGCTCCGCCCGTTCCTCGACGGCGCTCGCCATGTCAGCGGTGGTGCGTCCGCTTGAAGAGTCGGAATCGCAACGCGTCGCCGTCGCGACCGAGCTCGTGCTGGTCGACGACAGCGGCGACGATGGTCCGTGACAGCTCGCTGGGCTTTGCTTCGCGTTCGGGGTCGAGGGGCGGGCCCTCGCCCGCCACGACGATTCCGTCGTCGACAAGCTGGAAGACGAGCGTGACGACACCCGTGCCGTCGGGGCGCATCACCGAGTGGCACAGCTCGTCGGTGCCGATCCGAAGGTCCTCGATCTCGTCGTACGTGAGGCCGGCCCGGCTGCCGGCGTCGGCGGCGGCCAGCCGGGCGAGGCGCAAGAACTCGGGGGCCCCCGGGATGATGAGGCGGATCTCGACCGGATTCTCGGGCATGCGTGACTCCTCGTGGGCCGCGCTGTGGCCCTGATGTTCCACCGAGCGTGACGCCGGTGACAAGGCGAGACGGGCGCCCTCAGGCTATGTCGGCCCTGCATGAATCGTGACCTTCGTGGGTAGTGTCGCCGAGCAACGCAAATGCGTTGGGAGAACCAGTGCCGGTGATGCTCGAGAACCCAGTAGGCGAGTGCGATCTGCGCCTGCAGGTGCCGGCCACGGTCGACCATTTGCGGACGGTGCGGTTGGTCGCAGCGGATGCCGCCGAGCGTGCGGGGTTCGACTGCGACGAGACCGACGACCTCCGCATCGCGGTCGACGAGTTGTGCCACGCCGTGATGAACAGCAACGACGCACCGATCATGTTGGGCTTCGCCGTCGCGCCGGGCCGGGTCGAGGTGCACGCGGCGGCGGAGCGAACAACGCGCGCGCGCCCGCTCGAGATGCCGCAACTCTCTGCGCTCATCGTCGATTCGGTCACCGAGTCGTTCGAGCTCGCCGACGGGCCGGACGAGGTCGGTTTTCTCCTCGTGAAGCACGCGACGAGCATGCGTGCGGGGTGGACGTGATGCCGG
>JBKOWY010000062.1:0-6852 GCA_046724655.1 Actinomycetota bacterium
GGCGCTGTCTCGTCCGGCATGTCGGCGATTGTGCCAAAGGCTGGCCCACCCGCTTGGCGAAATGAGCGGCGCCGGGCGACGCTGCCGGCGTCAGGGCAGGCGCGACGTCCAGATCAGTGACGCGCCCGCACCGAGGATCAGGAGCACCAGCCCGATCCCCACGAACCAGGCCGTGGCTTCCCGCTGCTCGGTGCGGAAGCCCACGGAGGATCCGATGTTGTCGTACACGACACTGAGCTGGTCGGCACTCTGAGCTTCGTAGAAGCGTCCTCGCGTCGTGCCGGCGATCTCGCGCAGTGCGTCACGGTCGACCGGAACGGAGAACTCACCGCCACCCGACCGGATCGTGCCATCGTCGGTACCGAACGCGATCGTCGTGACCGGTACACGTGCGCGCAAGGCGGCCTCTGAGGCGGACTCGTTGCTGCGCCCGGTATTGGTGTCACCGTCCGACATCAGCACGACATGGGCGAGGCGGCGGGAAGATGACCGGGTTGGCACGTCCCGGAGAGAATCGAGCGACGTGAAGATCGCCTCACCGATCGCCGTGTAACTGTGGAGTCGCAGCCGTCGGATCGCGCTGCGGACCGCGCCATGATCTTCAGTGGGCGCAACGACCTGACGGGCGTCGGTGTCGAACGCGACGAGCCCGACCCGGAACCGGTCGGGCATGCCATCGACGAACGAGGACGCCGCTGCCTTCGCGGCCTCCAAGCGGGAGGGATCCACGTCCGTGGCGCGCATGGAAGTCGAAGTATCGACCGCGAGCACCACAGTTGCGCGCTCGCGTGGGACCTTCTCGGGGCGGGTCGGGCGTGCCCACGCGGTGACGAGGATGACCAGCGCGGCGAGCAACGCCGCTGCTGCGACGTGCCGCCGCCAGCCCGGCCGTTTCGGCGCCACCGAGGCGAGCAGGTCCAGATTGGTGAACCGCGCCGCGTAATGGCGGCGTTGACGCTGCACGACGATGTACCCGGCGGCCAGCGCGACCACAAGGAGGAGGAGCCAGAGCCGCCCCGGAGCGAGGAAATTCATCGGACCTGCAGTGGTCGACCGGCGCGACGCCGGCGCCGCGTCACGACGAAGCGGACGATGTCACGCAGCCAGTCGCGGTCGGTACGAAGCTGGAGATGGTCGACGCCGGCGCGACGAATCGCTCCTGCGATCCCGGCGCGCTGGTCCGCGGCAGCGGCAGCGAACCGGGCTCGGAGTCTCGCGCTCCCGCTCTGGATCTCGAGCCGGCGCCCGTCCTCGGGGTCCACGAGCATCAGCAGCCCCACCGGCGGGAGCTCGAGCTCTCGCGGATCGACGACCTCGACGGCGAGCACGTCGTGGCGAGACGCAAGACCGCGGAATGGGCGCTCCCAGTCCCGCGGCTCGAGGAAGTCGGAGATCACGACCACGAGGCCACGGCGGCGTGCCACTCGCCGAATCACCTCCATGGCGGCGGCCAGGTCGGCGGGGGATGCGGCGCCCTCCGCCGCGTCGGGCGCGCGGTAGGTGGCGAGCTCGTGCAACCGAGCGAGCAAGGCCGTCCGCCCCGAACGGGGCGGACGAGTGCGCGTGCCTGCCGGAGTCGGGAGGACCGTGCCGAGCCGGTTGCCCTGCCGTGAGGTCAGGAAGCCGATCGCGGCGGCGGCGAACAGGGCGAGATCCCGCTTCTCGCATTCGGCCGTGCCGAAGTCCAAGCTCGCCGAGCCGTCGACGAGCAACCACGTCTCGAGCTCGCGGTCGACGATCGTCTCGCGCACGTGCGGCACCGTCGTGCGGGCCGTGAGATTCCAATCCATGCGCCGCACGTCGTCACCGGGCCGGTACACGCGGCCGTCACTTGCCTCGCTGCCCGCCCCCGGTACGAGTCCCTGGAAATCACCTTGAAGAAGGCCGTCGAGACGTCGTGTCACCACAAGCTCGAGCTGCCGCAGAGCGGCATCGGCGCGCCTCGTTCCCGACAGCCGCGGCGGGGTTGCGGTCACGCCGTGTCCTGAGCCGGCACTTCGTAGACACGGTCTTGGCTCGGTGCAATCCGCGGCACAGGGATCGCGTGCAACACCTCCTCGATCAGACGGTCGGCTTCCACGCCTTCGGCCAGCGCTTCGTACGAGAGCACGACTCGATGGCGCAAGACCTCGGGAGCTATTGCCACCACGTCCTGCGGCAACACGTAGTTTCGGCCACGGAGCAAGGCCAGGGCCCGACCGGCTGCGATGAGCCCGAGGCTCGCACGGGGGCTTGCACCGAATGCAACCTGACTCGTGAGGTGCCCGAGACCGTAGTCGCCCGGCACTCGCGTTGCGTGCACGAGCTTGACCGCGTAGTCGACAATGGCGCCGTGCACGAAGACGTCATCGGCGAGGCGTTGGATCGCGAGGAGTTCTTCGGTCTCGAGCACTTGCTCGGCGCGCGGGGGTTGCACTCCCATCCGCCGGACGATCTCGCGCTCTTCGTTCGGGTTCGGGTAATCCACCACGACCTTCATGAGGAACCGATCTCGTTGCGCTTCGGGCAGCGGGTAGACGCCCTCCGATTCGATGGGGTTCTGGGTCGCGAGCACGAGAAACGGGCGCGGCACTGAGTACGTGGTTCCCCCGATCGACACGTGTCGCTCGGCCATCACCTCGAGTAGCGCGGACTGCACCTTCGCCGGTGCGCGATTGATCTCGTCGGCGAGCACGAAGTTGGCGAACACCGGACCGAGCTCGACGTCGAACGCTTCGCGCGACGGACGGTAGATGCGTGTACCGACCAGGTCCGAAGGCACGAGATCCGGCGTGAACTGCAACCGGACGAAACTGCCGCCGATCGCATTCGCAAAGGTCTCCACGGTCAGCGTCTTGGCGAGTCCGGGAACGCCCTCCACGAGGCAATGGCCTTCGGCGAGCAGGCACACGAGGATTCGTTCGACCATCCGGTCCTGCCCGACGATGACGCGCTTCACCTGGAAGAGAGCGCTCTCGAGCGCCGCTGACGCCGAGGACTCGGGACTGGGCGCGTTGTCGTCCGCCATCAGGACCTCCCGGGGCTCACGCGTGCGGGGGACGCGAGCACAGTCCGCTGGGATCCTTCTGAACCCCACCTGAAAATGAGCTGGGAGACGCAGCTCACGCTATCCCGGGCGGGAGCGGTAGCGTCACCGGATGTGACACGTCGGCGTGCGTTCACCGTGACTTCGGTTTCCGTTCTGCTGATGGCCCATTTGACAGCTTCTGCGCATGCCGCGCCGCCTGCGCCGAGCAGCAAGGTCAAGGAGGTCAAGGTGACGAGCCCCGCGTTCGCCGACAACCGGCCCATACCCGACGGCTTCACCTGCGATGGCACGAACGCGTCGCCGCCGCTCCGCTTGGGAAAGGTCCCGAAGTCGACGAAAGATCGGGCATTGATCGTCACCGATCCCGATGCGCCGATCGGGACGATCGTGCACTGGGTCGCCTGGCACCTGCCGAAGGAGAGCCTCCCCGAACAGACCATCCCGGCTCGGGTCGCACAGGGGAAGAACACACTCGGCAACCAAGGCTGGAACGGGCCGTGCCCGCCGCGCGGCTCCCCACCGCACCACTACATCTTCACGGTGTACGCCGTCTCGAAGAAGATCGACCTCGCGCCCGGCGCGACGGCCGACGAGCTTCGCGCCGCAATCAAGGGAAAGATCGTCGCCGAGGGCAAGCTCACCGGCACGTACCAGCGCGTCTAGCCCGAAGGCGCCGACCTGTCGATCACGCCTGGGAGATCCAATTCGCCCTCACGAGTCTGCGCGCCGAGTGCCAGCGCGCCGTCCATGCGAGCGTCGAGCGCCGGGTCCGCGAGCGTGAGGTTGAAGTAGTACGCCTCGTCGAGCAGGCCCTCGTGCAATCGCCCACCGGCGGCGTCGACTGCACGCTTCGCGAGCCGAACTGCGTGCGGGGGAAACATGGCGATGCGGCGCGCCAGACGCTCGACGAACGGGGCGAGCTCGTCAGCCGGGAGAGCCCGATTGATCCAGCCGTAGCGCTCGGCGAGCTCAGCGTCGAAGTCCTCGCACCCGAGCACGACCTCCAGCGCTCGGCCTCGGCCCATGAGACGGGGGAGCCGCTGCGTGCCACTCCCGCCCGGGAGGATGCCGACGGCAACCTCGGGCTGGCCCAGGATCGCCCTCCCGATCGCACCGAACCGTAGGTCGAGGGAAAGCGCGAACTCGCTCCCGCCGCCGCGTGCGCGGCCCTCGAGCTGCACGATCGTCACCTGCGGGAGCGTGCGCCACTGTTCCATGAACACGTGGATGAACTCGAGCTCCGCGGGGCGCTCGCGCCGGTCCCTCGGCAGCGCCTGGATGAGGGCGAGGTCGGCGTGGGCGATGAAGAACTCGGGATCGGCGCTGCGAACCACGACCACGCGCACCGAGTCATCGTCCGCGAGCTCGCCGGCCAGGTTCGACAGCGAGCCGATGAGCACGGCGTCGAAGAGGTTGATCGGCGGATGGTCGAGGGTTACGAACGCAACGCCCTCGTCGACATCGACGTTCAAGCCCTCGTGCTCGTACGTACCCATGAGATTCGGCCTCCCACGATCCGTCGTTACCTCGCCCAGCTTGCCAGTCGCGCCGGATCGCGCGTCAGGACGCCCGCGTCGGGTCGCCGGCCAGCGCGCGGCAGGCTCGAATCGCGAGCGCCACGATCGTCAGCGTCGGCCCGTAGCCAGTCGACGTCGGAAACACCGACGAGTCCGTGCACAGCACGTTGTCGACGTCATGGAGGCGCTGCCAGGAGTCGAAGACGCTCGTGCCGGGGTCGGCGCCCATCCGGGCGGTGCCCATGACATGGCGGGAGATCGGCGTGGGGTTCACGGCTTCGAACGGGGTGCCGGGCTGAGGGGGTGAGGTCACCGAGAACGCCGTGTTCGCTCCCGCCGCGCGCATCACCGCCTCCAGGCGAGGAGCCCAGTGCTCGGTGCACGCGATCTCGTGGCGATGGGCCGCGTAGGTCACACGCCCGGCGGGAAATCCCCACACGTCGCGCAAACGCGGATCGAGGTCGACGCGGTTCGTCGCCTGCGGAAGATCCTCGCCCTGCATCGTGAAGACCGCCATGCAGTCACGCATGGTCGACTCGACCATCAGCTGTGAGTGCAGTTCGCCCGGCGGCAGGTGAATCGCTTCCGTGATCGGCTGGCCCGCGCCGCCGTGCTCGACGATCCCGCCCCGGAAGTAGGGGAGGCCGGCGTCCTTGGCGGCATCGGCGGCGGCAGCATCCGGCACCATCGGGTCGTCCATCAGGTGCGTGACCGCACGCCCCCGATGCGCGTGCAAGCGAAACGGGAAGACACCGAGCACGAGCGTCTGGAAGTGGAACATCAGGAAGCGGCCGACGACGTCGGTGTTCCCGATGCCGCTGCGCAGCAGCAGTCGCGGAGTCTCGAACGCGCCGCCCGCCAGGATGACGAAGCGCGCGCTGACCTCGTGCTGCTCCAGGGCGCTGTCGAGGTAGCGGACCCCTCGCGCCTGGCGTCCGGTGCCATCGAGGACGACTTCGCTCGCGAACGACTCGGGGCGGATGTCGCACTTACCAGTACGGAGCGCGCGCCGGAGGGACGCGACGGGGTCGCCTTTGGCGTCGATCGGGCAACCGAAGAACCCGCAGAATCCGCAGTTGTTGCACGCGGGGCGCCCGTCGTACTCGACGCTGTTCACGCCGGTCGGCGCACGGTACGGGTGGTACCCCAGGCGGGTTGCCGCCTCGCTCGTGAGGATGGCGCAGAACATGTCGGGGCCAGGGGGCATCGGGTACGGGCCCGAGCGCCACGCCGCGAACGGGTTGGCGTTGTGGTCGCCGGCGACGCCGACCGCGTGCTCGGCCTCGGCGTAGTACGGCTCCAACTCGTCGTAGTCGATGGGCCAGTCGACGACGTCGGCACCCTCGATGGGGCCGAGCTCGGATCGGGGGCGGAAGTCGGTCTCCCGGAAGCGGGGCAGCTTCCCGTCGGCGTGGAAGCCACCGCCTCCGACCGTTGACGGGAGGCTGTTCACGTCCCCGGTGAAGATCCGATCGCCTTCGGTCTCGGCGCGGCGGAACGAGCGCGGCTCCAGCAGCGGATCGGGGCCCAGAAAGTGGCGCTGGAGGAACTTGATCTCGTCGCTGCTGATCTCGCCGGTCGGCGCGAACGGCGGCTCGAGCCGCAGCAGGTGGTTGCGGCCCTTCTCGAGGATGATCACCGACCATCCCGTGGCCGTGAGTATGTCAGCGGCGGTCGCGCCGCCCGGCCCGCTGCCGACGATGACCGCGTCGCAGTCGCGATCAGTCACGACCGCTCACTTCCTCGTCGGCGTAGCCGCGCGGCTGGACATCGCCCGGGAACCCGATTGCCTGCCAGCCGGCGAGGTCGCGGTTGCCGCCGTACTCGGGCGCGCCGTACGCGCCCTCGCACGCATGCACATAGAGCAACTGCCTGAACTCGGGGACGGCGTCGAGCCGCGCGTCTTGCCCTTGTGCGGAGATTGCCGCGAAGTCGGCGCCGAGCGCGGCGATGCCGTCGCGGTACTCTTGCTGCCAGCCCTTCACCGGACCGTTGAGCTCGCGCTCAGCTATTCCCTGCGATCCCTCGATGCGCGCGCGCCACGCGAGCTCCTCGAGCCGTGACAGGCGCAGGAACTTCCCAAACGACGCGTCGCCGCTGTACCGACCCGAGAACGGTCCACCGGCCCAGATGCGCGGCGGATCGACCGTGAAGGCGCCGAGCAGACCATCGATGTAATCGGCGACGGCGAGGGCGGTCGCGCCCGGATGCCCGGCGACAGCAGGGATGAGCCGTTCACACGCCGCCTCGACAACCGCGTACGAATCTGGATCGAGGAAGACGGGCACGCGGGGGGAACGCTACGAC
>JBKOWY010000043.1:0-26967 GCA_046724655.1 Actinomycetota bacterium
GTCGAAGTGCCGCTCGCACACCGCGAGGATCAGCGATTCCTTGTCCGGGAAGTGCAGGTAGATCGACGGCGGCGTGACGCCGACCGCGTCGGCGATGGCCCGGATCGATACCGCGTCGGCGCGGCCGGTCTCGATCATCAGACGCTCGGTGGCGTCGAGGAGCTCGGCACGGAGCGTCTCGCCCTCGCCCCGGCGCGACCGCGGCCGCGTCCGCACCGCCGTCACCGCGAGCCCACCGATTCATCGATGCGCTCCTCGGGAGGCGCTTCCAGCGGCGGCGGCGCGGCTTCTTCGCTGAAGCCGATCCGGGCGTGCACGCGCCGGAGCCAGCGCGGCGCCCACCAGTTCGCCTCGCCGGCGATGCGCATGAACGCAGGGACGAGCGTCGCCCGGATCACGAACGCGTCCATGAGCACCGCAATCGACAGGCCGATGCCGAAGATCTTGATGAATGACACCCGCGACGTCGCGAATGCGAGTAGTCCATCGACAAGCCGAACGCGATGCAGAACAAGAGGAGAGGTATCGACGCGGGCAGGGTGCCGGTGGCGGTGAAGTCGAGGACGCCCGACAGGTTGCCGTCCTGGAAGATCCACACCAGTGCGCCGAACGTCGCGCCGCCGAGGTTCCAGAAGGAGACAGCGCGTGAGACGGTGCGCTCGGACGCCAGTTGCGCGGTCAGCGCGTTGCCGGCCGCGACAGAATCGGCGTCGTCGACCGTGCCGTGCCGCGCGCTCACCAAGAGCACGAGATCGGGCGTCTGCCGCCCGAACTCGCGCTCGATCGCCCGCCGGGCCCGGGAGGACTCGGAGGACGGGTCGTCGAAGCCGCCGCTCGTGAGGCGGGACGCAACCCCGCTGCCGAGTGCTCCCGCGACGACGAAGAACAGGGCCGTCCCCACGAGGACGGCCTTGCGGTGCCGGACCGTGAAGCGACCGAGGCGAGCGAGCATCGGCGTTGCCCCCGAGTTTGGTTATCGCCGATAAGTCAGTCTGCTCATCATCTGCCCGGGGGCCGCCGATGGCTAGATGACGTGGGTCACAAGCGAGAATCGCCGCATGACGCCGACCCCGCCGCTGCATCCGGACGTCGAGGCGTTGGCGTTCCTACTCGGCGAATGGCGAGGCGAGGGCCGCGGCGCGTACCCCACGATCCAGGACTTCAGGTACCGGGAGACGGTCGCGTTCGGCCACGTCGGGAAGCCGTTCGTCTCGTACACGCAGCGCACGGCGGCGCTCGACGACGGTCGCCCGCTGCACTCCGAATCCGGATACCTCCGGCCGCAGTCAGGCGGACGGGTCGAGCTCGTGCTGGCGCAGCCGTCGGGGCTCGTCGAGGTCGACGAAGGGGTGCTTCACGGCGGGCACCTCGAGCTCGTGAGCACCTTGGTCGCGCGGACCGCGTCGGCGAAGGAAGTCACGGAGGTGCGTCGCCTGCTGGACGTCGACGGCGACGTCCTGCGCTACCAGGTCGAGATGGCGGCCGTCGGCCAGCCGCGGCAGTTCCATCTGGAAGGGGAGCTGCACCGCCTGTAGCGGCGAGTCAGCCCTTCACGTACGAGAACTTCTCGGCGACCTTGCCGTCACGGAGCCGGAACACGTCGACACCGCGGACGTGGCCGTCACCCCAGTAGTAGCGCCAGAGCTGGACGTACCGATCGCCGGCGGGGAACGCATCTTCGGCCTCGAAATTCGCCCGGGCGTCGTCGAAGATCGGCTTCCAGGCCGCCCGCACCGCGTCCTTGCCTTCGTGTCGTTCACCGTCGGGAGCCGGTCCGGTGCTCTCGAACACGCAGTCGTCGGTGCAGAAGGCGAGGGCGGCGTCGAGGTCGTGGTCGCCCCACGCTCGGTTGAACCGGTCGAGCAGGTCGCGCACCTGGGTGTCCGTCATGCTTGGTCTCCCACGTCGAGGTCCACGAAGAGCGGCGCGTGGTCGGAGGGAAGCTTGCCCTTCCGGGCGAAGCGGTCCACGAGGCCCCACCGGATTCGATCCACTAGCGGCTCGGTGACATACGCCAGGTCGATGCGCATGCCGCGGTGCTCGTGGAAATCGCCGCGCCGGTAGTCCCAGTAGGTGAACAGCCGGTCCTCGGGATATAGGGCGCGGAAGCCGTCGACGAAGCCCCAGTCGCGCAGCCGCGCGACCGCAGCGCGCTCGGGCTCGGTGACGTGCGTGTCCCCGACGAACGCTTCCGGTGACCACAGATCGCGATCCTCGGGCGCCACGTTGAAGTCGCCCATCATCAGGATCGGGTCGGTGGGCTTGTACGTGGCGGCGATCCAGTCGTGCAGGCACTCGAGCCACGCCAGCTTCCGGTCGTAGAAGTCGCTGCCGACCTTCCGACCGTTCGGAACGTACACGTTGATCAGGCGCACGCTGCCGCAGTTCGCGGCGAGCAGGCGGGCGTCTCCCTCGTAGGGGTCGACGAGCTCGGTCCCGTCGAACCCGGATGTGACGTCCTTGATGCCGACACGCGACAAGATGCCCACACCGTTCCATTGACCGGGCCCGTGGTGCACGGAGTCGTAGCCAAGGGCCTGGAAGGTCAGCTGCGGGAACGTGTCGTCCGAGAGCTTCGTCTCCTGGAGGCACAGCACGTCCGGCTGCGCGTACTGCAGCCAATCCTCGACCCTGGGCAGGCGGGCCTTCAGGGAGTTGACGTTCCAGGTCGCGAAGCGCACCACGTTCGGAACCTACCCGACGTAGTCCGGGTTCGCGACCAGCAGTTTCGCCCGCACCGACTCCCGCACCGCGGCGAAGACCTCGTCGCGGCGGTCATCCAGCGATCGGTCGCGGATGCGGCGCGCCAGCTCGGTGGTGAGCGTCGGGAGGCTGTCGTCGCGGCCGAGGAGCGTGGCGAGCCGTTCCCGCTCGGCCTCGTCGAGCGCAGGCCCGAGCTGCAGCTCCCGCTCCAGCATGCCGAGCGCGTTGACGGCGACGCGGGTGTGGAACAGCACCCTGCCTTCGACCGCGGGCATCACGTCCTGCTGGAGGAACTCCCGGATGGCCTCGAGCAGCTCGACGGCGGTCGGCCGGTCCTGCATCACGCCTCGCCTTCGATGAGCTCGAGCAGGTCCCACTCCATCTCGGCGACGCGCCGCCCCAACGTGGCCAGCTCCACCGAGCGGACCGCGCCCTGCAGGTGCGTGAACGCCTGCACCTCGCAGATCACGCCCCACTTGAGCGTTCCCATCGCTTCCCAGTAACGGAGCTGGGCCGGGTCCACCTCCCGGCCGCCGGCGGCCCGGTACGCGGCGAGCAGTTCCTCCACGCTGCCGAACCCGCCGACGCGCTGGTCGGTGACGCCGAAGCGCCAGGACTTCACGCACAACCATCCGAGGTCCTCGACCGGGTCGCCCAGGTGGGCGAGCTCCCAGTCGAGGACGGCGCGGATGCCGTCCGGCCCGACAACGAGGTTGCCGTTGCGGAAGTCGCCGTGCACGAGCACGGGCTGGTGCGGGTCGGCCGGCGCATGGTCGGCGAGCCAGCGCAGCCCCAGCTCGAACGCCGGATGCGGCTCGCCGAAGCCGTCGAGGTAGGAGCGGTACTGCTCGATCTGCTCATGCGCGCTCTGCACGGGCAACGACGGCAAGCGCGCCGGCTCGAGGGCGTGGATGCGAGCCGCCTGCTCGCCGCACTGTCCGGCGAGTCGGGGGCGAGCAACCGCGTACGCGTCGTCCCGGAGGATGCGACGCGGGATCGTCTCGCCCTCGACGCGCTCCATGACGAACCCCGATCCGAGCCTGTCATCCGGTTCGAGGAGGAACCGCACCTGGGGTACGGCGACGCCGCCCGCGCCCGCTGCCTCCAATAACGCGAACTCGACGCCGCGCTCGGACCAACCCGCTTGCTTGCCCGGGTCACGGCGTAGCACGAGCTCGTGGCGGGTTCCGTCGGGCGCCAGGGCATCGAATGACCACGTCTCACGGGATGCGCCACCCGAGAGTCGACGCAGGCCTTCGATCTTCGCCGGCGCGCCCAGGTGTCGGCGCACGGCGGATGCCAGTGCATCGGTGTCGACGGTCCTCGGCATGCGGCCGAACGATAACCGTGGGCTCGGGGCAATTAGATTCTCGCCCGTGCATTCCGTTCGTGTCGCGCTCGTCGGCGTCATCGCCGCCCTTGTGTTGTGGCCTGTCGGCGCGTCGGGCACGACAGAGCAATTCGGAGCCGAGCAGATTCACAACTATGTCGTCGACGTCCGTGTCGAGCCGTCGGGGACGGTCCGGGTCCACGAGACGATCGACTACGACTTCGGCGTCGTCCCGAAGCACGGGGTCTTCCGGGACATCCCGGTCCGGTTCAACTACGAGCCGAAGGCCAACCACGACCGTGTCTATCCGCTCGACGTGGTTTCGGTACAGGCTTCTGAAGGGACACCCGCGCAGTACACGCTCGAGGGTGGCGATGTCGACGGCATCGGCGTGACGCGCATCAAGATCGGGGATCCCGACCGCACGATCAGCGGGGCCCACACCTACGACATCACGTACACGCTCCGCGGTGTGCTCAACGGCTTCGAGGACCACGACGAGCTGTTTCTCAACGCCATCGGTCCAGGGTGGGAGGTGCCGATCGAGCGGGCGACCGTCACGGTCGACGCGCCCGCCGAAATTACGCAGATCGGTTGTTTCAGCGGACCCGTGGGGTCGCGGCTGGCGTGCGCGACGGCCGACAGCAGCGGCCGGGCGGCAACGTTCACGCAAGGCAACATCCCGCGCGGCGCCGCGTTCACCGTCGTCGTCGCCATGCCCAAGGGCGCAGTGCCGCCGCCGATGCCCATCCTCGAGGAGCGCTTCAGCCTGGCGACGGCGTTCTCGTTCACGCCCGTGACCGCGGGCGTGACCGGTGGGCTACTGCTCGTCGTGCTCGGCGCGTTCCTGCTCATCCAGTACCGCTTCGGGAGGGACCGGCGGTACGTCGGCTCACCCGTCGACCAGGCGTTCGGGAGCGAGGGAGGTCGCGAGGAGTTCGTTCCCGTGCTGCACCATGAGGAGACACCCGTAGAGTTCGTGCCGCCCGACAACCTCAGGCCCGGGCAGCTCGGGACGCTCGTCGACTTCAGCGCCAACCCTCTCGACGTGACGGCGACGATCGTCGACCTCGCCGTACGCGGATATCTCGTGATCGAAGAGCTGCCCGGAGAGGGAGGCATCGTCCATACGCCGGACTGGAAATTGACCAAGAAGAAGGAGCCGGGCCCCGAGCTCAAGGAGTACGAGCAGAGGCTCCTCGCCGCGTTGTACGAAGACGGCAACGAGGTTCAGCTATCCGACCTCAGGTACACGTTCGCCCCGAAGCTGCAGGACGTGCAGCAGGCGCTGATCGATGACGCCATGTCACAGGGCTGGTTCGCGCGGCTCCCGTCGGTCGCGCGCACGCAGTGGGGGCTCCTCGGCGTGCTCGTGCTACTGGCTGGCGTCGGACTGACCATCCTGCTTGCTTGGCGCACGCACGCTGCGCTCCTCGGGATCCCGTTGATCATCGCGGGCATCCTGCTCACCTTCGGCGCGTACTGGATCCCGCAGCGCACGGCGAAGGGCACCGCCGTCCTGCGCCGCACCGAGGGATTTCGCCGCTTCATCAACGAGTCCGAGAAGGAACGCGCCCGCTTCGCCGAGAGGAAGAACCTGTTCTCCGAGTACCTGCCCTACGCGATCGTCTTCGGCGCCACCGGGAAATGGGCGGCCGCGTTCGCGGGCCTCGACGACCAGCCGCCCGACACGTCGTCGTGGTACCTGTCGTCGACCGCGTTCACGTTCTTCGCGTTCTCGAGCGCGATCGACGGCTTCACGGTGTCGACGTCGGGAACGCTCACGTCGACGCCGCCGTCGACGTCAGGCTCGAGCGGCTTCTCGTCCGGCGGTGGCTTCTCGGGCGGGGGAGCCGGCGGGGGCGGCGGCGGCAGCTGGTAGAGCTGAACGAGTCAGGCCGCGGCGGCGGCGGCTTTGCCGACCGGCGCCGCAGGAGCCGGAGCTTGCGTCGGCGACAGATCAGTCATCAGTCCCTCACGCCGACCGGCTGCCCGTCGACGATCTGGTCGAGGTACTCGGAGAGCCCGTACCCGACCTTGCCGTCGCATCGCCACTCGGTCATGCCTTCGGAGATGCGAGTCACGAGCGTGTCGCCGTCCGGCGTCTGGCGGCGGTTCCGCAGCGGGATGAGCGACAAGACGCTGCCCTCGATCTCGTAGTCGCGATCGGCGGTGTGCGCGAGTGCCCGCATCTCCTGGTGGTACGAATCGGCGCCGCGCCAGTCGGTCTCGAGCTTCACGTCGTCGATGGAGCGGTACTCGCCGTCCTCGAGCACGACCCCACCGATCCGCTGGCCGCCGTCGCGCGACGTGACGATCGAGATCACGAACCCGACGTCCTCGCCGAAGTTGGCGGTGAGCCACCGGTACCACCACGGCGACTGCCAGTAGCGCGGACCCCATGAGTGGTCGCGCAGGCCGTAGCCGTCGATCGCGCACTCCTCGTCACCGACCCGCACGACGCCGCGCGCGCCGACATGCTGCTCGTAGTGGCCGCGGGCAAAGCCCTGCTCCGCGTTCTCGGTGATCGGCGAGCCGTCGTCGTTGACGGGTTCGCCGCCCCACATGGGCGACACGCCGCGGTACGCGAGCTCGACACTTGTCTCCACCCACGGGTTCTCCGTAAAGGCCTGCCGCGGGTTCGCCATCTCGAGCGGCCGCTCGAGCAACGCCACCTTGCCGGCGTAGGAGACGCGCAGCTCCTTGAACGGCTCGAGCACCTCGAAGCGCATCCCGCCGGCGTCGAACGCGTCGTTGTCGGCGATCTCGGGCCGGCTGAACATGAAGCCGACGCGGCCGTCCGGAAGATAGAGACACGTCGTCATCTCGGCGTAGCCCTCGTTGGCGCGGTTGCCGAGTCGCACCCACCCGCCCATGCGCTCGGACGGGTCGTAGAAGTTGAAGTACATCGACTCGTTGAAGTTCTTGGCCTCTTCCAGCGGGTGCATGTACTCGTCGGACGGCTCCAGGCGCAGCTTCATGGGCGCCATCCAACCCCTGCTTGACCGGCCGGTCAAGCAGTGGTTCGCTCAGCTGCCATGGCTGAGCAGATCACCGAGATCACCAGCGGGTTGCGGTTCCCGGAGGGGCCGGTCTGGTTGCCGGACGAGACGCTGCTGTGCACGGAGCTGCTGGGCGGCACCGTGATGCGCGTGCAGCTCGACGGGAAGAAGGACATCGTCTCCGAGAACGGCGGCAGTCCCAACGGCCTCGCCATCGGGCCCGACGGCGCGGTGTACGTGTGCAACAGCGGCGGCTACGGCTCGCACGATATGGGCGGCATGACGCTCCCGGACAGCTACCTCCCGCAGGACCACACCGGTGGGCGCATCGAGCGCGTCGACCTCGCGACCGGCGAGGTCACGGTGCTGTACCGCGAATGCGACGGGCATCCGCTCATCGGTCCCAACGACCTTGTCTTCGACGACAGCGGCGGCTTCTGGTTCACAGACCACGGCCGCTGGCGCGAGCGCGACAAGACGCACGGTGGCCTCTACTACGCCCGACCCGACGGCTCGGACATCCGAGAAGTCGTGTACCCACTCGACGGGCCCAATGGCGTGGGCCTGTCGCCGGACGGGACACGCGTCTACGCCGCCGAGACGTTCGCGGGACGCGTGTGGGCGTGGGACCTCGCGGGGGCGGGCGAGCTCGCGGCACCGACGCCGCCGATCGGCAACGGGGGACAGCTCGTCTACGGGCTTCCCGGGATGCAGCTGCTCGATTCATTGGCCGTCGATAGCGGCGGCAACATCGTCGTCGGCACGCTCGTGAACGGCGGGTTGACGGTGTTCGCGCCCGACGGCAGCAGCGCCGAGCACGTGCCGTTCCCGGATCCGATGGTGACGAACGTGTGCTTCGGTGGCGACGACCTCACGACGGCCTTCGTGACGTGCTCGGCCACGGGCAAGCTCGTGTCGATGCCGTGGCCGCGGCCGGGGTTGCAGCTCGCCTTCTAGATGCGCGCCGGGTGGACGGGTGCGCCGGTGACGTCGACCGGGATTCGGAAGATCGTGCCGCCACGATCCGGCGCCTCTGTGTTGTCAGCAGTCACAACATAGAGGTCGCGTGCGTCGCCGCCCCCGAAACAGAGCGACGTGACGGTCTGCGCCGGGACATCGAGCACGCGGTCGATCTCGCCTTCCGGCGTCAGGCGCGCGACGCATCCGCCGCCCGCCGACGCCACCCACAGGAGCCCTTGCGCGTCGAGCGCAAGTCCGTCAGGTGCGCCGGGAGGGAAGTGGAAGGCGCGCCGGTCACGGGCAGTGCCGTCGTCAGCCAGCGCGTGCACGAGGATCACGTTGTTGCGAGTGTCCGAGTGGTAGATGGTGCGCTCGCCGGGAGACAGCGCGACTCCGTTGGCGTGGAGGACGCCGCGGTACAGGACGATCGCTTGATCCTGGCCGTCGATCCGCCACAGCTCACCCGGGACAGGTTCGGCGTCGGCATCGAAGACGGCGAAACGGATCGAACCGGCATAGACGCGGCCGACCGAATCGGCGCACATGTCGTTCCAGCCGAGGATGTCCTCGACCGCAAGAAGTCTCCGATTCTCGCCGTCGCGCACGTGTACGACGTCGCGGCCGGAAACGACCACGCCGCCGTCGGCGTGGAGCACGATTCCGCCGACGCCCCGTCGCTTCGGCACCATGGTGGTGATCGCTCCGCCGGGGTCGCGCCGGTACACACCACCGCCGAGCACGTCGCTGAAGTACAGGTTCCCGTCGCCGTCGACCGTCGGCCCCTCGATCAACCCGTACCCCGAAGCGAGCGTCTCGACCATGCGCGGAGAACTAGCTACGTCAACGGTGTTGCGAACCACCAACGGTGGCCCTCGAGATCGCGTACGCCGTACTCCCGTTGCCCGTACTCCTGGTCGGTCGGCTCGCGGTCGAGCTTCGCCCCGGCGGTGCGGGCGTGCTCGAAGTGGGCGTCGACGTCGTCGACGTGAACGACGAGGCCACCGCTCGCGACGTCCATCGTGCGGGGGGAGGCGAGCCCGTGCTCGGCGGTGACGCGGTGGAGCCAGATCGGTCCCTGCTGGGACACGACCTCGCCGTGCACGACGTAACCGTCCCCGTCACGTTGGATGCCTCCGGCGTCGAAGCCGAACACCTCGACCAGGAAGTCGTGTGCCGCTTCGATGTCCTCGTATATAAGGATCGGAATGATGCGCTGTGGTGTGGGCATGCAGCGACCCTAGCGATGACAGCGCCAGGGTAGGGTCCCCGCATGGGACCGCTCTCAGATGTGCGGGTGATCGAGATCGCGGGCATCGGCCCGGGGCCGTTCGCGGCGATGATGCTGTCCGACATGGGCGCCGACGTCGTGCGCGTCGACCGCGCCCAATCGGTGGAGCTCGGCTTCGATCCCGGATGGATGGAGGTCCTGAACCGCGGCCGGCGCTCGATCGGGATCGACCTCAAACACCCCGACGGAGTCGAGACGCTGCTTCGCATGGTCGAGCAGGCGGACGCGCTCATCGAAGGGTTCCGGCCCGGCGTCGCGGAAAGGCTCGGGATCGGTCCCGAGGCGTGCCGCGCTCGGAATCCGAGGCTCGTGTACGGCCGCATGACCGGGTGGGGCCAGGAGGGGCCGTACTCGCAGGCCGCCGGCCACGACATCAACTACATCTCGCTGGCCGGTGCGCTCGCGCACTTCGGTCGGGCGGGCAGCAAGCCGACCCCGCCGATGAACATCGTGGGCGACTTCGGCGGCGGCGGGATGCTGCTCGCGTTCGGGGTCGTGTGCGCGGTGCTCGAGGCAAGATCGTCGGGCGAGGGGCAGGTGGTCGACGCGGCCATGGTCGACGGGAGCGCTGCGCTCATGGCGATGACGTGGGGGCTGCGCGCGATGGGCGTCTTCGACGAGGAGAACCTCGGCGGCAACGTGCTCGACACCGGCGCGCCCTTCTACGACACCTACGAGACCGCCGACGGCAAGTTCGTGTCCGTCGGTGCGCTCGAGCGGCAGTTCTTCGCCGAGCTTGTCGAGCGGCTTGGGCTCTCGAACGAGGATCTGCCGGCGCAGATGGACCGGAGCGGCTGGCCGGTGCTGCGCGAGCGGTTCACGGAGGTGTTCAAGTCGAAGACGCGTGACGAGTGGCGCGAGATCCTCGAGCACACCGACGCCTGTTTCGCGCCAGTGCTCACGATGAGCGAGGCCACCGAGCATCCGCACATACGCGCCCGCGACACCGTCGTCGAGCTCGAGGGAGTGCAGCAGCCTGCTCCGGCGCCCCGGTTCAGCCGGACCCCCGGGGCCATCACGCGGCGCGCCGCCCAACCCGGCCAGCACACCGATCAGGCGCTTGCCGACTGGGGATTCGGTCCCGACGAGCTCGCGAAGCTGCGCGACGCCGGCGCGATCAAGTAGCTCGCTCTGCCACGCGATGAAAGGGGCCTCGGATAGGGACCGGGGTTTCCCCGGCCCCGGATCGAGACGATGGTTGGCTGGAGCACTCGCGCAAGCAAGTGCGACCAGAGAGTTAGCCGAGCGGCTCGACGCGGTACTCATTGCCGTCGGCCGCGACGAGCACACCGGCGCCTTTCGCAAGGGGTCCCACGAACTTGCCGGTGAGTGCGAAAACCGCAGCCTCGTTCGTGGGACTGTGCCCGACGGCGAGGGCGCGGCCGTTCTCCGGAAGCGCGTCGAAGATCCGACCGAGCGCGGCGCCGAGCCGCTCCGCCTCGCCGGCCACGAACTCGGGGTCGGCGGCGCGGAACGACTCGAGGTTCGGCGCGCCCGTTTCCGCATAGATCTGGCGCCAGCGGCCCTCGGACTCGGTTCGGAGCCCCCGCTCCACGATCGCACCGCCGGGCACGTGCTCACCGAGTGCGGCGAGGAAGCACGCGAGCGTCTGCGTCGCTCGCTGCATACCCGACGACACGAGCAATTCGTAGCCACCTTGCAGCCGGGCGCCGATCTCGAGCGCGGCGCGCACGCCGTCTGGCGTCAGCTCGTCGCCGTCGTTGTCGGTATGGCGCCGCAGCTCGACCGACTTGGTCACGCCTTCGCGGGAGTCTGGCCGGACACCCAGGCCATGTCGGCGTAGCGCGCTCCGGACACGGCACTCGTCGACGCGACGGCCTCGAGCTCCGCAATGTCGTCTGCGGTGAGCACGTCGAGGGCGGCCGCGACGTTCTCTTCCAGGTAGGTGCGGCGCTTCGTTCCCGGGATGGGTACGACGTCATCGCCCTGCGCTGACACCCACGCCAGCGCGAGCTGCCCGGCCGTGACGCCCTTTTCGGTCGCGATCGTGCGAACCCGCTCGACGACCTCGAGGTTGCGGTGCAGGTTCTCGCCCTCGAAGCGAGGCGTGCCCCGCCGGAAGTCCCCACGGGAGAGGTCATCGGCGCTGCGGATCTGTCCGGTCAGCAGCCCGCGCCCGAGTGGGCTGTACGGGACGATCCCGATACCGAGCTCGCGAGCGGTGGGGAGCACTTCGCCCTCGATGTCACGGCTCCACAGTGACCACTCGCTCTGGAGCGCGCTGATCGGGTGCACGGCCTGCGCGCGCCGGATCGTGTCGCGGGCCGCCTCCGACAGACCGAGGTGACGCACCTTGCCGGCATCGACCAGCTCGGCCATGGCGCCCACGGTGTCTTCGATCGGCACGTTCGGGTCGGCGCGGTGCTGGTAGTAGAGGTCGATGTGGTCGACGCCGAGGCGCGCGAGTGATGCGTCGCATGCGCTGCGCACGTAGTTGGGCCGGCCGTTCACGGCGCGGAAGGTGCTGTCGTCGGGTCGCCGGACGATCCCGAACTTCGTCGCCAGCACGACCTCGTCGCGGCGTCCCGCTATCGCCCGCCCTACGAGCTCCTCGTTGTGACCCAGGCCGTACACGTCGGCCGTGTCGAGGAAGGTGACACCGAGCTCGAGCGCCCGGGCGATGGTGGCGAGCGACTCGGTCTCGTCGGCAGGCCCGTAGATCTGGCTCATGCCCATGCAGCCGAGGCCCTGGGCGGAGACTTCGAGACCTTGGCCGAGCGATCGGGTGGGGATCGTCACGTTCCCGGTGGCTGGTCCACCTGCCACTGGTTGCGGAGCTGGTGACCTCGGTCTCGGGCGTTCGCCTCGGAATCAGCGAGTAGTCGCTGATATTCAGCTTCGAGGTCGTCGCGGAGGCGCTGATTGTCTTGGAGCTCGCGCGTGTAGCGGGCCGCGACCGCCCCCTGGTACTCGGCCTCCCAGCGGCGGCGCCGCTGTTCGGCTGCCTGTGCAGCGCGCTCTGCGGCTTCGCGGATCGTGCGGTGATCCTCGCCCTCCCACCGCCGGCGCCGCTCCTCGGCTTCCGCGGCGGCTCGGTCGGCAGCCTCGTGAAAAGCGCGTTCGGCTTCCGCCCTAAGGCTGGCGCGCTGTTCTTCTTCTTTTCTCAGCTGCTCTCCGGCTTCGCGCGCGGCACGATCACGCGCTTCCTCGGCGGCGCGTTGCTCCTCGATTTCCCACCAAGCGCGCAGCGCACCCGCTTCCCGAATCGCGCGGGCAAGGGCCTCTCGCGTGGCGCGCTCGTCTTCGGTCTCCCACCATTCGCGTAGTTCGAGAGCCTGCCGAGCAGCGCGCTCTCGAGCTTCTCGCAGGGCCCGCTCTTCCTCCGCCGTCCAGCGTTCGCGCAGCTCGCGCAGCTCTCGGACGGCGCGTTCGTTTGCTTCGCGCAGATCACGCTGCTCATCGGCCGCCCAGCGCTCGCGCCGTTCCCGGATCTCGCGTTCGCGGCGTGCTCGCGATTCTCGAGCGAGTCGGTCGGCCTCCGCCTCGAAGCGCCGGCGCAGGTCGTCCGCTTCCTCGGCGACCCGCGCCCGGGCTTCCCGCTGTGCCCGCTCGTATTCCGCCTCCCAGCGCTGACGCAGCTCCTCGGCCTCCTGCACCGCCCGCGCCTGCGCCTCCCGCTCGGCCCGCGCATATTCGGCTTCCCATCGCTGGCGCCGCTCCTCCGCCGCTTCGGCACGACCCTCGAACGCCTCGTCCAAGGCGCGGCGTTCCTCGGCATCCCAGCGCTGCCGCAGAGCCTCGAGCTGCGGCTCCCGCCGCTGCCGGCGCTCACGGCGGGACTGCTCGTCCTCGTGCATCCAGCGCTCTCGTAGCGTGCTGAGCGCCCGCTGGACAGCGTCCTCCTCGCCGTCGCCGAAGCGGGACCGGACCTCGTCGGCCTCGCGGGCGCGCTGCTCCTCCAGCGCCTGCCGGTGGGCCTCCTCGGCTTCGAGCTCGACACGCTCGAACTCGGCCTCCCAACGCTGGCGGATCTCCTGGGCGGCGCGTTCACGGCGTTGCTGGGCTTCGTCCTCGGCGCGCGCATACTCGAGATCCAGTCGCCTTCGCCGTTCTTCGGCGGTACGCGCCGCGCGTTCGGCTGCTTCCCGCTGGGCGCGCCCGAAGTCAATCTCCCAGCGCTCCCGAGCAACCTGGACCTCGTGTTCGACGCGCGCGTATGCCTCGCGCAGCGCGCGCTCGTAGTCCGCATCGAGACGGGCCCGACGCTCCTGCGCGTCGAGCTCGGCCCGCTCCTGATCTTGCTGCTCGGCCATCTCGAACTCGGTTTGCCAGCGTTCCTGTCGTCCCCGCGCCTCGCGGTCGATGCGTGCTTGCGCCTCTTCCCACGCGTGCTGGTACTCGCGCCGCCAGCGCGTCCAACGCTCCTCGCTTTCTTGCTCGGCCCGTTCGTACTCACCCTGCCAGCGCGCTTGGCGTTGCTCGGCCTCCCGCGCTGCCCGCTCCTGGGCCTCGGCCTCCGCGCGCGCATACTCGGCTTCCCAATGTGCGTGTCGCTGCGTCGCCTCCTGCAGCGCTCGCGCCTGGGCGTCCCGTTCCGCCTGTTCGTACTGGATCTGCCAGTGCGCCCGCCGTTCCTCTGCTTCTCGTGCTAGTCGCTCGTCCTCGGCCTGCCAGCGCGCCTGGCGATCCTGTCCTTCGCGCGCCACGCGCTCGGCGGCCGCCCGCTCGGCCCGGTCATACTCGGCCTGCCAGCGTGCCCGCCGTTCGTCGGCCTCCTGCGCATGGCGCTCCTGGGCCTTCTTCGACTCCTCGAGCTCGATCTGCTCCAGATCTTGCAGCCACCGAGCCCCGTCGCCACGCCACGAAGCGCCGTCCGCCACATGGTCCACTTCGTCGATGATCGTCGGCTGCTGCTCGTCGTCGGTCACAGAGCTCTGCATTTGGTCCGCCACACCCTCCGCGTACTACCGGAGGCCGACTCCCGTCAACGTCGGCGTATGCAACACTCCGGCCCGTGGAGCTCGAGCGTGCGACGGCGGAGCTGTACCTGCGCCACCCGTTCACGCAGATGCTGGACGTGGCGGACCGCCTCGGTGACGCAAGCGCGTACGAGAGGCCGCTCGGACCCGGGCGACAGTTCCTCGAGGGTGGCGACGAATCGGACGGGGCCATCGTGCTCTACGTGCTCGAGGAGCTGTACCAGCACCTCGGTCACATGGAGATCGCGGCCGATGCACTTATGGTTCGAGATTGACGATGGACTTCGAGGTCAAGCGGGCCGACCTGCATGAGTGTCGGGCGATCGACCTGGAGCCATCGGAGCTCGCGCCGGGCCAGGTATTGCTGAGCGTCGACGCGTTCGCCCTGACGGCGAACAACATCACCTATGCGGTCATGGGTGACGCGCTCAGGTACTGGGACTTCTTTCCTGCCCACGAAGACCCGTCATGGGGGCGCATCCCGGTGTGGGGATTCGCCGACGTCACCGCGACCAGGCACGACGATGTCGCCGAGGGCGCACGCGTCTACGGCTACCTCCCCATGTCGACGCACCTAGTGGTCGCGCCCGAACGGGTCGACCTCCGGGGTTTCACGGACGCCGCGCCCCATCGGGCACACCTACCGAGCACCTACAACCAGTACCAGCGCGTCGACGACGATCCTTCCCACGACCAGCGATACGAAGACCACCGGATGCTGCTCTTTCCGCTGTTCTTCACCTCATTCCTCATCGACGACTTCCTCGAGGACAACGCCTTCTTCGACGCCGAAACGGTTGTGATCTCGAGCGCATCGAGCAAGACGTCTATCGGTACCGCGTTCCAGCTCGAGCAGCGGACGGGGCCCGAGGTTCTCGGCCTTACGTCGGCCGGCAATGCCGACTTCGTGAAAGGACTCGGTGCGTACGACCAGGTGGTGCCCTACGGCGAGATCGGACAACTGGGCGAGACGCGCGCAGCATTCGTCGACGTCGCCGGCGACCAAGCGGTCCGCGCCGCGATGCACGGCGCCTACGGCCACCGGTTGACGCACAGCATGATGGTCGGCGCGACCCATTGGGATCAGCCCGCAGCTGCTGCGGCTGACCTGCCGGGCCCGGCGCCGTCCTTCTTCTTTGCGCCCGATCAGATCGTCAAACGATCCAGGGACTGGGGTCGGACCGGCCTCGACGATCGGGTCGGGGAGGCGTGGCGGCGATTCGTCCAGTTCGCCGACGGATGGCTCACGATTCGCCACGGTTCCGGCCCCGAGGCCGTCGAGCAGGCCTACCTCGAGTTGCTCGAAGGTAGGACCGACCCCGCAACCGGTCACGTCCTGTCGATGTGGCCGCAGCGCAGGTCTAGCCCAGCGTCTTCTCCGGGTGGCGGCCGTCGACGTGGCCCATGAACGGCGGATGGATGCTGTAGCCGAGTAGCTGACGCAGCCGGGGTGACAGCTGCCGCACCGTCTCCGGTGGCACGGCAAGCAGGTAGCTCTCCTGCTGGCGCGCCCACGCCACGACGTACTGGATCGAGATCCCGAGTCGGAACCGGGCGGTCGTGTTGGCGCCGCCTGCGTGCCAGAGCGTGCCGGGATAAATGGCGACCGACCCCGCCGGCATCTCGAGGGGAACGAGCTCGGCCGTCGGGGCGGGCGGCCCGTCGCCCCAGTTCTGGCTCCCGGGAGCGATCAGCGTCCCGCCGTTGTCGGCGGTGAAGTCGTCGATCGCCCACAGCGTGCTGAGCGAGAGGGGCCGGCGCGGCCGCGGCAGACCGTAATAGAACGCTTCGTCGTAGTGGAGGTCCTGGGCCGTCTCGTCGGGACCCAGGTTGATCGCCAGGGCCGCGGTCAGCAGGAAGTTCGGCCCGAGCAGCGCGCCGGCGACGTCGAGCACGCGCTCGTCCTCGATGAGCCGGTCGAACGCGCGCGACTTGGCCGGGAGGCTGTAGACGCGTTTGGTCCGGAAACCCTCGAAGTCGTTACGCCCGAACGGGCCCTCGCCGAGGTACGGCGCCAGCGCGTCGCGCACAGCACTGACCTTGGCGGGCTGCAGTGCGTTCTCGAGCACCGCGTAGCCCTGGTCGTCGATGACGTCGAGCAGGGCGCGGGGCACGTTCCCGCGCACGGGCATGTCACCCATCGCGGTCCGCATCAGCTGTGTCACTTCGTCCCCCTCTCGGATGCCGAGCTCGGCGCGCAACCGGTCGGCCAGCTCGGCAACGAATGCCGGTCGCGGCGGCGCTGCGTCGCGCGTGCGACGCAGCGCCTCGAGAGGATCAGTCATGGCTGTCTCCTTCCAGGTACACGCGGCGGAACGCGGCCCGGGCGCGAACCAGTAGCGCCTCGGTGGCATTCGGCGTGCGGCCGAGCAGGTCGGCCACCTCGGTGACGGGGAGGCCGTCCACGTATCGCAGGGTGAGTGCGAGCCGGTGGTGAGGGCCGAGCGCGGCGAGCACGTCGGTCGCGCGCAGCTGGTCGAGGCGTACCTCCCACGGGTCGTCCTCGCGTTCGGGATCCTGCTCGAGCGCGTCGCGCAGCCGATCGTCGCGGGCACGCCGGCGCCAGTGGTCGGCGAGCTTGTGGCGGGCGACGCCGATCACCCAGGAGATGTCGAAGGGGACGGGCCGTCCGTCCTCCAGGTTGCGCACGGCGGCGAGGAACGTCTCCGAGGTCAGGTCCTCGGCGGTGGCCGAGTCGCCGCAGCGGTGGAGGAAGTACCCGTACACCTCGGGCACGGCGTCCTGGTAGAAGGCGAGGAACGCGGCGCGATCGGGCTCGCCCGCCCCCGTGCCCTCCCCTTGTCCGGCGCTCACAGCCGCGTCCGGCCATTCGCTCACGTTCCCATCATCGCTCCGAGCCGCCGATTTCCTACGGGCTGGGGCACCTTTTCTTTGCGATTCGTAGCCCGCGTCACAGCTTTCGCAACCGGACGGCCCGGACCGAATGGTCAGCGGCCTTCTCGAGGATGAGCTGCGCTCGCTCGCGCGTCGGGAGGATGTTGTCGTGCAGGTTGAGGCCGTTGATCGAACGCCAGATCTGGCGGGCGACCTCGATCGCCTCGTCCTCCGCCAGCGCGGCGAAGTGATGGAAGAACGAGCGCTCGTCCGTGAAGGCGGTCTGGCGGAGCGTGAGGAACCGCTCGAGGTACCACTGCTCGATGTCGAACTCGTCCGCGTCGACGTAGATCGAGAAGTCGAAGAAATCCGAAACGAAGAGGGGCGGCGGCCGTCCGGCGCGGCCCTCACCGGTCTCGAGGACCGTCAGCCCTTCGAGGATCATGATGTCGGGCTGTCGCACGACCTGCTCCTCGTCCGGGACGATGTCGTAGGTGAGGTGCGAGTAGACCGGGGCGCGCACCTCGGCCCGGCCGGACTTCACATTGGCGAGGAACCGCACGAGCCGCCGGAGGTCGTAGCTCTGCGGAAACCCCTTGCGCTCCATGAGACCGCGCTCTTCGAGCACGCGGTTCGGGAAGAGGAAGCCGTCGGTCGTCACGAGGTCGACCTGCGGCGTGTCGGGCCAGCGGGCGAGCAGCGCCTGGAGGATGCGCGCCGTCGTGCTCTTGCCGACGGCGACGCTGCCGGCGATCGCGATGACGTACGGAACCTTCGCCGCCGGGCTTCCCAGGAACGTGTCGCTGACGCGGTGGAGGTTTTGGCTGGCGGCGACGTACAGGTTCAGGAGCCGTGACAGCGGCAGATAGATGTCGGCGACCTCGTCGAGGTCGATGCGCTCGTTGATGCCGCGCATGGCCTCGAGGTCGCCTTCGGTGAGCGTGAGAGGCGTCGCCGCCCGCAGCCGTGCCCATTCCTCGCGCGTGAACCGCACGTACGGCGACAGCACCTCGGGTGTCACGCCGGTATGTCCGTGCCCGGCAACCCGGCGAGCCGGGTCATGCGCGCCCGGAGCTCATCGGGATCTCCGGCGGTGATCGTGATGTGGCCGACTTTGCGCCCGGGACGTGGCGCCTTGGCGTAGTCATGGAAGTGCGCGCCCGGGACAGCGAGAACGGCGCGCGGGTCTGGGAGCGCGCCGACACAGTTGACCATCGCGCTGACGCCGACCACTGCCGTCGAGCCGAGCGGCCAGCCCAGGATTGCACGCAGATGGTTCTCGAACTGGCTCGTGACGGCGCCCTCGATCGTCCAGTGGCCCGAGTTGTGCACGCGCGGCGCGAGCTCGTTCACCAGCAGCTGCCCGCCGACGTGGAACAGTTCCACCGCGAGCACGCCGACGTACTGGAGCGCGTCGAGCAGCTTGCCCGCGATCCGCTCGCCCGCCTCCTGTAGCGCCACTGACACGCCCGGCGCGGGAGCCACGCTCCGCCGGAGGATGCCGCCGGCGTGGTGGTTCTCGACCAGCGGCCAGTACGCGTTCGCGTCGTCGTGGCCGCGTGCCGCAAGCATCGACAGCTCCCGGTCGAACGGAACGTGCGCCTCGACGATGAGCGGGACGCCGCCGAGCTCGGCCCACGCCCTGTCGACGGCGCCCGGCTCGCGCAGCACGACTTGGCCTTTGCCGTCGTATCCGCCGCGTCGTGTCTTGAGCACGCTCGGCAAACCAAGCTCCTTCACGGCCCGGTCCAGGTCCGTGCGGTCGTCGACGGGCGCGAACTCGGGCGTCCGGATCCCGAGCCGGCGGCACAGCTCCTTTTCGCGCAGGCGGTCCTGGGCGACGTCGAGGGCGACCGGCGGGGGCAGCACCGGTGTGCCGGCGGCGGCCACGAGGCGCGCGCCACTTGCAGGAACACCTTCCCATTCGTACGTGGCGACGGCGGCGCCTTCGGTCACTCGCGCCAGCGCGGCCTCGTCGCCGAGCTCCGCGACGACCAGCGGGCCCACCGCGCCGGCGGTCGCGTCGGGGCTCGGGTCGACGAACCGGAAGCGGAGGCCGAGCGGGATTCCGGCCAACGCGAGCATGCGGCCCAGCTGCCCGCCGCCGAGCACGGCAACGAGCGGAGCATTCCGGACACCGGGTTCGCCGGGCACGTCGCATGCTTACATGCCGAAATGTGCGGCGCCCCGTGGCGGTTCAGGTATCGTGGCCTTTCCGCGACAGCGTCGTCGCTCCTGCTGGCCTAACCACTGACTCGTCCCGGGAGCGAGGAGACCTCGGTTGCCCGCCTTCGATCGCGCGCCGCGCCAACGCGCTGAGCTGGATGCCTGCGGCATCGGCTTCGTCGCGCACGCCTCGGGCAACGCGAGCCGGGAGATCGTCGACCTCGCGCTGACCGGGCTGGCCTGCGTCCGCCACCGCCAGGCGATCGCGGCCGACGGCATCTCCGGCGACGGCGCCGGCCTCCTCGTCCCGATCCCTCACCGGTTCTTCGCCCAGGTCGGCGCGCGGGAGCTCGGGCGCGAGCTCGACGCCGACCGGGTCGGCGTGGTCTCCGCGTTCCTTCCCCTCTCCGACGACGACGCCGTCCGCGTCGCGCAGGACGCCGTCGCGGACGCGTGTTCGGCCGAGGGGATCGAGCTCGCCGGATGGCGTCCGGTGCCGATCGACGAGTCGCACCTCGGCGCGGCGGCGCGAGTCGACCAGCCGTCCTTCTGGCACGGCATCCTGGTGCGTCCCGAAGGCGTCGACGACGTCGAGGCCGAACGGCAGGCCTACCGGGCGCGCCGACGAGCCGAGGCGACGTGCCGTGAGGCGCGGGTGCGCCACTACTTCGCCAGCTTCTCGTTCGTCACGGTCACCTACAAAGCGTTGGTCTTGAGCGATCGGCTCGCCGCCTTCTATCCCGACCTCGCCGACAGCGACTTCGGCGCGCCGCTCGCGATCTTCCACAGCCGCTTCTCGACCAACACGACGCCGGCGTGGGAACGAGCGCAGCCCTTCCGGCACCTGTGCCACAACGGCGAGATCAACACCGTGCGCGGCAACGAGCTGCGCATGATCGCCCGCGGCCGACTGGGCACCGAGGACGCCGGTCTCGGCCCGGAGGAGCTGTTCCGACCCGTGCTCGATCCGGAGGACTCCGACTCCGGGAAGCTCGACTCGGCCGTCGAGCTGCTCGTGCGCGGCGGCCGCGACATCCGCCACGCCGTCGCGATGCTCGTCCCCGAAGCGTGGGAAGGCCAGCGCGACCTCCCGCGTGGCGTGCGCGGGTTCTTCCGCTACCACGCGTGCCTCACCGACCCGTGGGACGGGCCCGCCGGCCTGATCTTCAGCGACGGGCGTCGCGTCGGCGCCGCCCTCGACCGCAACGGACTGCGCCCGTTGCGGTGGCAGGTGTGCCAGGACGGGCTCGTCATGTGCGCGTCCGAGGTCGGGGCCGTGCCGGTCACCGGTCACGGCGCCGTGCAGCGCGGCCGCCTCGGGCCCGGCGACATGATCTGCGTCGACCCCGACCACGTTGCCGATGACGGGGATGCCGCGGCGACAGTCACCGCGGTGCAGGACGCCACCGCGGTCAAGACGTGGCTGGCGCGTCAGAAGCCGTACTCGACGTGGGCGCGTGACGGTCTTCTCCCTGCCGACATCGGCTCGCCCGTCGAGATGCCGCCCGCCCGCGACGACCTCGTGCGCCAACAGGTCGCGTTCGGTCTCACGCGGGAGGAGGTGGCGATGGTGCTCAAGCCCATGGCCACCGACGCCAAGGAGCCGACGTTCTCGATGGGTGACGACGTGCCGTTCGCGGCCGTCGCGACCCATCCCCGGCCGATGTTCAACTATCTCAAGCAGCGCTTCGCGCAGGTCACGAACCCGCCGATCGACCACCTTCGTGAGCGACTCGTGATGTCGCTGCGTACGTGCCTCGGGCCGCGCCGGCCGCTGCTCACCGAGGACCCCGGCGCAGCCCGCCTGCTCGAGCTGCCGTCGTTCTTCTTGTATCCGTCCGCGGTCGAGGCGTTGCTCGATTCCGACGGCGGCGTGTTCCAGGCGCGGCGACTCGATGCCACATTCCCGGTTGCCGACGGCGCCGGCGGTCTCGGGCCCGCCATCCGGAAGCTCGCCGATGCCGCCGCCGAAGCCGTCGCCGGCGGCGCGTCGATCCTCGTCGTGTCGGACCGAAGCGTCGGCCCCACGCGGGCGCCCATCCCGTCACTGCTCGCGCTGGGAGCCGTCCACCACCGTCTCATCGCCGAGCACACACGCCAGCAGGCCTCGATCGTGATCGCGTCCGGCGACGCGCGCGACGTCCACGGGGTCGCCTGTCTGCTCGGGTTCGGCGCCGACGCCGTATGCCCGCGGCTCGCGCTCGAGAGCGTGGCGAGCATGGCCGACGACGACCAGCTCGGCGAGCTCCACTCCTCGGAGGCCCAGGCGAAGCTGCAGGCCGCGCTGGAGGACGGGGTCCTCAAGATCTTCTCGAAGATGGGCATCTCGACCGTCGACGGGTACCGCGCCGCGCAGATCTTCGAGGCGATCGGCCTCGGTCCCGAGGTGATCGAGACGTGCCTTCGGCAGACGGTCTCCGAGGTCGGCGGCGTCGGCTTCGACACGCTGGGCGCCGACGTGCTCGCACGGCATGAGGCGGCCTTCGCCGGCGAGAAGGCGGCACTCGACGAGCCCGGGTTCTTCCGGCACCGCAAACGCGGTGGCGAATACCACGGCAACAACCCCGACGTCGTCGACGCCCTCCACGACTCGCTCGGGCTCGTGCCCGCGGCCGACGGCGAGAACGGCAGACGCAACCCGCGGAAGGGCGAAGTCAGCGGGCGGCTCGCGGCCGTCGAGCCCGCCCCGGCCGAGGACCAGGGCAAGGTCATCGTGCTGCAAGGCCCGGGCGCAGAGCCGCTGCCCGAGTCCGACCCGACCGACCTGCGCGCCGCCCATCTGCTGCAAGGTGCGATCAAGCAGGGCCGCGCCGACCTGTACGAGAAGTTCCGCGAGCTCGTGGAGTCGCGCCCGACCACCGAGCTACGCGACCTGCTCGAACTCGTGCCCGCCGCCGAACCGATCCCGATCGACGAGGTCGAGTCGGCCGAGGCGATCACGCGGCGGTTCTCGACGGGGGCCATGTCGCACGGCGCGCTGTCGGCCGAGGCGCACGAGACCCTCGCCATCGCGATGAACATGATCGGCGGCAAGAGCAACTGCGGTGAGGGCGGTGAGGACCCCGCTCGATACCGCACCCGGGGCACCGATCGCGACCGCAACTCGCGCATCAAGCAGATCGCGTCGGGCCGTTTCGGCGTGACGCCCGAATACTGCGCGTTCGCCGACGAGTTCAACATCAAGATCGCGCAGGGCTCGAAGCCGGGCGAGGGCGGCCAGCTCCCCGGGCACAAGGTGAGCGGCGAGATCGCGCGCCTCCGGCACACACAGCCGGGTGTGGGGCTGATCTCGCCGCCGCCTCACCACGACATCTACTCGATCGAGGACCTCGCCCAGCTGATCTACGACCTGAAGCAGGTGAACCCGCTCGCCGAGGTGTCGGTAAAGCTGGTCGCCGAAGACGGCGTGGGCACGATCTCCGCCGGCGTCGTGAAGGCGCTCGCCGACGTCGTGCAGATCTCCGGCAACAACGGCGGCACCGGCGCCTCGCCGCTGTCGTCCATCAAGAACGCCGGCATGCCCTGGGAGCTCGGCCTCGCCGACACGCAGCAGGCGCTCGTCGAGAACAACCTGCGGGAGCGCGTGCGCGTCCGCGTCGATGGCGGGTTCAAGACCGGCCGCGACGTCGTGATGGCAGCCCTGCTCGGCGCCGACGAGTACTCGTTCGGCACCGCGGCGATGCTCGCAGAAGGGTGCATCATGGTGCGCGCCTGCCACCGCGACACGTGCCCGACCGGCATCGCGACGCAGCGGCCCAACCTCAGGGCGAAGTTCGCGGGCACGCCCGAGGGCGTCGCCACGTACATGATCTTCGTCGCCGAGGAGGTGCGCCGCACGCTGGCGTCCCTCGGCCTGCGCAGCCTCGACGAGGCGATCGGGCGCGTCGACCTGCTGCGACAGCGCCAGACCGGTGAAGCACGTGCCGACGCGCTCGACCTGTCACCGCTGCTCGTGATGCCATCCGGGGACGTACCGCTGCACTTCGTCGCTACGGTGCCCATCCAGCAGCCGCGGTCGTCGCTCGACGAACGGCTCCTGGCGGATGCGTTCCCCGCCCTCTGGGACGGGAAGGACATCGAGCTCGAGTACGAGATCACCAACGCCGACCGGACCGTCGGCGCGTCGCTCGGCGGGTCGATCGGGCTCGAGTGGGGCGAGGGGCTGCCGTCCGGTTCGGCCACCGCGCGGTTCACCGGGTCGGCGGGGCAGAGCTTCGGCGCCTTTCTCGCCGACGGCGTGGTGCTCGACCTCATCGGGGAGGCGAACGACTACCTCGGCAAGGGTATGGGTGGCGGTCGCATCGCGGTGCGGCCGCCCGCCGGCGACGCCGGGGACCCTGTCCTCGCCGGCAACACCGTGTTGTACGGCGCGACCGGGGGTCAGGTGTTCATCGCCGGCCGCGCCGGCGAGCGCTTCATGGTGCGCAACAGCGGGGCGACCGCCGTCGTCGAAGGGACCGGCGACCACGCGTGTGAATACATGACCGGCGGGACGTGCGTGATCCTCGGGCCGTTCGGCTACAACCTCGGCGCCGGCATGACCGGCGGGCAGGCGTTCGTGTTCGATCCCGACGGGCTGCTGTCGGCGAGGCTCAACCCGCAGCTCGTCGAGGCGTCGAAGCTCGACGATCCGCAGTCCGCAGAGCTGCGCTTCCTGCTCGAGCGCCACAGGGAGCTCACGGGGTCGTTGCGCGCCGGCGAGATGCTAGACGACTGGGACGTGACGCTGCGCAGCTTCTGGCGCGTCGCCCCCGTCGACGAAGTGGCCCGCATCGAGCGCGCCAACCAGAACGTGATCGGCGCCGCCAGGTAGCGCCAGGCTCAGCCGGCCAGCAGCAACTGCGGGCGCGACTCGTAACCGAACAGGGCGGCCACCGGGCGGCGCAGCGTGCTGTTGCGCGTGTCCTCGTACTCCTGGGCGGCGTCGTTGTACGTCTTCACCGCCAGAGCCGGCGGCGTCGCGCCTTGGAACGCGGCGAAGGCCTGGTTGAGCGGGTCGACGCCCTTGAGCCGGTCGGAGGTCAGCACGACGACGCCGACGCGCGTCGCGAGGCCCTCCAGCCGGTTCGCGGTCTCCGCCTCGGCCTCGGCGTCGGCGTCACCGTCACCGGCGCGGCGGAGCCGGTCCCAGCGCGCCAGGGTCGTCCCCAGCGCCCGGGTGACGGACCGGTCGCCTGCTCCCGCCGCTGCCATCTGCGCGTTGACGTCGGCGAGCTGCTCGTAGCGGGCGGCGAGCGGCGCCCGCAGCGGGGTCCAGGCGCGGTCGACGTCGTGACGGCGGTCTTCGAGCCGGGGACGGGTCGTGAGCACGAGCGCGACTGCTCCTGCGACGAGGAGCAGCAGGACGACGACGGCGAGACGCCGGACCCGACGAGCCATCAGCGGGCAACCTAGCTGGGGGTTTGCCGCTGATCGTTGATGCCCTGCCGAGCGCGCCGATCTCACGGGTACCCGTCATACGGCGCCGATAGTCTGCGCGCCGTGACCCGCTCCCGGGTCGTGGTTGTGGCGATCGTCATCGCCGCCGCCTCGATCGGGGGGTGGCGGCTTGGCGAGGCGCGCCGGGCCGCGACCGCGGAGTGGACCGTCATCGAGGTGCTCGACGGTGACACGATCCGCGTCGAGCGTGACGGCGTGGCCGATACCGTCCGTCTGCTCGGCGTCGACACGCCCGAGACGCACCATCCGCGCAAACCCGTCCAGTGCTTCGGTCCCGAAGCCGCTGCCTTCACGGAGGCCCAGCTGCAGGGCCGGCCGGTGCAGCTGGAGGCCGACATCGAGGCGCGCGATCGGTACGGCCGTCGCCTCGCCTACGTGATCGTCGACGGTGAACGGTTCAACGACGAGCTGCTACGCCGGGGCTACGGCCGGCTTCTCGTCATCGAGCCCAACCACTCGCACGCCCGGGCCATGCTGCACGAGGAACTCGACGCCAAGCGCGCCGCCCGTGGATTGTGGGGGGAGTGCTGAGGCTCAAAGGCTGTCGCCGGTGAGCCTGACCCGCAGCTTGTCGATGGCACGGCCCAGCGCGTCACGGGTCTGGGTGTGCGACCAGCCGAGGTCGTGGGACAGCTCCTTCATCGACATCGGCGGGCCATGCAAGCCGAACCGGCGCGCCACGAGCTCGTACTCGGCCGGGCTCAGGCACTCGAACGCGTGCGGATCGGCTCGCAGCTCGAGGGCGTCGAGGTCGACCTCGTCGTCGGCGGCGGGGTCATCCACCCCGCGGGGGAGGTCGGGGTAGGGCCATCCATCGTCGGAGGGGAAGACCGGGAAGCTCGACCACGACATGGCGTCACCCGACCTGCCGAGAGGATCCTGTGCCCGCATGGTGGCTGCCGGCGCCCGCCCCGTCAACGGGGCCTCCTCGTCGCTCTCGCGGGCTCGAGCTCCTGCTCCGGCGGTTGGCAAAGCCGCCGCCTCCGCGGGCGCTACGGGGGCGGCGCGCCGCGCACGTCGCTGGCCTCGCCGTCGTCTCCTTTGGCGTGCCGTGCGACCAGATCCAGAAGGGCCTGACCGTGCCGCTCGACCTTGACCGGGCCGATCCCGGGTATCGCGAGCAGATCGTTGCGCGAGCGCGGGCCGTTGACGGCGACCGCCTCGAGGGTCGTGTTGCGAAAAATCACGTACGCAGGCACGCCCGACGCCCGCGCGAGGTTGCGCCGCCACTCGAGCAGGGCTTTGAGCAGGTCGGATCTCGGCGCCCTGCTTGCGGTGCCAGGCCCGGCGGCCGAGCGGCGCTGCGCGCGCGACACGTGTTCCCGTGCCGCGGCCAGTCGAGCACGGCCCCGGTCGCCGCTGTCGCCGCCTTCAGCAGCGCGCGCGGCGGCAATGGTTGCCTCGATCGGCATCAGCCACGGGCTCGGAGCCCGGCCGTACGTGCGCGTCCCCACGGTGCGTTTCTTCGCCCAGCTGAGGTGCAGGTTGCGCTCGGCGCGGGTCAGCGCCACGTACAACAAGCGCCGCTCCTCGGCGAGCTCGCGCGACGTCTCGGCGTGCGAGATGGGGACGAGGCCTTTCTCGACCCCGACGACGAACACGGTGTCGAACTCGAGACCCTTGGCGCGGTGAAAGGTGAGCAACTCGACTGCGTTGGCTGACGACGTGCCGCTGTCGTCACCGGGCCGCAGCGTGGTGTTGAGGTACTCGAGGAACCCTTCGAGCGATCCACCGCCGCCGTCCGCCGCGAGGTACTCCTCGCCCAGGCGGGCGACCGCGTCGAAGTGCTCGCGCCGTTCTTCGGGAGCGCCGGCGGCATCCTCGGTCAAGGCCTCCAGATGGCCGGCGAAGGGTACGCCCGGGAGTTCGCGCGTGCGGCGACGCAACGTGTCCAGCGCGACCTGAACCAGGGGTCGGTCGAGGAAGCGGCCGCCGCTGCGCACGCGGAACGGAACGCCTTCACGATGCAGCGCCTCCTCGAACAGCGCCGACTGCGCGTTCGTGCGGTACAGCACGGCGATCGACGACCACGGGCGCCCCGGGGCGTGCGCGGTGCGCAATGCCTTCGCGACACCGTCGGCTTCGCCTTCGTCGCTCGCATACGAGTGCACCTCGGCGAACGGACCATCGGGCCGGCGGCTGCGGACCTCGGCGGGCGCGTCCCCATCGGCGAGGACGGACACCGCCGCCGACACCACCTGCGGGGTGGACCGGTAGTTCGTAGTCAGCCGCACCACGGACGCGTCCTGGAAAAAGTCACCGAAGGCCGTGAGGTACTCCGGGTCGGCCCCGGCAAACCCGTAG